>NZ_JBFAWW010000002.1:0-366291 GCF_040680495.1 Streptomyces sp. NPDC052036 | reverse complement strand
GGCACGGCAGACGGGTAGGGCTTGCCGTTCGCGTCACCCGGGACCGGAGTCGGGTCGGTGTCGGCGGAGGTCTGCTTGCCCGGGGTGGAGGGCACGGCAGACGGGTAGGGCTTGCCGTTCGCGTCACCCGGGACCGGAGTCGGGTCGGTGTCGGCGGAGGTCTGCTTGCCCGGGGTGGAGGGCACGGGCTTCGGGTCGGCCGTGGCCGACGTGCCCGGGTGCGCGTGGCCGGAGCTGGCCGCCTGAGCGGCGATGCCGCCGCCCACCACCAGGGCGAGGCCGGCAGCCGACCCCAGCACCCAGGTGCGCAGGGAACGGTTCGACTTCTTGGCGCGGATGTGCCGCATAGGAAACGACTCCAAAGAGTAGAGACAACGCTGAAGGTCGGGCAGCGCCGGGGCTGAAAATCCCGTCCCGGAAACCGCCTTTCACCCCACCAGACGTGCGGCCCCACCCGGGGTTGTCGCGATCCGCGAAAAAAATCTGCAGCCTTCGTGGGTCCAGCCGGTGAACGTCCACGCGTGGACGGCGGTGATGCCCTGGGCGGGGCCGCCCGCGCTCCGCGCAACCACTTCACCGACACCTGCGGCGCCCTCGCCCCGCTCGGCTACCCAGCCCTCCACCACCTCGCCGGTCCGCTGCGCAAGGCCGCCACCGACGCCGGCGATACCGGTCTGATGCATCTGTGGCCGCGCACCGGCTACCGCCCGGCCCTCGGACATGGTCATGGTGACGATCTTCAGCCTCACCCGCAGCGCCGAACTGGCCCCAGTCGGACACAGCTATCGCGAACAGGCCGCGCCCTGGATGACCACCACTCCTGCCGGCATGCCGCCGTGATGTGGTTCGAGCCCGGCGCCGGCCCCGATGACGGCCGCCGCTTCTATGCCTGCGATGGTCACGCGGGGCAGTTCGCCCGGAGCGTGGTCATGGCGTCGGCCGCAGGCGGAAAGGTCGTCTGAGAGAGGCTCTCCCTGCTCCCTCCAGCCAGCACAGTTCGCGCGCTGCCGACAGCACATGCGTGGAGTCCGTCCGGGGCCCGGCCCGCGCTCTTGAGCAGCCGCTTGTCACGGGTCGCGACCAGGACGCCGTCCAGCACCCGCCGCCCGGCGTCCGCCCCAGCCAGCCGGTCACGGAACTCCGACAGCACCGAGAAGTCGAAGCCCGGATCGTCCAGTTCCAGCCCGAGCGCGTACTTGAAGTCGATCCTGGCCCGCACTGCTTCAGCGGCCTGCCGGTCGGTCAGCCCCTCCACGAACTGCAACACCGACACCAGCGCCAGCCCGCCCGGTGACCAGGCCGGCCTGCCCCGCGCCGGGAACAGGTCCGCGAACTCCTCATCTTTGAACAACGAGCCCAACTCGTCCCGCACCCGGATCGCCAGGCTCCCCTTCGGGAACGCGGCCCGAGTCACCCGCACCGTCTCCGCCGGGATCTCCCCAGACCCCTTGAGCCGCCGCCAACTTGAAGACGCAGGTCAAAGGGCTGGCGTGACGGTCGCCCCAGGTTCTCACGCTGGTCGGAGGCGGCAGTCTCCGGACCGCCGGTGTCAGGACCAGGCGATCTCGCCATGGCGGTCGATGAAGCGTCCGGTGCCGGCACCGGGCCCCTCGGTGGCGAGGGCGACGATCGCGTCCGTGCCCTCGGTGACGGTCTGGGAGCCACTGTGACCGTTTATGTCGGTCGCGGTGTAGCCGGGGTCGGCGGCGTTGACGCGAATGCCCTTGAGCCCCTTGGCGTACTGCGTGGTCAACATCGTCAGCGCCGCCTTCGAGGAGGCGTACAGCGGTACGGCGACGAGCGACTCGGTCCGGCCGGGGTCGTGGGTGAAGGCGAGGGAGCCCATGCCGCTGCTGACGTTGATGATCACGGGGTCGTCCGAACGGCGCAGCAGCGGCAGGAACGCGGTGGTGGTGCGGACGACGCCGATGACGTTGACGTCGAGGACGGCGCGGGCGTCCGCGGCGGTGAGGTCGCCGGGATCACCGAAGGGTCCCTGTACCCCCGCGTTGTTGATCAGGACGTCGATCCTGCCCTCGTGCTCGGCGACGTCCGCGGCAGCGGCGGCCACGGACGCGTCGTCGGTCACGTCGACGGGGACGAAGCGTGCGCCCAGCGCGGCGGCTGCCTCCTCACCCCGCTCACGGTCGCGGGCTCCCAGGAGAACGGTGTGACCGCACGCGATAAGGCGGCGGGCGGTCTCGCGGCCGATGCCCTTGTTGGCTCCGGTGATGAAAGTGATCGTCATGCCTTCGATGGTTGCCTTGACGAGGGAGCCGGACCAGAGACGCTTCGACGGTAGGAAGACCAGTACCACCCTCGCGCCCCCGCATGAGATCGGGGATGCAGGAGGATGAAGAGCATGACGACGACACCCCCCGGGGCCGGACTGGGCGCGGCGATCCGCACATGGCGGAACCGGCTGCCCCCGTCGGCCGCCGGGCTGCCGGTCGTCCGCAAGCGCCGGGCTGTCGGGCTGCGGCGCGAGGAACTGGCCGACCTGGCCGGAGTGTCGGTCGACTACGTCGTGCGCCTGGAGCAGGGGCGGGCCACGACACCCTCGGCGTCGGTGGTGGCGTCCCTGGCGCGCGCCCTCCAGCTGTCCACCGCCGAGCGGGACCACCTCTACCGCCTGGCCCAGATCGTGCCGCCGGCGGACGGCACGATCTGCGACCATCTCCCGCCCGGTATGCAACGAGTGCTCGTCCGCCTCGGAGACGTACCGGTTGCCGTGTTCGCGGCGGACTGGCAACTGGTGTGGTGGAACCACGGGTGGGCCGCCCTGCTGGGCGACCCCTTGGCCTCGCCGCCGCGGATGCGCAACTTCGCCCGCGACAGGTTCCCGGTGGGCGCCGATCACACCCCCCTCGCGCTGTGGCCGGTCACCGATACGGACCCCGACACCGCCGACGCCGCCCTCGTCTCCGACCTGCGCCGCGCCACCGGCCGCTTCCCCCGGGACAGCCGCCTGGCCGCGCTGGTCCGCGACCTGAACGCAGGCAACGAGAGGTTCGCCGAGCTGTGGGCGACGGGAGAGGTGACCGCGAACCGCGAGGTCCGCAAGACGGTCGACCACCCGTCGGTGGGCCCGGTCACGGTGGACTGCGATGTCCTGACCGACGGCGACACCGAGCTCAAGATCGTCATCATGACCGCCGCGCCGGGCAGCGAGGACGAGACCAAACTCCAGCTCACCACCGTCGTCGGCCCACCGGCCGGCACGCGCCACTGATCCGCCCCGCGCGTCGGCCGACCGGCGGCTCACGGTCCCTGTCAATCGCTTCGCGTCGTGGGCAACCTTTCAAGCGGCCAACTCCACGGAGGGGTCGGCAGTGGGACACGGCGCGACGAGACGCCCTTGTGCTCTCGCAGGCCCGGAACGGAACCGCACAGTGATCCCCGTGCCGCTGCACCGCTGGAAGGATCCCGGCCTCCTCGGCGCCACCGGCCCCGGGGAACACGGTCCCTTCGGCCCCTGGCCCGAACCCGAAGAGGATGAGACCGCTGCCGTATGCAGCACACCCGGGCCTCATCAGGAGTGGGGAACCGCAGCAAGATCAATCTCACCGGGATCTCCTGTACCTCAACTACTCACACCCGCAGTTCCACCGCCCCGACCAGCCACAGCCCGTGGCACAGCAGCGCGAGGGTGGGCGGCGCCATGTTGGAGATCCGCTCGCCGGGCATCCCGACCATGGACGGCGGACAGGGCCCGTACGCGACCAGCAGCACGGCCCCCACGAGTCCGGCGCCGGCGAGGAGGGACGGCCGGCGGATCCTGCCGTCCGCGCGGAGGAATCCGAGCTGGTGGATCGCGAGCCAGACGAAGGCGAAGTTGAGGAACTCGACGTAGGGCACCCCCAGGCCGAAGCGGAGCACGTCGACGGTCACGGCGGCGGCCACGAGCCCGCCGAACACGCCCCACCCCCAGCGTTCGTGGAGCCGGAGCAGCGGCGGGGTGAAGGCGACCATCGCAAGATAGATCCCGACGAACCACAGCGGCTGCGTCACCAGCCGCAGCGCGATGTCGAGCAACCCGCCGCCCGCCCCCACCAGTTGGAGGACGCGAGCAGCGGCGCCCCACACCCCGATGAACACGACCGTCGGCCGCAGCAGCCGCCGCAGCCGGGCGCGCAGGAAGGCCGAGCAGGCCTTGGGGGTCCCGCGCCGGGCGGAGCGGCAGGAGAGGGCGTGGGCGAAGCCGCCCCCGTAGAAGAACACCGGCATGACCTGGAACAGCCAGGTGAGCGGCTGGAGCCGGGGCTGGAGGGCAAGCAGGTTCCCCACCTGCACCTGCCCGTCGCTGTCCACGGACACGGCCGCCATCAGCCAGTGCCCGAGCACGACGACACCGAGCGAGCCGGCCCTCAGCAGATCGACGAACCGGTCTCGGGATTGCGGGGTGGCGGCGGCGAGATCACTGGGTCTCACGGGGGTACGGTCGCGCGGCGCCCGGGGGCGGCGGCAGCGCGTTCGTACTCAACCGGCGTCTGAGTACCCGCGTGAAGCGGTGTCCGAGCACGCGCGCACGCCGGTGACGCACGCACCCGTCGTCGGCGGACCGCCCCGGACGGCCGCGGCCCCGACGAGGGCCGCCTCAGACGACGGTCGCCCCCGGCGCCGGCGCCTGGGCCACCCGGGCCGAGCGGCAGGTGCCCGAGGCCAGCAGGGCTCGTGCGATCTCCGTCGCCGCGGCGGCGTCCTTCGCGAGGAACGCCGTCGTCGGCCCCGACCCGGACACCAGTCCGGTCAGCGCCCCCGCCGCGCGCCCGGCGGCCAGCGTGTCCGCCAGTTCGGGGAACAGGGAGAGCGCGGCCGGCTGGAGGTCGTTGGAGACCGCCGCCGCGAGCGCCTCCACGTCGCCCTTCGCCAGCGCGTCGAGCAGGTCCTGCGCGGCGACGGGCTCGGGGATCCGTACGCCCTCGTTCAGACGGTCGAACTCCCGGAAGACGGCGGGCGTCGACAGTCCCCGCCCGGCCATCGCGAACACCCAGTGGAACGTCCCGCCGACCTCCAGCACCCGCAGCTTCTCGCCCCGCCCGGTACCCAGCGCCGCCCCGCCCACCAGGCTGAACGGCACGTCGCTGCCCAATTCGGCGCAGATGTCGAGGAGTTCCTCGCGGGAGGCACCCGTTCCCCACAGCGCGTCGCACGCCACCAGCGCCCCGGCGCCGTCGGCGCTGCCGCCCGCCATACCGCCCGCGACCGGGATGTCCTTGGCGATGTGGAGGTGCACATCGGGTGCCCGGTCGTACCGCTCGGCGAGCGCGAGAGCCGCGCGGGCCGCCAGGTTCGTACGGTCCAGGGGCACCTCGCCGGCGTCCGGGCCGGAGCAGGTGATCCGGAGCCCCTCGGCGGACGGGGTCGCCGTGACCTCGTCGTACAGGCCGACGGCGAGGAAGACGTTGGCCAGGTCGTGGAAGCCGTCGGGGCGGGCGGCACCCACCGCGAGCTGGACGTTGACCTTGGCCGGGACGCGGACCGTCACGCTCACTTACTCGGACTCCTCTGTGCGGGATGCGGCCCGTCGCGCGGCGGCCGGCGGATGCTGTGCCGCCCGCGGTGACGCGGCCTCGGCGATACGCGCGAAGTCCTCGATGGTCAGGGACTCACCGCGCGCCTGGGGCGAGATACCGGCGGCGACGAGCGCGGCCTCCGCCGCCGCGGCCGACCCCGCCCAGCCGGCGAGCGCCGCCCGCAGCGTCTTGCGCCGCTGTGCGAACGCCGCGTCGACCACCGCGAACACCTTCGCCTTGGGCGCGGTGGTCCTGACCGGCTCGGCCCGCCGGACCAGCGAGACGAGCCCGCTGTCGACGTTCGGGGCGGGCCAGAAGACATTGCGCCCGATGGCTCCGGCGCGCTTGACGTCGGCGTACCAGTTGGCCTTCACGGACGGCACCCCGTACACCTTGGAGCCGGGCGCGGCGGCCAGCCGGTCGGCGACCTCGGACTGCACCATCACCAGCGTCCGCTCGATGCTCGGGAACATGTCGAGCATGTGCAGGAGCACCGGGACGGCGACGTTGTAAGGCAGGTTCGCGACGAGCGCGGTGGGCGCGGGGCCCGGCAGCTCCCGCACCTGCAGCGCGTCGGAGTGCACCAGCGCGAACCTTTCGGCGCGTCCGGGCATCCGGGCGGCGATGGTCGCGGGCAGCGCCCCGGCGAGCACGTCGTCGATCTCGACGGCGGTGACCCGCTCGGCGACCTCCAGCAGCGCCAGCGTCAGGGAGCCGAGCCCGGGTCCCACCTCCACCACCACATCGTCGGGCCGCACCTCGGCGGTCCGCACGATGCGCCGCACGGTGTTGGCGTCGATGACGAAGTTCTGGCCGCGTTGCTTGGTGGGGCGTACGCCGAGGGCCGCCGCCAGTTCACGGACGTCGGCGGGGCCCAGCAGGGCGTCGGGGGTGGAGCTGCTCACGGACCAAGGGTACGGGGCGGCGCGGGGCGCCCGTGTCCGCGCCCGCACCGCCCGCCCCGCTCGCCCGCTCCGCAGCTCGCCCGCCCCGCCGCCCCGCCGCTCAGCCGCCCCGCCGCTCGTCCGCCGTCCGCCCCGCCGCTCAGCCGTACAGCCGTGACCCGCAGTGCGGCCAGGGGCTGGATCCCTGGCGCACGTAGAGCCTCTTCGCGCGGTAGGTCTGTTCCTCGGCCGGGGCGTCCTGCGGCCGGCCGGAGCCGCCGAGGCTGCGCCAGGTGCGCCGGTCGAACTGGTAGAGGCCGCCGTAGGTGCCGGACGGGTCGACCGCGCGCGGGCGGCCCCGGGACTCGCAGTACGCGAGCCCGTGCCAGTTGAGGCCCTCCGCGCCCGAGACCGACTCCGGGTGCGGGCGGATGCCCACCCGCATCAGCTGGGTGGTGGGCTTCTGCACCACCTCGACCTCGATGCGGCGGGGCCGCTGCCGGACGCCGTTGACCGAGCGCAGGACGTAGGTCACCCGGCGGGTGCCCGGCTGTCCGGCGCGCGCCACGAGCACGGTGCCCCGGAACAGGGTCGGGTCCTTGGTGCGCCGCACGGTGAACGGGATCTGTTCCTCGCGGACCTCCCGGGAGCCCCGCACCCGCAGCACGGTCACCGTCTGTCCGTCGGCCGGGAAACTTTCCGGTGCCGCGGAGGTGGTGTCCTCCCCGCGCAGGGTGATCCCGGCCTGGTCGACGACCTCCCCGACGGTGGCGGCGTTGGTGCGGATCGTGCGCGTCTGTCCGTCCGCCAGGACGGTCACCGTGCGCTCGGTACGGACGTCGAGCGTGAGCCCTTCGCGATGGATGGGCAGGGAGCGCGAAGTCGACACGTATGCGCCCTCGGCGCGCACCCCGAGCTGCTGGAGCGCGCCGTCCACCGTGTGCGCCGTCGTCCACACCTGCCTCCGGTGCCCGTCGAGGGTGAGGAACACCGGGCGTCCGTAGTGCACCGCGACCTCTTCGCCGCTGCTGAGCGGGGTGCCGGGCGCGGGCACGACCACATCGTGCTGCCCGACCGCCACCCCCTCCCGGGCCAGCAGTTCGCCCACGTCCGCGGCGAAGGTGTGCAGGGTGCGGTGTCTGCCGTCCACGGTCAGCTCGATGGCCTTGTCCTTGGCGACGAACGCGGTGGTGCCTCCGGCGAGGAAGGCGACCACCAGCGCCTGCGGAAGGAGACGGCGCATGGGGTGGCTGCGCGCGCCGCCCTTTCCGCGCCGCGCCGCGTGCCGGGCCTGAGTGCGCCCTGCGGGGCGCGGGGGCGCCTCCGGCTGCCGCCGCAGGGGTCCTGCGCCCTCCGTCGGCCACGGCAGCGGCCCCGTCGCCTCCGTCGGCCACCGCAGCCGGCCCGTGGCGTCCGTCGGCCACCGCGACCGGCCCGTCGCCTCCGTCGGCCACCGCAGCCGGCCCGTCGCGTCCGCCTGCAGGCGCGGCAGCGGTCCTATGGTCTCCGCCTGGCGGCCCGGCGGCGGCCCCGCGGCTGTTCCGGCGCGCGCCGCGGCGACCCGCGCCTCGTACGCGGGCCGGTAGGTGTCCTGGTACATCCGGCCGTACGGCTCGTGGTCCTCGTACGCCGGTCTCGGGCCGTACATTCCGTACGGCGGGTACTCCCGGTTGCTCACGACGACACGCTCCAGAGAAGGTCCGAAACGGGCGATCCAACCTAGCGGCTGGTCGTCACTCTCCAAAGCAACGCCGTCACACGGTGTTGCGACACGCCCACGGGCGGTCGCCGTGAGGACTCCAGGCGGCCGACAGCCGCCCGGGGCAGTGACGGTCAGTAGCCGAAGGCTCGTGCCGTGTTGTCCGCGAGGGCCGCCGCCAGCTCGTCCTCCGTGATGCCCCGCACCGCGGCCATCGCCCGCACCGTGACCGGGACGAGGTAGGGCGCGTTGGGCCGTCCGCGGTACGGCGCGGGCGTCAGGAACGGCGCGTCGGTCTCCACCAGGACGAGGTCCGGGGGGGCCACGGCGAGCGCGTCGCGCAGCGGCTGTGCGTTCTTGAAGGTCACATTGCCGGCGAACGACATGAAGTACCCGGCACGCGCGCAGACCTCGGCCATCGCCGCGTCGCCCGAGTAGCAGTGGAAGACGGTCCGCTCCGGCGCGCCCTCCTCCTTGAGGATGCGCAGCACATCGGCGTGGGCGTCGCGGTCGTGGATGACCAGCGCCTTGCCGTGCCGCTTGGCGATCTCGATGTGCGCGCGGAAGGACCGCTCCTGGGCGGCCTTGCCCTCGGGCCCGGTACGGAAGTAGTCGAGCCCGGTCTCGCCGACGCCCTTGACCTGGGGCAGCGCGGCCAAGCGGTCGATCTCGGCGAGCGCCTCGTCCAGGGCGGCGTCACCGCCCGGCCGGCGTGCGCCCTGCCGGGACCAGCCGTCGGGATCGCCGTGGACGATACGGGGGGCCTCGTTCGGATGCAGGGCCACCGCCGCGTGCACAGCGTCGTGGGTCGCGGCCGTCTCGGCGGCCCAGCGCGAACCCTGCACATCGCAGCCGACCTGGACGACCGTCGTCACGCCGACCGCCGCCGCCTTGGCGAGGCTCTCCTCGACGGTGCCGGACTGCATGTCGAGGTGGGTGTGCGAGTCGGCGACGGAGATGCCGAGGGGCTCGGGGAGCGGCGGCGGCACATGCTTGTCGGACGCGGGGGAAGGCATGCCTCGATCCTACGGAAGGGGCATGTCGCCCCGGAAAGGGCCGCCCGCGGGGCTCAGCCCGCCTTGCGGTGGTGGAACAACGGCTGGAGCAGGTCCATCAGATGCCAGTGGTGCTGCTCCTTGGGCTCCCCCGGCTCCGTCCGCGGCTCGTCGAGGTCCTTCCCGACGGCCGTCGACACCGGGCGGTGGTGCCGGTGCAGGGAGTTCTGCGCGGAGGACACCTGGCCGGGACGCATAATGCGCACCACATGGTTGTCGCAGTTCAGGCAGGCGGGACGACTCAGCGGCGACGGGACCACACGGCCGCCCGCCACATATATGACGAACTCGTTGCCGTCACCGTCGACGTGGTGCTCTATCTCGTACGACTGCTCCCAGCCGTGCCCGCAGCGCATGCAGGCGAAGGAATAGGACTCGTGGACGACGGCGGTCGCCGCACCTCGGTCGTACTGCCCGGTGGCGTCACCGGCCGCTGCGACCTGGCCGGTCCGCCCTGCGCTCTCACTCATGCCAGCTCCTCTTGTCCGCTGGACAAGCGCCCCGGTGGGGCGGGGTTCCCCCTGAATCCCGCGGGTTCCCACGATGGGCGAGGGACGGGTACGTCCCTGCCCCCAGTGGACGCCTTCGCCGACGCGAAGGCACAGGGTCCTGTCGAGTGTTGGAGGCGATTTGGACGTCGCTTGCCAAAGTGCCCCGGATGGCGGCGTCTCGGCTTTGCCTTCCACGACAGCCCTTTGCTCTCGCATGGGGCGCCTGCTCAGGGGAGATGAGCGCTGCTCAGAGCGGGTGTGAGCGACGCCACCAACGTTCGGGCACTTCGCTTCCCCGCGGCGCCCGCCGCTCAACCGTTGGCGTTCCTCGCGCGACCGCGGCTCAACCGTTCGCGGTCTTCGCCGCGACCACCGCGTCGAAGACCTCCCGCTTCGGCAGGCCCGCCTCCGCGGCCACCGCCGCGATCGCCTCCTTGCGGCGCTCGCCCGCCTCCTCGCGCACCCGGACCCTGCGCACCAGTTCCGCGGCGTCCAGTTCCCCGGCGGCGGGCTCGCCGGCCCCCTCCACCACCACGGTGATCTCGCCCCGGACGCCCTCCGCGGCCCACGCGGCCAGCTCGCCCAGCGGACCGCGTCTGACCTCCTCGTACGTCTTGGTCAGCTCACGGCAGACGGCGGCCCGCCGCTCGGGCCCGAACACCTCGGCCATGGCGGCGAGGGTCGCCTCCAGGCGATGCGGGGCCTCGAAGTAGACGAGCGTGCGGCGCTCGCCGGCCACCTCGCGCAGCCGCGACAGCCGCTCGCCCGCCTTGCGCGGCAGGAACCCCTCGAAGCAGAAGCGGTCCACCGGCAGCCCGGACAGCGCGAGCGCGGTGAGGACGGCGGACGGTCCCGGCACGGCGGTCACCCGGACGTCCTTCTCCACCGCGGCGGCGACCAGCCGGTACCCGGGGTCGGACACCGAGGGCATCCCCGCGTCGGTGACGAGCAGTACCCGCGCACCGCCCGCCAGCGCCTCCACCAGCTCCGGGGTACGGGCGGACTCGTTGCCCTCGAAGTAGGACACGACGCGTCCGGCGGGCTGCACCCCCAGCGCCTGGGTGAGCCGGCGCAGCCGGCGGGTGTCCTCGGCCGCGATCACGTCGGCGGTGGCCAGTTCCTCGGCGAGCCGGGGCGGCGCGTCCGCGATGTCCCCGATGGGAGTGCCGGCGAGGACCAGAATTCCGGGCGTTACTGTCACGTTTCCATCCTCGCAGGCGCCATGCACGGGACTCACACAGACGTGTTCCCTACGATGGCGCGGTGACCAGTACCGCGTCCTCCACGGACACCCGGCAGGCCCAGGCCACCGCAGACGAGCGGCCGACGTGGCAGCAGCGGCTGCGCCGGTTCGGCTACGCGGCGCCCCCGAGAAGCGACGTCCGCGACCGGCTGGTGCCGCCCTACAGCGAGCCCAGCCCGCGCATCTGGGCGGCTCTCGGCCTGCGTCAAGGGGTCGCCGACCGCATCACGCGCTGGTCCGCGTGGGGCGGCCCGCTGCTTGTGACACTTCTGGCCGGACTGATGCGGTTCTGGAACCTGGGCAGCCCCCGGGCGGTGATATTCGACGAGACGTACTACGCCAAGGACGCCTGGGCGCTCGTCCACAACGGGTACGAGGCCAACTGGGCCAAGGACGCCAACGACCTGATCCTGCAGCACAGCGGCCATGTGCCGATCCCGACGGACCCCGCGTACGTGGTGCATCCGCCGGTCGGCAAGTACGTCATCGGCCTCGGCGAGCTGATCTTCGGGTTCAATCCGTTCGGCTGGCGCTTCATGACGGCGCTGCTCGGCACGCTCGCGGTGCTGCTGCTGTGCCGCATCGGCCGGCGTCTGTTCCGCTCGACCTTCCTCGGCTGCCTGGCGGGCGCGCTGATGGCGGTGGACGGGCTGCAGTTCGTGATGAGCCGCACCTCGCTCCTCGACGGCGTCCTCGAGTTCTTCGTCCTCGCGGCCTTCGCCTGTCTGCTCGTCGACCGCGACCGGGCGCGGTCGAGACTGGCGGCCGCGCTCCCCGCGGACGCCGACGGGCGGGTGCGTCCCGACGCGCACACCGCCGAGACCACCCGTCTGGGGTGGCGGCCGTGGCGCTGGGCGGCGGGCCTGATGCTCGGCCTCGCCATCGGCACCAAGTGGAACGGCCTCTACATCCTGGCGGCCTTCTGTGTGATGGCGGTGCTGTGGGACGTGGGCGCGCGCCGGGTCGCGGGCGCCCCCCACCCCTACCGGACCGTGCTCAAGCGCGACACGGGCATCACCTTCCTGGCGACGGTCCCGGTCGCCCTGGTCGTGTACCTGACCTCCTGGATCGGCTGGATCCTCTCCCCGGCCGACGGCTCGGGCGGCTACTTCCGCAACTGGGCGGCCACCGACGGCAAGGGCGGCAACTGGACCTTCCTGCCCGACTGGCTGCGCAGCCTGTGGCACTACGAGCACGAGGTCTATCTCTTCCACCTCCACCTGTCGTCGCCGCACACGTACCAGTCGAACCCGTGGAGCTGGATCGTCGTGGGCCGCCCGGTCTCGTACTTCTACGAGTCCCCCTCCCCCGGCCAGTCCGGCTGCCCCGCGGACGCGGGCGAGAAGTGCGCCCGCGAGGTCCTCGCGCTCGGCACCCCGCTGCTGTGGTGGGCGGCCTGCTTCGCGATCCTGTACGTCCTGTGGCGCTGGGCGTTCCGCCGGGACTGGCGGGCGGGCGCGATCGCCTGCGGCATCGCGGCCGGATACCTGCCCTGGTTCCTGTACCAGGAGCGCACGATCTTCTTCTTCTACGCGGTCGTCTTCCTGCCGTTCCTGTGCCTGGCGGTGGCGATGATGGTCGGCGCCGTCCTCGGCCCGCCCGGAGCGGACGAACGCCGCCGGGTGGTGGGAGCGGCGGGAGCGGGCGTCCTGGTCCTGCTGATCGCCTGGAACTTCATCTACTTCTGGCCCATCTACACGGGCACGGCCATCCCGATCGACTCCTGGCGCTCGCGGATGTGGCTGGACACCTGGATCTAGCTGGGCTCCTTCAGTGATGAGTACGCGCTTCCGTCTGCGAGCGGTGCCGCCCCCGGCGCTGCGCAACAGCGTGACCTGGCTGGAACGGCTGTTCAACGACGACTGGGAGGCCGTCCGGCACCGGCGCTGACGGCCGCCCAGGTCCACCGGGTGGCCGGATTCCGGGGAGCTGACGGCCGTCTGCGCGCAGACGGCCGGGGACGGGGAGGCGGTGGTGAAGCGGCTGCCGCCTGAGCCGCGCGGATCTGCGCGCTCGCAGCACAGGCTCCGCGGCGCGGTGCCGCGAGCCCGCGGTGTAACACTTTCGGCCGAGTCGGCTCTGTCCATGCAGTGGAGGGACGAAAGCGCGCCGAGGTGGTCGTACCCATGGGCGTACGTGGACCGAGAGGACAGTGATCCGAGCCCATGAGCGGAAACCGACGTCGAGCGCCGCAGCGCGGCCTGACCGGGCACCGTGTCGCGAGTGACCGCGCCGGGGGCCGCCGGGCCTCCCGGCAGCAGGCCCCCGGACAGGGCGCGGCACGCCGCGCCCGAAGAGCGGCACCTCAGAAGAAACGCTGGATCGACTACCCGCGCCAGAACCGGACGGGCCCGCGCCGCTGGCTGCCGTCGGTGCGTCACGTGCTGGCGTTCTTCCTGCTCTTCTTCGGCGCCACGACAGCGGCCGTCGGGTACGCCTACGCCACGGTCACCATCCCCGGCCCCAACCCCACGACGCTGCTGCAGAACAACGTCTACTACTGGTCCGACGGCACCGTCCTGGCGGCCGACGGCAGCGTCAACCGGCAGAACGTCACCCTCGCGCAGGTGCCCGCGGATGTGCAGTGGGACTTCATCGCGGCGGAGAACTCGTCCTTCTACACCGACCCGGGAATCGACCCGCAGGGCATCGCCCGCGCCGTGTTCCACATGGCCGAGGGCGGCTCCGTGCAGTCCGGGTCGACGATCACCCAGCAGTTCGTCAAGAACACCTATCTCGACCAGTCGCAGACGGTCTCGCGGAAGTTCAAGGAACTGCTGATCTCGTCCAAGATCGGCGCCGGCATGAGCAAGCAGCAGATCCTCCAGGGGTATCTGAACACCTGCTTCTTCGGCCGCCAGGCCAACGGCATCCAGGCCGCCGCCCGCATGTACTACGACCTCCCGGTGGAGAAGCTCGATGTGAGCCAGGGAGCCTTTCTCGCCGCGGCGGTCAACGAGCCGAGCCTCTTCCAGTACGCGGACTCCGACCCCAAGGCCGAGGCACAGGCCAAAGCGCGCTGGTCGTGGGTGCTCGACCGGATGGTGACGACCGGCAAACTCACCCGGCAGCAGCGCGCCCGGTACCCGGCCGCGGATTTCCCGACGCCCAGGAAATGGGCCCCCGGTTCGGGGTTCACGGGCCAGACCGGCTACCTGGTCCAACTGGCCAGGTCGTATGTCCAGGCGCACAACCCGGCCGTCACGGACGGCAGCCTGAGCCGGGGCGGCTACCAGATCCACACCACGTTCGACAGGAAGAAGACGGCGCAACTGGCCCAGGCCGTCGCACAGGTACGCAAGGAACGCCTCGACCCCGCGCACCGGTCGGTCGACCGGGACGTCCAGGCCGGAGCCGCCTCGGTGGACCCCAGGACCGGCAGGATCCTCGCCGTCTACGGCGGTCCCGGCTTCGACCGGGCCCACTATGCGGACAACGCCGACACCTCCGGCGTCCCCGTGGGGTCGACCTTCAAACCCGTGGTCCTCGCCTCCGCGCTCCAGCACGGAGCCGTCATGCGACCCGGCAAGCCCGCACAGCCGATCACCCCGTCCAGCAAGTTCAACGGTGACGACGGCATCCAGATCAAGGACCCGCAGGGCAACTACGTCACCGACACCAAGGACCCCACCGGGCTCCTCCACCAGCACAACGACACCGACTACCGCTGGGGCTACATCGATCTGCGCAAGGCGATGGAGCAGTCGGTCAACACTCCGTATGTGCAGCTCGGCGAGGACGTCGGCTACGAGAACGTGGCGAACACCGCCAAGAACCTCGGCCTGCGCTCCGGCAGCCTGGCCGCGCCCAGCGCCGGCTTCTACATCGGCACCTCGACCCCGAGCGCGATCCGTATGGCGGGTGTCTACGCGACCTTCGCGGCGAGCGGCATGCAGACCACCCCGTACTCGGTGACCGCGGTGACCCACAACGGCTCGGCAGTGGCCGGCTTCACCGCCCCCACCCCCGTACGGGCCCTGCCGGCGGCGATCGCCGACAACGTGACCGACGTGCTCCGGGGCGTCATCACCCGGGGCACCGGCACCAAGGCCCAGGCCGTCGGCAGGACGGCCGCGGGCAAGACGGGCACCACCGACGACTACCGGTCGGCCTGGTTCATCGGCTACACCCCCCAACTCGCCACCTCCGTGGTCCTCTTCCGCGAGGACCCGAAACATCCCCAGCTGCAGTCCCTGGCAGGCGTCGGCGGTCTGCAGAAGGTGTTCGGCGGTGACATCCCCACCGAGATCTGGACCCAGTACATGCGCGGCGCCCTCGCCGGCCTGCCCGACACGCCCTTCCCGGCGCCCGCCTCCCTCGGCCACGGCACCGACGAGCCCGGCGCTCCGACCCCCTCGCCCTCCACGACCCCCGGCGAACCGGACCACAAGACCGACCGGAACCGGCACAGGGGCAACCACCCCGCCCCCACCCGGACTCCCCGGCCGAGCGTCCCCAAGTGCCACCACCACAGGTGCCGTTGACCCCGCCCACAGGGCAGACCGCGCCGCCCGCCGACCCCCGGTGTGCACGGATGTGAATGATCTCCCGGTGTGAGACACGCTTCTGATCACCGTTAGGACAACAAACGAACACGTCGGTCACAGCAGCCGCCTGTTTCGCTTACTGTGCGAGATCAACGGGGAAAGGGGGCGCGCCATGCGCAGGGGGGCCAGGACCGCCATAGTCGGCGGGGTGTTCGTGGTGATGGTGGGGGGTGCCGGGTACGGGGCGTACCACGTGCTGTCGGCGCTCCACGACTCTCCGGCGAGCGGCACCGGCTCGCCCGCGGCGGTGAAGACCGGGCCGCCGTCCGCGGCGGAGGTCAAGAAGGCGAGTGCCGAGTTCCTTGCCGCCTGGGCGAAGGGCGACGTGTCCACAGCGGCCTCGTACACCAACGACGCGGCGGCCGCGGAGCCGTTGCTGTCCGCGTACGGCGGCAGCGCGCACATCACCGGGGTGCACATCACGCCGGGGACGCGCAGCGGGAAGACCGTGCCGTTCTCCGTCAAGGCGACGGTGTCGTACGGGGGAGAGTCCAAGCCGCTCGCCTACGACAGCAGGCTGACGATCGTGCGCGGGCTGACCACCGGGCGTGCGCTGGTCGACTGGCAGCCGTCCGTCGTGTACCCGGCCCTGGAGCAGGGCGACACGCTCGTCACCGGTGAGGCCAAGGTGCCCCCGATCGAGGCGGTGGACCGCGACGGCGTGGTGCTGACCGCGGACAAGTACCCCTCCCTCGGCCCGATCCTGGACGCGCTGCGCGCGAAGTACGGTGCCAAGGCCGGCGGAAAGCCGGGCATCGAACTGTCCGTGGAGCGCGCCGACGCGAACACGCCCGGCAAGACCCTGGTGACCCTCGCCAAGGGCACACCCGGCAAGCTGCACACCACCATCAGCGCCGACGCGCAGGCGGCGGCCGAGCGGGCCGTACAGGAGTTCCCGGAGTCGTCGGTGGTGGCGGTGAAGCCGACCACGGGTGAGGTGCTCGCGGTCGCCAACCACCGTCAGGACCAGTTCAACGCGGCCTTCGAGGGCCGTCTCGCGCCCGGCTCCACGATGAAGATCATCACGTCGGCGATGCTCATCGACAACGGTGTCACGACGATGAACGGTCCGGCACCCTGTCCGCCGACGGCCACCTGGCAGAGCCAGACCTTCACCAACCTCCAGGGCCTGACGTCGAACGAGCACGCGACCCTCGCCAACAGCTTCATGCGCTCGTGCAACACCGCGTTCGTGAAGCTGATCGACGAGAAGCCGCTCACGGACGCCTCCCTGACGGCCGAGGCCGAGGAGCGGTTCGGACTCGGGCAGAACAACTGGAAGACGGGCATCGTCTCCTTCGACGGCAGCGTCCCCGCCGTCACCGGCCCGGACCGCGCGGCGGGCGCCATCGGCCAGGGCCAGGTGCAGATGAGCCCGTTGAACATGGCGTCGGTCACAGCCACCGCGATCACGGGCACGTTCCGGCAGCCGTATCTGGTCTCCCCGAAGCTGGACGACCGTCAACTCGCCACCGCCAAGGGCCTGCCGTCGGGCACGGTGAACCAACTCCGGGCGATGATGCAGCTGACGGCGACCCAGGGCACGGCCGCCCACGCCATGTCCGGGCTCGGCGGGGACATCGGCGCGAAGACCGGGTCCGCGGAGGTCGACGGGCAGGCCAAGTCCAACAGCTGGTTCACCGGCTACCGGGACGACATGGCGGCCGCGGCCATGACCCAGCAGGGCGGACACGGCGGCGACGCGGCAGGTCCGATCGTCGCAGCTGTGCTACGAACCAGCCGCTGAGGTCACCCTTGTCAGTGCGGGACTCTAGTGTGGTTGTAGTCGTTGAGGAGCGTGGGGGCGCGGGGGACCAGGGGACTGCGGAGGATCGGAAGCAGTGGGCAAGAGAAGACGCGTCGCCGAGCGGAACAGCAACAACCGGCCGCTGGTGATCGGAGGGCTGATCGCCGCCGTCGGCGTGGTCGGGGCGGTCGGTGGCTACAGCCTGCTGGGCGGGGGCGCGGCGGCCGACGACGGCAAGGCCTCCGCGGCCCATCACAAGCCCGTGAAGACCGGCCCGCTGTCGGCCTCCGAGGTCCGCACGGCGACCACGGCGTTCCTCACGGCCTGGCAGCACGGCGATGTCACCAGGGCGGCGGCCGCAACGGACGACTCGGCCGCCGCGGCCCCGGTCCTGACGGGCTACAGCAAGGACGCGCACATCACCGGCGTGACCCTGACCCGCGGCACCCCGTCCGGGGCGTCGGTCCCCTTCTCCGTCAAGGCGACGGTGTCGTACCAGGGCAAGAGCAAGCCTTTGGCGTACGAGACGAAGCTCACCGTCGTGCGCCGCACCGAGGACGGCGCGCCGCGGGTGCGGTGGCAGCCGTCGGTGGTGCACCCGGACCTGGCCGAGGGCGACCGTCTGGTGACGGGCGAGGCGGGCACGCCGCCCATCCGGGCGCTGGACCGCGACGGCGGCGAGCTGACGGAGGCCAAGTACCCCTCGCTGGGGACGGTGCTGGACGGCCTGCGCGAGAAGTACGGCAAGCAGGCCGGGGGGAAGGCGGGCATCGAGCTGCGCATCGTGCGCAAGGCGGCGACGAAGGGCACGCAGAAGACGCCCGACAAAACCCTGCTGACGCTGAGCGAGGGCACCCCGGGCACGGTGAGGACCACGCTGAGCCCGGCGCTCCAGGCGAAGGCGGAGCAGCAGGTGGCGGACAAGACCAAGGCGTCCGTCGTCGTCATGCGGCCCTCCACGGGCGAGATCCTGGCAGCGGCGAACTCGGGCCACGGCTTCAACGTGGCCTTCCAGGGCTCCCTCGCGCCGGGCTCCACGATGAAGATCGTGACGTCGACGCTGCTGTTCGAGAAGGGCCTGGCGAAGCCGGACAAGCCGCACCCGTGCCCCAAGTACGTGACGTACGGCGGCTGGAAGTTCCAGAACGACGACAAGTTCGAGATCAAGAACGGCACGTTCAAGGCGAGCTTCGCGGCGTCCTGCAACACGGCCTTCATCAGCCAGGCGAAGAAGCTGCAGAACGACGACCTCACCCAGGTCGCCCAGCAGATCTACGGCCTCGGCATGAACAACTGGGCGATCGGCGTCCCGACCTTCGACGGCGCCGTCCCGGTGCAGAGCCAGGCCCAGATGGCGGCGTCGCTGATCGGCCAGGGCGGTGTGCGGATGAACCCGCTGAACATGGCCTCGGTGGTCTCGACGGCGAAGACGGGCGTCTTCCACCAGCCGTATCTGGTCTCCCCGTCGGTGGACCACCGCACCACGGCGAAGGCGACGCGCACCATGTCGGCGTCCACGCAGGCCCAGTTGAAGGAGGTCCTGCAGTACACGGCCGCGGCGGGCACGGCCGCCAAGGCGATGGCGGGCCTGGGCCCGGACTACGGCGCGAAGACGGGGTCGGCGGAGGTCGACGGCCAGAAGAAGCCCAACGGCTGGTTCACCGCGTGGAAGGGCGACCTGGCCGCCGCCGGCGTGGTCCAGGCCGGCGGGCACGGTGGTGACACGGCGGGCCCGATCGTGGCGGCACTGCTGCGGGCGGGCAGCTGACGCACAGTCCGCGACCGGGTGCGGCGCTGCTGAATCCGGTCGCTTGTGCCGTACACCCACCGCTAGCGTGCTTCCCATGACGCCCACGGAATCAGGAGCCCACCCCCGTTTCGCCGAAGCCCTCGAAGAGCTGGGGCTCGGCGACCTCCACCCGCGGATCCGCCGCTTCCCGGACGCGACCCGTACGGCTGCCGAGGCCGCCGCGGCGATCGGGTGCGAGCTGAGCCAGATCTGCAAGTCGCTGATCTTCGCCGCGGACGGTGTCCCGGTGCTGGTGCTCATGGACGGCGCCTCCCGGGTCGACGTCGAGCGGGTCCGGGAGGAACTCGGCGCCGAGAAGGTCACCCGGGCGGGGGCCGACCTCGTACGGGAGACCACCGGGTACGCGATCGGCGGTGTGCCACCGTTCGGGCACCGCACCCGGACGCAGGTGCTCGCCGACCGTTCGCTGCTCGGCCACGACACCGTGTGGGCCGCCGCCGGCACCCCGCACACCGTGTTCCCGATGGACCCGAAGACGCTGATCGCCCACGCGGGCGGCACCCTGGTGGACGTGCGCGAGCGCTCCGCGTGACGCCCGCCGTCACCGCGGCGGTGCTGCTCGCCGCCGTCACGCACGCCTCCTGGAACGCGATCGCGCACCGCATCACCGACAAGCTGCTCGGCTTCACGCTGATCGGGGGCGGCGGCGCGCTCATCGGGCTCGCGCTGATCCCGTTCACCTCGTTCCCGACGGCGGGGGCCTGGCCGTATCTGTTCGCCTCCGCGGCCGTCCACATCGCGTACTACGTCCTGCTGATGCAGTCGTTCCGGCTCGGTGACTTCGGGCAGGCGTACCCGATCGCGCGCGGGACCGCCCCGCTGGTGGTCACCGTGCTGGCGGCGGTCTTCGCGCACGAGATACCGGACGGCTGGGCGGCGGCCGGTGTCGGCGTGTCGTGCGCCGGGCTGACCGGGGTGGCGCTGTGGGGGCTGCGCGGACGCCGGCCCGACTGGGCGGCCATCGGCGCCGCGCTCGCGACCGGACTGACGATCGCGGGGTACACCGTGCTGGACGGACTCGGCGTCCGGGCGTCCGGCTCCTCCTTCGGCTACATCGCCTGGCTGATGGCCGTCCAGGGAGTCGTGATCCCCGCCTACGCCGCGTACCGCCGACGCGGCGAACTCCTCGCCAGGCTACGGCCGTTCGCCCTGCTCGGACTGCTGGGCTCGGCCCTGTCGGTGGCGGCGTACGCCCTGGTCCTGTGGGCCCAGACACGGGCCGAACTGGCCCCGATCGCGGCGCTGCGGGAGTCCTCGATCATCGTCGGCGCGGCGATCGGCGCGGTGTTCTTCAAGGAGCGGTTCGGCTTACCCCGGATCGCGGCGGCGGGGCTGGTCGTGGTCGGGATCGGGCTGATGCTGCACGCCGGGTAGGCGACCGCACAGCAGCGAACCGCCTGCTCCCGTTCCCGGCGGCGCTTCCCCCGGTCCGGCAGGCGTCGGCCGGCTCCGGCTCGGCGTCGGCCACTCGTGCGCACGACTTGCCGACGGTTTGACGATCCGTTCCCCGTGCGTTCAACGAGCCGCCTGTGTCTACGTTGTGTGCCGTCCCTAGGGTCCCTGCGGATTTCGAAAGAAGGGACCCATGGACACACTCCTCGCAGTCCGGGCTCGCGGGATCTCCAAGTGTTTCGGCGACGTCGTCGCGCTCGACGGCGTCGATCTCGATGTGGCCCGTGGTCAGATCCACGGCTTGGTCGGACCGAACGGCGCCGGCAAGACGACGCTGCTCGGTCTGTTGCTGGGCCTCGCCGTCGCCGACAGCGGCCGCCTCGAGATCCTGGGTGCGCCGGTCGGGCGGGCGTTCGCCGCTCCCGACGGTGTCGCCGGCTTCGTGGACGGGCCCGGTCTCTACCCCTCCCTCACCGCCCGGCAGAACCTCGCAGCGCTGGCCGACCTCCGCGGCGACGACGCGCGGACGGCGGGGATCGACGACGTGCTGGACCAGGTCGGGCTCACCGACGTCGCCGACGACCGCACCCGCGGCTTCTCCCTCGGCATGCGCCAGCGGCTCGGGCTTGCCGCCGCCCTGCTCACCAGGCCCCGGCTGCTCGTCCTCGACGAACCGTCCAACGGCCTCGATCCGGCGGGCAAAAGACACGTCCACGGTGTCCTCACCCGGCTCGCGGCGGACGGAACCAGCGTCGTGCTCTCCAGCCACCGCATGGACGACCTGGAGGCGCTGTGCTCGGAGGTGACCATCCTCGCCACCGGACGGGTCGTGTTCTCCGGCCCGCTCACCAAGCTGGCCGCCGAGAACCGTGAACTCGACTACCGGGTGCGCACCTCCGACGTAGCGGCCGCGCGCCGTCTGGCCGCCGACACGGCCGGGATCCGCGTCGTCGAGGACTCCGGCATCCGGCACGACGCCGGGGTGCTCGTCGTGCGCGCGCTGGTTCCCGCCCTCGACGAACTGGTGGCGCGGGTCGTGCAGTCGGGCATCGCGGTGCGCGAGCTCGCCCCCGTGGTGTCGCCGCTGGAGGCCGCGTTCCTCGCCCTCACCGAGAAGCAGGAGGCCGGCCGATGACCGCGACCATCGCCGAGAGCGACGTTGCCCCTGTCCGCCGGGTGCCGGTTGCGCGCGGCTACCGCTTCGAGCTGGTCAAGCTGGTCTCGCAGTGGCGGATCCGCCTGCTGGTCCTCGCCTGCTGGATCGCGCCGGCGCTCTTCGTCGCCGGGGTGAGCCAGCAGAGCACGCTCCCCACGGACACCCTCTTCGGTCGCTGGATGCACGCCACCGGCTGGGCCGGACCGCTGGTGATGCTCGGTTTCGCGGGCACCTGGGCGCTGCCGCTGCTGACCTCGATCGTCGCCGGCGACGTGTTCGCCTCCGAGGACCGGCTCGGCACCTGGCGCCATCTGCTCGTGGCGGTCCGTTCGCCCCGGCGGATCTTCGTGGCGAAGGCACTGGCCAGCCTCACCGTCATCCTGCTGCTCGTGGCCGGGCTGGCCTGCTCCAGCGCGACCGGCGGGCTCGTGTCGGTCGGCAACCAGCCGCTGGTCGGCCTCGACGGCCACCTGCTGACGCCGGGGGACGCAGCGGGGAAGGTCCTGCTCGCCTGGGTGTGCGCCCTCGCTCCGACCCTGGCGCTCGCCGCGATCGGACTGCTCGGGTCGGTCGCGCTGGGGCGGTCCCCCATGGGACTGCTGCTGCCCCCGCTGGTCGCGCTCGCGATGCAGATCGCCCAGATGCTGCCGCTGCCCGTCGCCGTGCGTCTCGCCCTGCCCGGCTACGCCTTTATCTCCTGGAACGGGCTGTTCACCAGCCCGGCACAGGTCGGCCCGCTCCTGATCGGCATCACGGTCAGCCTGGTGTGGGCGGTACTCGTGACAACGCTGGCGTATCTGCTCTTTCTCCGGCGCGACTTCACCAACCCGGCCTACGACGGCTCCGGGCGCCGCGCGGTCACCGTCGGGCTCCTGCCGCTCGTCGGACTGGTCGCCGCCACGGTCGCGGTGGTCGGCGTGGCGACCCCGTCGACGGGCTCCGGGATCGAGCAGGACAAGGTCCAGCGGTCGCTCGCCACGGCGTTCGCCCACCTGTACCGCATGCAGACTCGGCAGCTCCACCGTCCCGCCGTCACCGAGGCGCAGCTGCGGGTCACGGCGGCGTGCACCAAGGGCGACAGCCAGCTCGCCCCCGAGGGGGCGGGCAACGACTGGCGTTGCGTCGTCACCTGGCATCTCCCCGGCGTCGCGGCCGCGGGGACGGCCATCTACCAGCTCGACATCGCCTCCGACGGGCGGTTCGTGTCCGACGGCGACGGACCGAAGGAAGTCAACGGCTACTTCCTGGTGCGGACCCCGATCGGGGACGCGCCGAACCCGCTCTGGCAGTTCGACGGCAATGTCGAACTGCTCGACACCCCCTGAAGGGATGATTTCCATGCAGGTAACTCGGCAGCGCCGGATGACCGAAAGGGAGCAGATCAACCTGTTCGGCAGACGCGTCGGGCGCCGGACCGTGCTGGTGACGGCGGGCATCGCGGTCGCCCTCGCGGTGACGGGTACCGCTGTTGCCCAGACGCACCAGTTCGGCACCCAGCAGGTCGGCCAGGTCACCGCTGACGGACAGGTCGTCTCCGCCGACCAGTACATCGCCCCGTACGGCAGCCGCACCGTCATCGACGACGGCAAGATCATGTCGTCCTCGGTCAGCCCGGACGGGAGCCATCTCGCGGCCTCGGTCACCGACGGCGACGCGGCGCTGGTCATCATGGACCTCAAGACCGGACAGGTGAAGCAACGGGTCGGCACCAACGCGAAGGACGACCTGCGCATCAAGAGCGGCTCCGTCGGCCAGGAGGGCCCGACGTACTCGCCCGACGGTTCACAGCTGTGGCTCGGCCAGAGCGACGGCTACACCAAGTTCACCGTGAACGCGGACGGCACCCTCTCCAACCCGCAGGCCGTCTCGATCCCGGCCGTCGGCTCCCAGCACGCACTGGTGGGCGCGGCAGCGTTCTCGGCCGACGGCTCCACCGTGTACTCCGCGGTCAACGGCCAGAACCGGGTGGTCGCCATCGACGCGGCGACCGGGACCGTCAGGCAGAGCTGGGCCGTGGGCAACGCCCCCCGCGGCATGGCCATGGTCGGCGACAAGCTCTACGTCAGCAACGAGGGCGGGCGTCCGGCCAAGGCCGGCGACACCACGATGAACTCCTACGGCACCCAGGTGCCGGCCAACCCGAACACCGGAGCCACCTCCACCGGCACGGTCAGCGTCATCGACCTGGCCGACCCCTCCGCCGCCGTAGGAAGCATCGACGTCGGTCTGCACCCGACCGCGGTGTACGCCAGGAAGGGGGCGGTGTTCGTCACCAACACCGCCGACAACAACGTGTCGGTCATCGACAGCCGCAAGAACAAGGTCGTGCAGACCATCGCCACCCAGCCGTGGCCGGAGGCCTCGGTCGGCTACGAGCCCGACGCGGTGTCGCTCACCGACGACGGCCATCTGCTGGTGACGCTCGGCCGCGCCGACGCGGTCGCCGTCTACCGGTACACCTCCCCGCAGCAGCCGGCCAGTTATGTCGGCCTGCTCCCGACGGACTACTTCCCCGCGGAGATCGCCACCGTGGGCAAGAACGTGGTGGTCTCCAACACCCGTGGCGTCGACGCCCGCCGCCCCGACAGCGCCGGCCACGGCACCCACGACACGACGTCGAGCCTGACGCAGTTCACACTGCCGGACGACCGGGTCATCAAGGCCCAGACGGCCAAGGTCTTCAAGCAGAACGGCTGGACCCGCGGCTCGGTCAGGCAGACCCGGGGCAGGAGCCACGCGAAGCCGGTGCCGGTCCCGGTGCGGCTCGGCGCTCCCTCGACGATCAAGCACGTCTTCCTGCTCGTCAAGGAGAACCGGACCTACGACCAGGTCTTCGGTGACATACCGCAGGGCAACGGCGACGCGTCGCTGACGCAGTTCGGCGAGAACGTGACGCCGAACCAGCACGCGCTGGCCAGGCAGTTCGGGCTGTACGACAACTTCTACGACGTCGGCACGAACTCCGCCGAGGGCCACAACTGGCTGATGCAGGCCGACAACCCGGAGTACACCGAGTCCTCGGCCGGTGAGTACACGCGCAGCTACGACACCGAGGACGACGCTCTGGGCCACCAGAAGTCCGGGTTCATCTGGACCGGTGCGCAGGCGGCCGGGAAGTCCGTCAAGGACTACGGTGAGTTCCAGTCGTTCGAGAGCAAGCCGTCCGACGCGACCTGGCAGAACCTGTACTGCGACGCCAAGACCATGGACGCGACCGGGCAGAAGACCGCCTACCCCATTCAGACGGGCTCGGCGATCCCCTCGCTCAACAAGGTGTCGGTGCCCGGCTTCCCGCTGTTCGACCTCAACGTCCCGGACGTGTACAAGTACCAGATCTGGAAGCAGGACTTCGAGAAGAACGGTCCGGCGAACCTGAACATGTTCTGGTTCTCCAACGACCACACCGGCGGCCCGGCGAACGCGGCCGCCGAGGTCGCGGACAACGACCTCGCGGTCGGCCGGATGGTCGACGAGATCACGCACAGCAGGTACTGGAAGGACTCGGCGATCTTCGTCGTCGAGGACGACTCCCAGGCCGGCCTCGACCACGTCGACGGCCACCGTGCCCCGGTCCAGATCATCAGCCCCTGGGCCAGGCACGGCACCGTGGACAACCACTACTACTCGCAGATCACGATGATCCGCACCGTCGAGCAGATCCTCGGGATCCACCCGATGAACCAGAAGGACAGCGCGGCCACCCCCATGTTCGGCGCGTTCACCGGGCGCGCGGACAACACGCCGTTCACGGCGGTGCCCAACCGGACCTCGCTGACCCTCGGCGTGAGCCCCCAGCCCTCCTGCGGCGCGGACACCCCGGCGCCGCAGGACGCCAAGGCGGCGCCCGCGCCGACGTCCGCGAAGGTGCCGGCGGCCGAGCAGAAGGTCGCGGCGCAGTGGAAGGCCTGGGAGTCGCACCAGCGGCTGACCGGACCGAACGCCGTGCCCGACTACGCGAACCCCGCGCAGATGAACCGCTTCACCTGGTACCAGACGCACAACTGGACCCGGCCGTACCCCGGCGAGAGCAAGATCTACGCGCCGAACGACGTGCCGGGCGCCTACATCCCGTCGTCGGAGTCCGACGGCTGACGTGACCTCATCGCGTCAAGGAGCCCCCGGTCGGCGTCACCGCCGGCCGGGGGCCCTTTGCTGCCCTGTGTCCGGCTGGGCCCTCACCAGGCGCGGGCCGCGCCGCGCAGGGCCTCCCGCACACGCACCACGTCTGGGTTGGCCTCGGCGCCCGGGCGCTGTACGAGGAACAGGGTGTTGAGCGGGGGTTCCTCCGGGCCGTGGAGCAGGGCGAGGCGCCCCGAGTCCAGGTGCTCCTGGCACAGGGAGCGGGGCAGCACGCTGTAGCCGGCGCCCGCGTTGACCGCCGACAGCACGGCGTACAGGTTGGGCACGGTCACCGAGGGGCGGACGGTGAGCTGTCTGCCGAGGGCCGTCCGCCAGTAGCGGCGCACGATGGGCAGATCCTCCGCGTAGGCGACCAGCGGCACGTCCCGGAGCGCGGCGCACAGGTCCTCGGGTGTCGTGTTCTGCCTGCCGCGCCCCACCCGTCCGGGCGCCGCGACGAGCACGTACTCCTCGTCCGCGAGCGGCACCGAGGGCAGGCCACGGCCGCGGGGCCGCCGGGTCGCGATCACCAGATCGTGCTGCCCGGCGCGCAGGTCCTCCAGGAGCGGTTCCGTCAGCCCCTGCACGACGCGCAGTTGCACACCGTCGGCGACGAGCGGGACCAGCGCGGGCAGCACCCGGACGCACAGCAGCTCCGAGGGACCGGCGAGGTGCACGGGGGCGGTGTGTCCAAAGAGCGGGCCGCTGCCGCCTGCGAGGGAGGCGAGCGCATCGAGCGGTGCCGCGACCTGCCCGGCCAGTTCGTGGGCGTAGGGGGTCGGCTCGACGCCACGAGGAAGCCGGGTGAACAGCACACGTCCCGACTGCTGTTCCAGGGTGCGGATCTGGGCGGTCACGGTCGGCTGGGAGAGCCCGAGCAGGGGTGCCGCCGCCGTGAGGGAGCCGGAGCGATAGACGGCGAGGAAAGTGCGCAGCAGGTTGAGGTCGGCGGGTGCCGGAAGCTGCCTGCCGCTGTCGGCCACCGCCTCGCCCCCGTCGGACGTCCGCTTTCCCATACGGTCAGCCTAGCCCTGTGCGGCATCGAAGGTCCGATGGCAGTCCCGGCGCTTCTATTGGTTTCCCGATGACAGCGCTCCTCCCGTCGACGCGTCGCCGAGTGGCGACGGCACACACCGCGTCCGACGATGCAGCCAGAGGAAGGGACCCCGACCATGACCACCCAGAACGCGATCGAGTGGCCCGAGCGCTATCTGCCGGGCACCGGCGACAACTTCGTCTCCAACGAGGTGATCGTCCGGGGCCTCGGCGCCACCGAGGTCTGGCCGCACCTCGTGGACACCTCCCGGGGGGAGTCGTACTACGACAACGTCGCCGGCATCTCCTTCCCGGACGGCGACGGCCCCGAGCTGAAGGACGGCGTCCGCTTCCGTCGGCCGGCCGCGGAGCCGGCCACGCGGGCCCCCGGCCCGATGCTCAACGGCCATCAGGCCTGGCTCGACGGGCTTGTCCGCGCCGCCGCCGGGAAGGTTGGCGGCTGAACGAGCATGCTGAGCCGCAGTATCCACCGTACGGATCAGGAAGTTGAGGTCATGACAGACAAGCTCACCGTGAGCGTCCTGGGCACCGGGATCATGGGGGCCGCGATGGCCCGTAACATCGCCCGCGCCGGACACACCGTCCGCGCCTGGAACCGGACCCGCGCCAAGGCCGAGCCGCTGGCCGCCGACGGCGCGCAGGTCGTCCACACGCCCGCCGAGGCCGTGCAGGGCGCGGATGTCGTCCTGACCATGCTCTACGACGGCCCCGCGGTCCTTCAGGTGATGCGCGAGGCCGCCCCCGCCCTGCGCCCCGGCGCCGTCTGGGCCCAGTCGACGACGGTGGGCCTCGACTCCGTCGGCGAACTGGCCGGCTTCGCCCAGGAGCACGGTCTGGTGTTCTACGACGCCCCGGTGCTCGGCACCCGCCAGCCCGCGGAAGCGGGACAGCTGACCGTGCTGGCCGCGGGCCCCGCGGAGGGCCGGGACACGGTCGCGCCCGTCTTCGACGCGGTCGGCGCCCGCACGATGTGGATCGGCGAGAACGGTGCCGAGGCCGGGGCCACCCGCCTGAAGCTGGTGACCAACAGCTGGGTCCTCGCGGTGACCGCGGCGGGCGGTGAGGTACTGGCCCTGGCCCGGGCCCTGGGCGTGGACCCGGGGAGCTTCTTCGATCTCATCGGCGGCGGCCCGCTCGACATGGGCTATCTCCGCGCCAAGGCCGAAGCGGTCCTCGACGACAAGCTCACCCCGGCCAGTTTCGCGGTGACGACCGCGGAGAAGGACGCCCGCCTGATCGTCCAAGCCGGGGAGGCCAACGGCGTCCGCCTCGACGTGGCCGCCGCGACCGCCGAACGGATGCGTCGCGCGGCCGAGCAGGGTCACGCGGACAAGGACATGGCCGCCGCCTACTTCGCCAGCTTCGACGACGCCCCCCGTTCCTGACCGCAGTCCCCTCCCCCCCGACCACACCCCCGTCCCCGAAGCCGAGGAGTCCCATGTCCGAACCGCCCCTTCCCGCGGAGGCCGTCGAACTGCTGCGGCGCCCCAACCACAGCGTCATCGCCACCCTGCGCGCGGACGGCGCACCCGTCTCCACCGCCACCTGGTACCTGTGGGAGGACGGCCGCGTGCTCGTCAACATGGACGAGGGCCGGGTCCGTCTGAAGCATCTGCGCCGGGACCCGCGCGTCACCCTCACGGTCCTCGACGAGAACGACTGGTACACGCATGTCACGCTCATCGGCCGGGTCACGGAGATGTACGACGACGAGGGCCTCGCCGACATCGACCGCGTCTCCCGGCACTACATCGGCAAGCCCTACCCGAGGCGGGACCGAGGCCGTGTCAGTGCCTGGATCGAGGTCGACCGGTGGCACGGCTGGGGCGAGTTGAAGGACAACGACCAGGCGTGAGCCGGGTGCCGGCGCGGTGCCGGGCCCGCTCAGACCGTGCGTCCGAGGGCGAGGAGGAGCACTCTGGAATCAGTGGTTCCGGAGGTGATCGTCATGATGCACACCGCAGTGGGATGGCATGTCGAGCTGGAATTCGAGGAGGACGACGAGCGGACGCGGGCGGCGGCACTCGTGCGGCTTCCCGACGGGAACGAGGTACGGTCCCGCGGGTACGCCAGCCGCCACCACACCGACTCCAATCAGCCCCGTGTCGGGGAGGAGATCGCGGGCGCGCGCGCACTGAACGAGCTGGCGATGCAGCTCCTCACCAAGGCGCACGAGGAGATCGACGAGGCGTCGGGCAGAAGCTCCCGCCCGCTGACGCACTGAAATCCCCGGGCGATGCCCGTGCGCGACCCCGCGTCCGGGCGTCGCCGCGTCCTGCCCCGCGCACACCCCGGACCGTCGTCCACGCCGTCTACGCCAGCGAGGTGCGCACCGCGCGGACCAGTGCCTGGGCCCTCGGGTCCGCCGTCACGCTCTTGCGGAAGCCGTTGGTGACATAGCCGAAGGCGATGCCCGACTCCGGGTCCGCGAGGCCGAGCGCCCCGCCGCGGCCCGGGTGGCCGAAGGAGCCGGGGCCGAGCAGCGGTGACGCGCTGCCGTGCAGCATGTAGCCGAGGCCGAAGCGGGTGGTGACCACCAGCACCCGGTCGGGGCCCGCCGACGCCTCCGTGCGGGCCCGTTCCCTCGTCTCGGGCGCGAACAGCCGTATCCCGTCGACCCCGCCGTTCAGCGCCGCGTAGAAGCGCGCGAGACCGTCCGCCGTCGCTATGCCGTTCGACGCGGGCAGGACCGCCGCACGGTAGGCGGGGTCGTTCTCGTCGGGCTGCGGGGTGATGGCGGCGAAGGCGCGGCAGGTGAGGCTCATGGGGTCGGCGTACGCCTCGGCGACCGCGCGCTTGGGGCGGGCGCGCAGCGCGCCGTCCTGCGCCGGCGCCTGAACGGGACCGACCCGCCCCACCCGGTGCGCCTGCGCCTCGGGCAGGCCCACCCACAGGTCCAGGCCCAGCGGTCCGGCGATCTCGGCGGCGATCCACTCGCCGATCGAACGGCCGGTGGTCCGCCGCACCAGCTCGCCCGTCAGCCAGCTGTACGTCTGCGCGTGGTAGCCGTGGTCCGTGCCGGGCTCCCAGGCAGGGACCTGAGCGGCCAGCACGGCGGCGGCGTGATCCGGGTCGGCGGCCTCGGCGGGCGTGAGCGTGCGGTCGAGCGCCGGTACCCCGGCGCGGTGCGCCAGCACATGCCGCACCAGCGCGTGCTCCTTGCCCCGCGCCTTGAACTCCGGCCAGTAGGCGCCGATCGGCGCGTCCAGGTCCAGTTCCCCGCGCTCGGCCAGCATCAGCAGGACGGCCGCGGCGACTCCCTTGGTGGCCGAGCGCACGATCTGCGCGGTGTCCCGCTCCCAGGGCCGCGTGCCGTCGACGTCCCGGGTGCCGCCCCACAGGTCCACGACCTTGCGCCCGTCGCGGTACACGGCCACCGCCGCCCCGCGCTCCCCCAGCATCTCGAAGTTCCGTACGAACGCGTCCCTGACCGGCTCGAAGCCCTCGGCCACCACGCCGTTCACGTCCACGTCCACGTTCGCACGCCCTTCTCGTCGTTCACTCGCCTGCGACAGTCAGTGAAACAAGGGCATGCGGCCTTCGATTCCTCGCCCCCAGGCGTCAGCCCAGCACAATCGAGACGTCGATGTTGCCGCGGGTGGCGTTCGAGTACGGGCAGACCTCATGGGCCGCGTCCACGAGCTGCGCCGCGACCTCCTGGTCGAGCACGGGCAGCGAGACGCTGAGCGCGACCGCGAGTCCGTAGCCGCGCTGCTTGTTGGGGCCGATGCCGACCTTGGCGGCGACCGTCGAGCCGGACAGGTCGTAGCCGGCGCGGTTGCCGACGAGGATCAGCGCGTTGTGGAAGCAGGCGCTGTAGCCCGCCGCGAACAACTGCTCGGGATTGGTGCCGTTGCCGTCGCCGCCCATCTGCGGCGGCATCGCGACCCGTAGCTCGATCTGCCCGTCCTGGCTGGTGACATAGCCTTCCCGGCCGCCGTGCGCGGTGGCCTCGGCAACGTACATGATCTTCGTAGGGCGGGTGTCGACGGCGGCACCTTCGATCACGGCAGGACCTCCCCCGGAGCGGGAACAACGACGGACAACACAAACGTGTGCAAGTACATCGTGCACAAGGTAACTCGCCGGTAGGCGGACCGTGTGCGCAGGGGGGCGGATACGTCACACGCCCCGGAACGGGGCACGCCGAGGCCCGGGGGACCCCGCGGGGAAAGCCCCGGAGAAGGCCCGGAACGCCAGGTCAGCGGGTGCGGCCCGCGGCGCCCTCCGCACTCTCCGCCAGCCGCCACAGCTCCTCGCGCAGCCGGACCACGTCAGGGTCGCCGAGTCCGGACGCCGCCAGCAGCGCGCCGGGCACGGACTCGGCGCGCTCCCTGAGCTGTTCGCCGCGTCCGGTGAGGGCGACAAGCACCGAACGCTCGTCGCGCGCCGAGCGCTCACGCCGTACCAGACCCGCCGACTGAAGCCGCTTGAGCAGCGGGGACACGGTGCCGAAGTCGAGCCGCAGGGCCCCGGCCAGCTCCTTGACCGTGGTCTGACCGCGCTCCCAGAGCACCAGCAGCACCAGGTACTGGGGGTAGGTGAGACCGAGTTCCTCGAGGAGCGGACGGTACGCGGCCGTGACCGCGCGCTGCGCCGCGTACAGCGCGAAGCACAGCTGCTCGTCCAGCAGCAACGAGCCCTCGCTCCGATGGTCCTCGTTCGTCATCCGCCCATTGTCACGGACGGTCCGCGCCCGTCGGGACGGATCGGGGATCGAATCCGAAGGGCAGCTCCAGCCGGTGGGCCCGCATGAGCGCGTCGTCGGCGAGCAGCGCGCCCGTCCGCCCGTCCGCCGCGATCGCACCCTCGCTGAGGATCAGGGAGCGCGGGCACAGCTCCAGCGCGTACGGCAGATCGTGCGTGACCATGAGGACCGTGACGTCCAACGACCGCAGGATGTCGGCGAGTTCGCGCCGTGAGGCGGGATCCAGGTTCCACGACGGCTCGTCCAGGACGAGGATCTCCGGCTCCATGGCGAGGACCGTCGCCACCGCCACCCGGCGGCGCTGGCCGAAGGAGAGGTGGTGCGGCGGACGGTCCTTGAAGTCCGCCATGCCGACCTGTGCGAGGGCCCGGTCGACACGGGCGTCGAGTTCCGCGCCCTTCAGCCCGGCCGTCGCGGGCCCGAAGGCCACGTCCTCGCGGACCGTGGGCATGAAGAGCTGATCGTCCGGGTCCTGGAAGACGATGCCGACCTTGCGGCGGATCTCGGCCATGTGGTGCTTGCCGACGGGCAGCCCGGCGACCGTCACCGAGCCCGCGCCGGCGGTCAGGATGCCGTTGAGGTGCAGGACGAGCGTGGTCTTCCCGGCGCCGTTCGGCCCGAGCAGCGCGACCCGCTCGCCGCGGGCGATCGAGAGGTCGATCCCGAAGAGGGCCTGGTGCCCGTCGGGGTACGCGAAGGCCAGTCCGGCCACTTCCAGCGAAGGTGTCACAGGGTCCGTCCCAGCAGGCAGACGACGAGGGCGGCGAAGGGCAGGGCGAGGGCACGGGACCACTGGGCGCGGGACGCGGTCACCTCGTCGATGACCGGCATGGACCCCGCGTAGCCACGGCTGACCATCGCCAGATGCACGCGCTCGCCGCGCTCGTAGGAGCGGATGAAGAGCGCCCCCGCGGACTTGGCCAGCACCGCCCAGTGCCGCATGCCCCTCGCCTCGAAGCCGCGCGACTCCCGGGCGATCCGCATCCGCCGCATCTCGTCGGTGATCACATCGCCGTAGCGGATCATGAAGGACGCGATCTGCACGAGGAGCGGCGGGAGTCTGAGCCGCTGCAGCCCGAGGAGCAGTTCGCGCAGTTCGGTGGCGGCGGCGAGCAGCACGGAGGCGGCGACGCCGAGGGTGCCCTTGGCGAGCACGTTCCAGGCCCCCACAGGCCGCTGACGCTCAGCGAGAAACCGAGGACGTCGACGCGCTCGCCCTCGACCACGAACGGCATGAGCACGGCGAAGGCGACGAACGGGATCTCGATCAGCAGCCGCCGCAGCAGAAACCCGCCCGGGCCCGGGCCGCCCGGGCGACGAGGCCGAGCAGCACGGCGTACAGCGCGAACACCCAGACGGCCTCGCGCGGCGTCGACACCACGACCACCACGAACGCGAAGACGGCGGCGAGCTTGGTGTGCGGCGGAAGGGCGTGCACGGGCGAGTGCGCGTGCCGGTAGAGCCGGTGCGTATGACCTGCCCCCATGGTCAGCGGGCCTCGGCGGGTTCGCCGTCCCGGCGCCTGCGGACCGCCCAGAAGACCGCGCTGCCGGCGAGCACGGTGACCCCGACACCGATCACGCCCGCGAGGCCGCCGGAGAGGCGGGCGTCGCCGACGTCCTTGACGGAGTAGTCGGCGAGCGGGGAGTCGGCGCTCGCGTGCCGCTCGGCCTTCTTGTCGATGCCGTGGTCGGCGGCGGCCTTCTCCAGGCCGTCGGGGCTGGCGGAGGCGTAGAAGCTGACGAAGCCGGCGAGGACGAGGGAGGCGACCAGACCGGAGATCCACGGTTTGCGGTGGCGGGGGTGGCTCCCTGCTCGCGCGGAGCCGAGAGCCTGGGGATGGGCGGCGACGGGGGCGGGCGCGTCGACCAGTTCGCCGCCGACCCGCAGCTTGAGGCGCCGCCCCAGACCCCGGGCCCGTACACGAGGTCGGGCCGTACGGCGATGACCGCCCCGACCGTGAGGGCGGTGATGGCGGCCTCACCGATGCCGATGAGGACGTGGACCCCGATCATCGCGGTGGCGACCTTGCCGATCGAGACATCGGTGGTGCCGCCGACCGCGTAGATCAGCGTGAACGCGACAGAGGCGGCCGGGACGGAGACGAGGGCCGCGAGGAAGGAGGCGACGGTGACCGAGCGACGGGTGGCGGGCAGGATCCTGACCAGCCCGCGGAAGACGGCGTAGGCCACGACCGTCGTCACGAGGGCCATGTCGGTGATGTTGACGCCCAGGGCGGTGAGCCCGCCGTCGGCGAAGAGGACGCCCTGCATGAGCAGGACGACGGAGACACACAGGATGCCGGTGAACGGCCCCACCAGGATGGCGGCGAGCGCCCCGCCCAGCAGATGACCGCTGGTGCCCGCGGCGACCGGGAAGTTCAGCATCTGCACGGCGAAGATGAAGGCGGCCACCAGGCCGGCCAGGGGGGCGGTCCGTTCGTCGAGTTCGCGCCGGGCGCCCCTGAGGCTGACCGCCAGGGCACCTGCGGCGAGGACGCCGGTCGCGGCGGAAGTGGGCGCGCTGATGAATCCGTCGGGCACATGCACGCTCGGCGAATACCCGCTTATTGCGAATGCATTGCAAGAACTTGGGGCAGGCTGAAGTCATGCACAGACGACAAATGCCTCTTTTGTCCCGTTATGCAACATTGGAGAGGAAGCGGATGCGCAGATTGTGCTCAGGTGACTCAGCGTGAGGAGCGGTCCGATGTCCGTCGTGGAACAGTACGCACGAGCCCATGTCGTCACCGACTCCCCGGAAGCGCCGGACGCGGTCCCCGTGATCCTGCGCTACGACCCGGACCATGACCCCTCCGTCCATGTCGGCCTCCCCGGCCCCCATGAGTGGGCCTTCTCCCGGGACCTCCTGGAGAAGGGGCTGCGCGCCCCGGCGGGCCGCGGCGACGTCCGCATCTGGCCGTGCGGCCGGGTCCAGGCGGTGATGGAACTGCACTCGGCCCGAGGGGTCGAGGTGGTCCAGTTCGAGTCCAAGGAACTGGTGCACTTCCTGCAACGGACCTATCTGGCGGGCACCACCTCGGTCCACTGAACAGACCCGCCCGAACAGGCCCGTCACCGGCAGGGCCGAAAGGACCGGCGCCGATCGCCGCCCGGTGTGCGCGGCAGGGCGCCCCACCCGGTGATGGGGCGCCCTGTTGGTGTCCGGAGGCCGGCTGATCCCCTTCAGGGACCGGTGATCAGACCCGCACCAGCTCGCGGTCCTGGTCCGAGTCCGGGTCCCGGCGGCCGGCGTCGGCCCGGGTGCGCAGTCCCTCGCCCTCGACGTCCACGTCGGGCAGGACACGGTCCAGCCACTTCGGCAGCCACCAGGCCCTGCGGCCGAGGAGCGCCAGAACCGCCGGGACGAGCGCCATACGGACCACGAACGCGTCGAAGAAGACCGCGATCGCGAGGCCGAAGCCGATCATCTTGATCATCGACTCGCTGGAGCCGATGAAGCCGGAGAAGACGGCGATCATGATCACCGCGGCCGCGGTGACGACCCGGGCACCGTGCTTGAAGCCGGTCACGATCGCCTGCCCGGGAGTCTCCCCGTGGACGTAGGCCTCCCGCATCCGGGTCACCAGGAAGACCTCGTAGTCCATCGCCAGACCGAAGACCACGCCCACCATGAAGATCGGCATCATCGACATGATCGGGCCGGTCTCCTCGACGCCCATCAGGCCGGACAGCCAGCCCCACTGGAAGACCGCGACCACCGCGCCGAGCGCCGCCGTCACCGAGAGCAGGAAGCCGAGCGCCGCCTTCAGTGGGACCAGGATCGAGCGGAAGACCACGATCAGGAGGAGGAAGGCGAGCCCCACCACCAGCGCCAGATACGGCAGCAGTGCGTCGTTCAGCTTCTGCGAGACGTCGATGTTCATCGCCGTCGAGCCCGTGACCAGCAGCTTCGCGTCGGTGTCCGCCTTGATGCCCGCGCCCGCGTCCCGGATGCCGTGCACCAGGTCCTCCGTGGTGGTGGAGGACGGCTTCGAGCCGGGGATCACGGTGATCATCGCGGTGTCACCGGACTTGTTGTACGTCGCCGGCGTCACCGTGACGACGTCCTTCATGCCCTTGATGTCGTCGGTCACCTGGGTGACGGCCGACTTCGGGTGGTCGCTCGCCTTCGCGTCGACCACGACCATCAGCGGCCCGTTGAAGCCGGGGCCGAAGCCCTCGGAGAGCAGGTCGTACGCCCGGCGCTGGGTCGTGGACGTCGGCTGCGAACCGTCGTCCGGCAGCCCCAGTTGCAGCTTGGACGCGGGCACGGCCGCGGCACCGAGCGCCACGACACCCAGCAGCAGGACCGGCAGCGGACGGCGCACGACGAGGCTCGCCCAGCGCGTGCCCATGTTCGGGCGGTCCTGGCGGGCGGCGGCCCGGCCCCCGCCCAGCAGCCTGCTCTTCTCGCCCGTCGGCTTGACCTTGCGGCCCGCGTAGCCCAGCAGCGCCGGGATCATCGTCAGCGCGATCAGGACCGCGATGGCGACCGTGCCCGCCGCGGCGACGCCCATCTTCGTCAGCATCGGGATGTTGACGACCGCCAGACCCACCAGCGCGATCACGACCGTCAGACCCGCGAAGACCACCGCCGAGCCCGCCGTGCCGACCGCGCGGCCCGCCGCCTCCTCGCGCTCGCGGCCCTCGGCCAGCTCCGCGCGGTAGCGGGAGACGATGAACAGCGCGTAGTCGATGCCGACCGCGAGGCCGATCATCATCGCCAGGGTGGAGGTCGTCGAGCCCAGGTCCAGGGCGCTCGCCAGGGCGGTGATCGTGGAGACGCCGATGCCGACGCCGACCAGGGCGGTCAGCAAGGGCAGTCCGGCCGCCACCAGCGAGCCGAAGGTGATGACGAGGACGACCGCCGCGATCGCTATGCCGATGACCTCGGTCGCTCCGGTCTCCGGTACGGCCTGCAGCGCGTCACCGCCGACCTCGACGGTCAGCCCGCCCTGCCGCGCGCCCTGCGCGGCCTGCTTCAGGGCGTCCTTGGAGGCGTCCTTCAGCTCCATGCCGGAGACCTTGTACTTCACCTGGGCATAGGCGATGGTGCCGTCCTTGCTGACGGCGTGTGCGACGAACGGGTCGGCGACGGAGACGACCTCGGAACCGTCGCGCAGTTCCCTGACGGTCTTCTCGACGACCGCCTTGTTGTCCTTCGCCGTCACCTTCTCGCCGCCCGGCGCCTTGAAGACGACCCGTGCGGTCGCCCCGTCGGCGCTCATCCCGGGGAAGCGCTGCTCCAGCAGGTCGAAGGCCTTCTGGGCCTCGGTGCCGGGGATGGAGAAGGAGGAGGAGCCCGCTACGGGGGCGCTGGCGGCGCCGACACCCGCCAGCGTCAGCAGCGCCACCCAGATCAGGGCGACGAAATGCCGTCGCCGGAAGGCCAGTCGGCCTAGTCGATAGAGAAACGTGGCCACGAGGAGGTACTCCCGGTCAGGTCGTGGGGTGTTCAGGGCAGGGGTGATCAGCCCGACGACGTGAGCGGTGACGTCAGGTAGGGGCTTACTGGGGGGACTGGTGAGGTCTGGTCAGGTGGTGGGCACGCCGAGGGCGGGGAGGACCACGGCGTCGAGATACGACGTGAGGAAGGCCCGGGTCGGCGGCTGATTCTCGATCAGCGCGCGGGTGGCGAAGCCGCCGACCAGCATGTGCACCAGAAAGTCCAGTGCGGGACAGTCCGGACGGATCTCACCCCGGTCGACGGCGCGTTGCAGCACCTGCTGGAACGTCGTCATCTCGGGTTCGATCAGCTGCTCCCGGAACGCCTGGCGCAGATCGTCGTTGTGGTGCATGGCCATGGCGACGCCCCGCATCAGGGCCGAGTTCTGCTCCATCGTGCAGTCGTCCTCGTGCGTCACCAGGGCGTGCAGGTCACCCCGGAGCGAACCGGTGTCGATCTCACCGATACGGCTGGGCTTGCCGTGCCGGAGGGCCTTGACGACCAGTTCGGCCTTGCCGCCCCACTGGCGGTAGAGGGTGGCCTTGCTGGACCGGGTACGGGCGGCCACGGCGTCCATGGTCAGGGCGTCGTAGCCGACTTCCCGGAGCAGTTCGAGCACGGCCTCGTACAACTCGGCCTCGCGCTCGGGGGTGATCCGACTGCGCCGCGCCGTCGCGATCTCAGTCATACGGCTCACCTTCCTGCTCCGCGTCCGAAGCGACAACGCTTCGAACGACACGGTTTCGTACCACTACGAAGATACCCCGTGCCACCAACGAAACGAAACCGTTTCGTACGTGTCCTGAATCACGGGCCGGGCGCTCAACCGGTGCGCGGGCAGGACGCGCCGGCAGGGGCGCCCACGGCGCGCAAAGGGCCGTGGATACGCGCAAGGGCGCACGCCCGGGCATCGGCACGGCGCGCGCCGCGACCACCTGAACGGCCTACAAGTTGCCGCAGCCCGTCGGCAGGAAAAGCATGAGTAGGTGACCGACACGAGCGACGTGCACGAGAACACCCCCGGCTACCTGCGCTTCCCGCACCTGCACGGCGACCGGCTCTGCTTCGTCGCCGAGGACGACCTGTGGGTGGCCCCGCTGGAGGGGTCCGGCCGGGCCTGGCGGCTGACCGTCGACCGCACGAAGATCGGCCATCCCCGCTTCTCACCCGACGGCCACCGCATCGCGTACACGAGCTGGCGCAGTCTGGTCCCGGAGATCCATCTGACCCCGGTGGACGGCGGTCCCAGCCGCCGGCTCACCTACTGGGGCAACTCCGACACCCGGGTCTGCGGCTGGACACCCCCCGAACCGGACGGCCACTCCGACATCCTCGCCGTCGCCTCGCACGGCGAGCCCTTCACTCATTTCACCTGGGCCTACAAGGTCCCCACCGACGGTGACCCGGGCGGCAAGCTCCCCTGGGGCCCGGTCTCCGACATCGCCGTCGCCAACGTGGCGGGCGAACACATGACCCTGCTGCTCACCGGCGCCGCGCCCCACGAACCGGTGTCCTGGAAGCGCTACCGGGGCGGCGCGACGGGCCGGCTCTGGCTGCACGGGCAGCGGCTGCTCGCCGACCTCGACGGCCATCTCGACTCCCCGATGTTCGTGGGCGGACGGATCGCGTTCCTCTCCGACCACGAGGGCATCGGAAACCTGTACTCGTGCGCCTACGACGGCTCCGACCTGCGACGCCACACCGACCACGACGCCTTCTACGCCCGGCACGCGTCCAGCGACGGTACACGGGTGGTGTACCAGTGCGCGGGCGACCTGTGGATCGTCGACGACCTGTCCCCCGACTCGGTCCCCCACCGCCTGGAGATACGCCTGGGCGGACCGCGCGCGGGGCGCCGCACGTACCAGGTGCCGGCCACCCAGCACGTGGACGGCATCGCGGTGGACGAGACCGGGCGGGCCAGCGCGGTCGTCGTCCGCGGCAGTCTGTACTGGCTCACCCACCGCGACGGCCCGGCCCGTACGATCACGGACATCCCCGGCGTCCGGGTACGGCTGCCGGAGATGCTGGGCGACGCCGGGCAGGTCGCCTACGTCACCGACGCGGAGGGCGAGGACGCGATCGAGATCGTGTATCTGCCGCGGGCCTCTGGCGACCGCGCACCGCGTCGGCTGGCCTGCGGACAACTGGGCCGGGTCCAGGAGATGGTGGCCGACCCGCAGGGCGAGCGGCTCGCGATCGCCTCCAACGACGGACGACTCCTGCTCGTCGACACGGCGGAACCGGAGGAGGAGGCCGTCGGGACGACGGAAGCCTCAAGGGCCGAAGAGGCCGAGGGAGCAGCTGAGGACCAGGGTGCCGACGAGGCCGAGGGAGCAGCTGAGGACCAGGGTGCCGACGAGGCCCGGAAAGCAGCTGAGGCCCAGGGTGCCGACGAGGCCCGGAAAGCAGCTGAGGCCCAGAAAGCCGACCAGCCCCAGAAGGCAACTGAGGACCAGGACGCCGACCAGCCCCAGGAAGCAGCTGCGGCCCAGAAAGCCGAAGAAGCACAGCAAGCAGCCGAGGACGCCGCGCCGCAAGAGACCGCGGCGGCGACGGGCGGCACGGTCACCGAGCTGATCCGGTCGGTCAACGGCCCGGTCCGGGACCTGGCGTTCTCCCCGGACGGGGCCTGGCTGACGTGGTCGCACCCGTGGATCGGCCGGTCGCTGAGGCAGATCAAGATGGCGCGGATCCAGGACCGGCTCGTCGTCGACGTCACCAACGGCCGCTTCGAGGACGAGAACCCGGTCTTCACCCGCGACGGCCGCTATCTGGCGTTCCTGTCCTGGCGCGGCTTCGACCCGGTGTACGACGTGCACACCGGCGACCTGTCCTTCCCGCTCGGCTGCCGCCCGTATCTGGTTCCGCTGTCCTCGGCGATCCCCTCCCCCTTCGCGCTGAACCCGGAGGGACGTCCCGCGGCCGGCGGCCTCGACCCGCTGGAGGAAGAGGAGGGCGACGGGGTGGTGACCGTCGAGGTCGAGGGCCTGGCGAGCCGGGTGACCCCGTTCCCGGTCCCGGCGTCCAAGTACTCCTCGCTGTACCCGGTCGCGGGCGGGGGCCTGGTCTGGCTGCGCTGGCCGATCTCGGGCGCGCTCGGCGAGACCTTCCTGAACCCGGACGACGTCTCCGGCCGGCCCACCCTGGAGCACTTCACCATCAGCAAGGCGAAGAAGTCCGAACTGGTCGGCCATCTGGACTGGTACGCGGTGAGCGGGGACGGGACGCGGCTGGTGATCGTCGACGAGGGCGAGCTGCGTGCGGTCCCCTCGACCGAGCCCGGTGACAGCGACACGACGGTCTGGATCGACGCGCGCCGGATCATGCACGAGGTGGACCCCGGGGCGGAGTGGCGGCAGGCGTACGCGGAGGCGGGCCGGATCATCCGGGCGTACTTCTGGGAACCGGACATGTGCGGGATCGACTGGGACGCGATCCTGGAGCAGTACCGTCCGCTGGTCGAACGGGTCGCCTCCCCGGACGACTTCGCGGATCTGCTGCGCGAGGTGCTGGGCGAGCTGGGCACGTCCCACGCCTATGTGTCACCGGCCCGCCGCAACGAGGGTCCGGCGCACTACCAGCGCTACCAGGGGCTGCTCGGCGCCAACTTCGTACGGCGCGAGGACCATTGGGTGGTGAAGAGGATCCTGCCGGGCGAGTCCTCGGACTCCAAGGCGCGCTCGCCGCTGGCGGGCATGGGGATCCGGGAGGGGGCCGTCCTGACCCATGTGGACGGGCGGCCGGTGGATCCGCTGACGGGACCGTATCCGCTGCTGGCGGGCGCGGGCGGCACGACGGTAGAGCTGACGTTCCGGCCGACCGAGGGCGGGGGACGGCCGCGCAGGGTCGCCGTGATCGCGCTGGTCGACGAACGGCCGTTGCGCTATCAGGACTGGGTGGCCAAACGCCGGTCGGTCGTACGCGAGTTGAGCGGCGGTCGCTGCGGCTATCTGCACATCCCCGACATGGGGGGATCGGGCTGGGCGCAGTTCAACCGGGATCTGCGGATGGAGGTCTCGCTGCCGGCGCTGATCGTGGACGTACGGGGCAACGCGGGCGGCCACATCAGCGAACTGGTCATCGAGAAGCTGACGCGCAAGATCCTGGGCTGGGACCTGACCCGCAACGCCCAGCCGGTGTCGTACACCTCGAACGCGCCGCGCGGGCCGATCGTGGCGCTGGCCGACGAGGCCACGGCTTCCGACGGCGACATGATCACAGCTGCGATCAAGCAGTTGAAGCTCGGCCCGGTGGTGGGCCAGCGCACTTGGGGCGGTGTGGTGGGCATGACGGGCCGGCACCGTCTGGGCGACGGCACGGTGATCACGGTCCCGATGAACGCGGCCTGGTTCAACGCGTACGGCTGGTCGGTCGAGAACCACGGTGTCGCCCCCGACCTGGAGATCCCGCGCACCCCGCTGGACTGGGCGGAGGGCCGGCACAAGCAGCTGAGCGACGCGGTGGAACTGGCCCTGGAACTGCTGCGCACGCAACCGGCGGCCGAACCGCCGGACTACAGCGACGTCCCGGACCGGACCCGCCCGAAACTGCCGCCACGGACAGAGGGTTAGCCGCGCACCGGCGTGGGGCGCCCTCCAGAGGGGACGCCCCACGCGGGGTCAAGGCCGGGCGGCGAACTACATGTCGTAGTCCTGGTTGAGGCGGTCCTCCGCCTCGTCCTGGAGCCGTCGCGTGTCCTCTTCGCGCTGCCGGCCGCGCTCCTGGGCCTGCCGGCCGCGCTCCTGGGCCTGCTGGCCGCGCTGCTGCGCCTGCTGCCCACGCTGCTGCGCCTGCTCGCCCCGCTGCTGCGCCTGCTGCTTGGTCTGCTGCGCCTTCTGCTTGGCCTGCTGCTTCATCTGCTCGGCCTTGTCCTGGAACTGGTCCTTCATGCCCATGAGGGTTCACTCCCGTAGTGGGTGAGGGGATCGGGCTCGACCAGACTGACACGCACCGACAAAGCACGCATTTCGATCAGTTACGCAGCGTATGGCGCTGCTGCTCATCGGCCTCCCCGCCGGCCCCCACCAGCCCCGTGCGCACCGCCTTGAGCCGGGGCTCGAACCGCCGCATCTCCCGCTGTCCCACCGTGGCGACGAGCCCGGGCAGATACCCGCGCACCGCCTGCATCCCGCGCAGCCACGCCTGCCCGTAGACATGGCTGGAGCGCCGTTCGATCCCGGCCACGATCCGTTCCACCGCCGGGCCGAGCGGATAGGTCTTGCCGGCCGGCCACGGAAGCCGCTGCCGCAACTCCCGCATCACGTCGTCCCGGTCGGCGCCCCGGACCATGTCCGTGTCGGTCCAGGACAGATACCCGACCCCGATCCCCACACCATGGTGCGCGACCTCGGCGCGCAGACTGTGTGCGTACGCCTCCACACCCGACTTGGACGCGCAGTAGGCCGTCATCATCGGCGCAGGCGTGATCGCCGCGAGCGAGGCGATCTGGAGCAGATAGCCACGGCTCTCGATCAGCGCCGGCAGAAACGCGCGGGCCGTCACCGCCGAGCCGATGAGATTGACCTCGATCACGCGCCGCCAGGCCTCGGGATCGGAGGCGGCGAACGGCCCGCCGTTCGCCACACCGGCATTGGCGACCACGATGTCGATCTTCCCGAACCGCTCCTTCACCTCCCCCGCGACCCGTGTCATCGCCTCATGGTCGGTGACATCGGCGTGCCAGTGACCGCTGTCCCCGTACAGCCGCTCCGAGACCTGCTTGAGCGCGTCCGCCTCAAGACCGACGAGCGCGACCCGCACCCCGCGGACCGACAGCTTCCGGGCCAGCAGTTCGCCGACGCCCCGCGCGGCGCCGGTGACGACGGCCACCCGGCCCTCCAGGCTCACCCTGCTCATGCACCCTCCTTGACCTGTGCGTTCCCCGTGTACGTCGTGACGAGGGCTCGGATCTTCCCGGTCACCAGCTCCGGTGCCTCCACCGGAGTCATATGGCCGAGCCCCGGCAGTTCGGTGCTGCCCACGCAGTGGGGCAGGGCGGCGACCAGGGCCCGCGTGTGCACCGGCGGGGTGAGCCGGTCGGCGGTGCCGACCAGCACCTCCGTCGGGACCGTCAACTCCCCTGCGCCGCCCTCCAGGTCCAGCGCCGCCAGCACGCGCGACCAGGCGTGGCGCGCCGCGCTGGGGCAGCCGTGCACCACCCGCGCGCACGCCTCCACCATGGCGGGCGTCGAACCGGCGCCCATGGTGGCGTACTTGAGGATGCGCAGGGACACCGGCGTGACCGGTCCGAGCGGGGCGCGGGAGCCCAGGACGCGCCCCGTGAGCCAGGTGCGCACGCGCCCGGCGCGCATCGGAAGCACCCGAGCCTCGGCGACCAGGCGCGCACTCCCGGTGCTGCACAACAGCACGGCCGCCGTGTGCGCCCGGAAGCGGGGGCGCGCTGCCGCGGCCAGCACCGTCATCCCGCCCATGGAGTGCCCCACGACCACGGCCTTCTCGCCCGGCGCGAGGGCGGCGGAGAGCACCGCCTCCAGGTCGTCGGCGAGTGCCTCGGTGGTGCACGCCGGGCTCGCGGGACTGCGCCCGTGCCCCCGCTGGTCGTAGGCGATCACCCGATGGTCGGCGGACAGGTCCCGGATCTGTGCCGCCCAGAAGGCGGTCGAACAGGTCCAGCCATGGGCGAGGACCACGACGGGCGCGTCCTCGGGTCCGTGGATCTCGACATGCAACCGGGCGCCGTCGGCGGAGCGGACGGTCAGCTCCCGGGCAGGGGCGGGCGGCGCGTACGGCCCGCTGGTGACATACGCCGGCCGGCTCATGCGCGTGCCTCCGTCCGCGTCCCGCTGGTGCTCTCGCCGGGTCCCGCCGTCGTCCCGGGGGCGCGGACCACCTCGTACTCCGCCAGGTCGACCCGTCGGGTCGCGTTGCGGAACTCCGTCGTCGTACCCGGCCAGATGGTGGTGTTGCGGCCGCTCGCGTCGAGGTACCAGCTGGTGCAGCCGCCGGTGTTCCACACGGTGCGCTTCATGCGCTCCTGCACCTTGCCGTTCCAGGCGTCGACGGCACCCGGCCGGGCGTCGAGCGCGACCCGGCCGCCGAGCACCTCCAACTGCCTTAGATAGTCGGCCATGTAGTTCAGCTGAGACTCGATCATGAGGATCATCGAGGAGTTCCCGAGACCGGTGTTGGGCCCGATGATCGACATCCAGTTGGGGAATCCGGCGGCGGTCGCGCCGCGCAGCGCCTTCATGCCGCCGCTCCAGGCCCGGGCGAGTGTCTGCCCCTCGGAGCCGACCACCCGGTCGGCGATCGGCATGTCCGTGACGTGGAAGCCGGTGCCGAAGACGATCGCGTCGGCCTCGGCCTCGGTGCCGTCCGCCGCGACCAGGGTCGAGCCGCGGATCTCGGTCAGACCGGAGGCGACGACCTCCACATTGGGGCGGGTGAGCGCCGGGTAGTACGTGTTGGAGAGCAGGATTCGCTTGCAGCCGATGCGGTAGTCCGGGGTCAGCTTGGCCCGCAGCGCCGGGTCCTTGACCGCCCGCGCCATGTTGCGCCGGGCCATTCGCTCGACCAGGCCCAGCTCGTCGGGGTGCTTGGTGAACGCCTGGACCTGCAGCTCCCGGATGCCCCACAGGAATCCGCGGCGCAGCTGCGTGGTGAACGGCAGCGCGCGGTGCAGCCGGCGTTCCAGGGAGCTGATCTCCCGGTCGACCCGGGGCATCACCCAGGGCGGGGTGCGCTGGAAGAGGGTGAGTCCCCCGACGACCGGCTGGATCTCGGGAACGATCTGGATCGCGGAGGCGCCCGTGCCGATCATGGCGACGCGCTTGCCGCGCAGATCGTAGTCGTGGTCCCAGCGGGCGGAGTGGAAGATCTTGCCGGGGAAGCCGTCGAGGCCCGGAACGTCCGGGATCTTCGGGTCGGACAGCGGCCCGGTGGCGGAGACGACGACATCGGCGGTGAGCGGCCCGCTGCTGGTCTCGATCGCCCAGTGCAGCTTCCCGGGGTCCCAGGTCATCACCTTCACCTCGGAGTCGAAGCGGAGGTGGGGCCGCAGCCCGAAGAGGTCCGCCACATGCTCCAGATAGGCGCGGATGTGCTCCTGGCCGGAGAAGGTGCGCGGCCACTCGGGGTTGGGCGCGAACGAGAACGAGTACAGGTGCGACGGAACGTCACAGGCACAGCCGGGGTAGCTGTTGTCGCGCCAGGTGCCGCCGACGCCGCTCGCCCGTTCCAGCACGACGAAATCGGTGACGCCCTCCCGGCGCAGCCGCACGGCGGCCCCGAGCCCGCCGAACCCGGACCCGATCACCGCCACCCGTACATGAGGCACATGCTCGTTCCCGGCCATCCCGAAGCCTCCCGGTCCTTGCGGCCGGCTCGGCTGACATCTGGTCAGAGGAGCCGGTGAGACTCTGCCAGTGAACACTGGCGTAATGGGGAGGGTAGGGCAGCGGCGTACCGATGGGTAGAGGTCGGCACAAGGAAAGTTACCGGTGGTACGACGTAGGGTTCGGGCGTGGCAGAGGACGGGGAGCGGCGCGAGTACCGCATGGAGGAGCTGGCCGAGGCGGCCGGCATCACGGTGCGCACCCTGCGCTTCTACCGCGAGCGCAAGCTGATCCAGCCACCGCGCCGCGAGGGCCGGATCGCCTGGTACGACGACACCCATCTGGCCCGGCTGCGCACGATCTCGGCGCTCCTGGAACGCGGTCACACCCTCAGCGGCATCGCGGAACTGGCCGAGGCGTTCGACCACGGTCGCGACGTCGGCGAGCTGCTGGGGCTCGGCGGCCCCACCGAGGAGACTCCGGTCCGCCTCACCCCGGAGGACCTGGCCGACGAGTTCGGCGCCGAGGCGACCCCGGACAACCTCGCCGCGGCCCTCGATCTCGGCTATCTCGGCACCGACGGCGGCGAGATCGTCCACATCAGCCGCCGGCTTCTCGACGTCTCGGCGGCCCTGGTGCGCGAGGGCATCCCGCTCGCGGACGTCCTGGCCGCCGCCCGCCGTGTCCGCGACCACGCGGAGGCCCTGGCGGACGTCTTCACGGATCTGATGTCCGCCCACCACCGCTCCCCCGAGGACGTCCGGCGGCTGCGCCCGCTGGCCCAGAGCGTGGTGCAGGCGGAACTCTCCCTGGTCCTGGACCGCCGTCTGCGCGAGCCGTAGGTCCCGTGCGGGACTCAGATCACTCGAAGACCACCGTCACGGGAGCGTGGTCGGACCAGCGCTCACCGTGGCTGGCCGCCCGCTCCACCACGGCCTTGACGGCCCGGCCCGCGAGCCCGGGGGTCGCCATGGCCAGGTCGATCCGCCATCCCGAGTCGTTGTCGAAGGCGCGGCCCCGGTAGGACCACCAGGTGTAGGGCCCCTCGACCTCCGGGTGCAGCGCCCGCATCACGTCGACATACCCGCCGTCCTCGGGGTCGAGGACCCGGCCCAGCCACTCCCGTTCCTCGGGCAGGAAGCCGGAGTTCTTCTGGTTGCCGCGCCAGTTCTTGAGGTCGGCCTCGCGGTGGGCGATGTTCCAGTCGCCGCACACGAGGACCTCGCGTCCGTCGGCGGCCGCCCGCTCCCGCAGCTCCTTCAGATGTCCGAGGAACTCCGCCATGAACCGGACCTTCTCGTCCTGCCGCTCGGTACCGACCTCGCCGGAGGGCAGATAGAGACTGGCGACGGTGACACCGGGCAGGTCCACCTCCACGTACCGCCCGCTGCCGTCGAACTCGGCCGACCCGAACCCGACGCGCACCCGGTCGGGCTCGCGGCGGGTGTAGAGCGACACCCCGGCACGGCCCTTCGCGGCGGCGGGCGCGTGCACGACATGCCATCCGTCGGGCGTCCGCACGTCCACGGGAATCTGCCCGGGTTCGGCCCGCACCTCCTGCAGACAGAGCACATCGGCGGAGGTTCCGGCCAGCCACTCCACGAAACCCTTCTTCGCGGCGGCCCGGATCCCGTTCACGTTCACGGTGGTCACAGTCAGCACCCCGGAACCCTACCGGCACACTGGACAGGATCCCGTTCACGATTATGCATAGTTGTACGATTGGTAGCATGAATATTCGCCGCGTGTCCTTCGACCACCCCGACGCCGTCGAGCTCAGCGATGAGGTCCAGGCGGAGTACCACCTGCGCTACGGCGACGGCGGCGACGCCACCCATCTGGACCCGGCGATGTTCGTACCGCCCTCCGGTCTGTATCTGGTCGCCTACGACGAGCACGAGCGCCCCGTCGCCACGGGCGGCTGGCGCGGCCAGGAGAAGAACGACGAGGGGTATCTCGACGGGGACGCCGAGCTCAAGAGGATGTTCGTCATAGCGGAGATGCGGGGCCGCGGTCTGGCCCGCCGCATTCTGGCCGCGCTGGAGGAGGACGCCCGCTCGGCCGGCCGCACCCGCATGGTCCTGGAGACCGGCAGCAAGCAGCCGGAGGCCGTGGCCCTCTACGCTTCCAGCGGCTACGAGCCGTGCGCCAAGTTCGGCTACTACCGCCACCACGAGCTCAGCCTCTGCTTCGCGAAGCCGCTGTAGGGCCCTGGGGGCCCGTCCGCCCTGGTGCCGCGGGGCCCGCGCCCGCGGCCCTTCTGCGGGCCTTCGCCTGCGTGGGGCCCTCATCTGTGGGCTCCCTCACGTAGCGCTCCGGCGCCCGAACTCCGCGGCACGCCGACCGCGTTCGGGGGTGCCGGAGCGAACTCGGGAACATGTCACCACAACAAAAATCCCGCCCGATCTTCCGATCGGACGGGATTTTCTCAACTTCCCTGAGCTTCAGGGAGTTGTTGCGGTGGACCTGAGGGGATTTGAACCCCTGGCCCCCTCGATGCGAACGAGGTGCGCTACCGGACTGCGCCACAGGCCCTTGCAACGAGTGAAACTCTAGCATCCCCATCGGCCGGTCTGGAAATCCGTTCCGCCCAGGTCAACCGGCGAGCTCCGACCAGGCCGCCGCGGCATCTACTCGTTGGCGGCCCGCGGACGTTCCCCGTCCTCGTACTGGTCGAACAGCGGGGTGCGCCCCCGCTCCCGGGACCGTCGCGCCGAGGCCGCCCTGCGGGCGTCGCTCCGGCCGTCGTCGTCGGCTTCGGACGGCTCCTGGGCCCCGGCGCCGGGTTCCTCCTCCAGGTCCGGCTCACCGCGGTCGGCCGCGGAGGCCCCGGGCACGGGCGCCGCCGCCTCCGCCGCGCTCGACCGGGCGGAGCTCCAGGCGTCCGAGGCGCCGAGGTCCACGCTCGGCGTCGCCCGCGGCGCGACCGGCGCGGTCACATACGTCGGCAGCGGCACCGGTACGGGATCCCAGCTGTCCCCGTGCCCGGGCCTGCGCCGGCGCTCACGCTGCTGGTCCACCCACTCGGCGTGGTCGGTCTGCTCGACCAGGGCCCGACGGTCGGCCGCGAGCGCGGACAGTCCGGGGTCGGTCGCGGGTTCGGGTCCGTCCTCCGGCTGCTGCTCGTCCGCCTCGGAGGCGGCCGGAGGCCGCCGCCGGGGCTGCCGCTCCCTCAGCCGCTGTGCCGCCACCTCGGCCTGGCGCCGGTCCATCGTGTAGATGAACCGCTTGCGCTCCTGCGACCGCAGATAGGCGATGTACGCACTCAGCAGCACGGCGGGCACGCCGGGCACCCACAGGAAGGCCAGCCCCCCGACCGCGGCGACGATCGCACCGAGCGTGAACGCGAGGAAGAGCATGACGGTGGTGCGCCTGCGCCGTGCGAGCACCTTCGAGCGCCGGGCGCGTGCCCTGGCCTCCGCCGAAGGCGCCTTCCGGGCCCGAGGCACGTCCTTGCCCGTCCGGGCCGGCTCCGGTCCGGGGCCGGTCTGGGGGTGCGCGCCGGACCTGGCCGCCTCCTGGGCCGCCGGTTCCCGCGGGGCCGGGTCCTCCGGCTCCACGCGCACCCGCTCCTGCCGTCCGTTCGGCGGCATGGCGAAGGCCCGGACGTCCACCGAGCCGGTGGCGCCGTCCGGGTGACCACTGGGCTCCCCCTCCTCGGCGGAGCGCGTCCGCAGGCCCTTGGCGTACCGACGCTCCATGCCCGCCCGTCCGGACAGCAGCCGGATGGCGGTGCTGAAGCGTTCCGTCGGACGAGACTCGTTCAGCTCGTCCTGCCTACGGAGCCACATCGGCACCAAGTAGGCGGCCCAGGCCCCGACAATGACTGCGTAGATGAGGCCGCTGCTGCTCACGCCTCACACGGTAGAGGGGTTTGCGTGAGGCCATCTGCCAATTGGGCCGGTGTGTCGCACGATCTGGCTGATATTTCGAACTTTTTTTGGGACCGATGCGATCAGCAGGCCGACGGGACCGCTATTGCATTGGCCTGAGCCGATCGCCACCCGATCAATTTCGAACACATTTTTTATTTTCCGGGGTGGGCCTGCTGAGAGCGTGACCGGCGCCAGCGCGCGAGCAGCCCCTCGGGGACCTCTTCGGCGGTGAGCGCGAAGACGAGGTGGTCCCGCCAGGCCCCGTCGATGTGCAGGTAACGCGGCCGGAGCCCCTCCTCGCGGAATCCGAGTTTCTCCACGACCCGGCGGCTCGGCCCGTTCTCGGGGCGAATGCAGACTTCGATGCGGTGGAGCCCGACGGTCCGGAAGCAGTGGTCGACAACGAGCGCCACGGCCGTCGGCATCACCCCGCGGCCCGCCACCGCCTCGTCCACCCAGTAGCCCACATGCCCGGAGCACATCGAGCCCCAGGTGATCCCGGCGACCGTCAACTGGCCCACGAGCCGCCCCTGGTACTCGATGACGAAGGGCAGCATCCGGCCCGCGACCGCCTCCCTGCGCAGATGCCGGACCATCTGGCGGTAGGTCGGCCGGTGCGCTATCGGGCCGCTCGGGGTGGGCGGCGGAATGGTCGCCTCCCACGGCCGCAGCCACTCCCGGTTGCGCCGGTTGACCTCGCGCCAGGCCCGCTGGTCGCGCAGCCTTATCGGCCGGAGGACGACATCGCCGTCCACCAGCTCCACAGGCCAGGACGGGCTGTTCAGCTCGCACCCCCACTCGGTCTGGGGCGGTCCGTGCCGGCCGCCGCACCCGCGTCGGCCCTCGGGTGGTCACCGCCGCGGATCTGGTCGACGGCGTGCACCACCAGGGGCTCCAGGACGGCCAGCCCGTCCCTGACCCCGCCGGTGGATCCCGGCAGATTGACGATCAACGTCTGCTCGGCGACCCCGGCGGTTCCCCGGGAGAGGGCCGCCGTCGGCACCTTCTCCCTTCCGAACGCCCTGATGGCCTCGGGAATGCCCGGCACCTCGAAGTCGATCACCGCGCGGGTCGCCTCGGGGGTGCGGTCGGTGGGCGAGACCCCGGTGCCCCCGGTCGTCACGATCACGTCGTAGCCGGCCCGGACACCGGTCCGCAGCGCCTGCTTCACCGGGTGGCCGTCCGGGACGACCCACGGTCCGTCGACGGCGAAACCGAACCGGGCCAGCGCCTCCACGATCAGGGGGCCGCCCTTGTCCTCGTACACGCCCGCGGCCGCGCGGTTCGACGCAGTGATCACCAGGGCCGCGTACGGCGCCGTCAGGGCGCCGCCGGACGGCTGCTCGGCCGGTGCCGTCATGCCCGGCTCCAGTCGCCCGACTTCCCGCCGGTCTTCTCCTCCACGCGCACGTCCGTGATCACCGCTCCCTTGTCGACCGCCTTGACCATGTCGATCACGGTCAGCGCCGCGACGCTGACCGCGGTCAGCGCCTCCATCTCGACACCCGTGCGGTCGGTGGTCTTCACGGTCGCCGTGATCTCCACCGCGTCGTCCGCGACCGACAGATCCAGCTTCACACCCGACACCGACAACGGATGGCACAGCGGGATCAGGTCGGGGGTGCGCTTGGCACCCATGATGCCCGCGATGCGCGCGGTGGCGAGCGCGTCGCCCTTGGGCACGCCCTCGCCCCGCAGAAGCTCCACCACACGGGGCGAGACCAGCACACGGCCGCTGGCGCGGGCGGTGCGCTCGGTCACGTCCTTCCCGGAGACGTCGACCATACGGGCTGCCCCCGCGTCGTCGATGTGGGTCAGTCGGTCTGGCGTACTCATCTGCTGCGGCGCTCCATGTCCGGGCCCGGCGGTGCGGCGCACGGGCCTGTTGTGCGCGACACGGTACCGCCAAGCACGCGGGCCGGGACGGGCAAGGTCCACTGACCGGACGTCCCGGTGGACACGCCCCTCCCGACGCCCGGACGAAGGCCCCCGACCCGGGCACCGCCCAGCGCCCTGAAAAGAGGGGCAGCCGTCGTGAGAGCGTCGTTCATGAGGTCGCGGCCGTGAGGTCACCCGTCGTCGCGGGGTCAGCCGAGGAGGACTACCTCGACCTCGGCGCCCGGCTCGACGAACGTGTCGTCCTCGGGGACGACGATCAGCGCGTCGGCCTGTGCGAGGGCCGCGATCAGATGCGAGCCCGCCCCGCCGACCGGGGTCACCGTGCCGTCGGCGTATCTCCCGCGCAGGAACTGCCGTCGGCCCGCGGGGGAGGTCAGCGACTTGTCCGCCTGGAGGACGGCCCTGGTCCTGGGCCGGTGCACGTCCTCCAGGCCCATCATGGTGCGGATCACGGGCCGTACGAACAGCTCGAAGGAGACGTACGACGACACCGGGTTGCCGGGAAGCGCGAGCAGCGGCGTGTGCGCTGGGCCGATGGAGCCGAACCCCTGGGGCTTGCCGGGCTGCATGGCCAGCTTGCGGAACTCGACGCCGCCGCCTCCCTCGTCCGGGTCGCCCACGGCGGTGAGGGCTTCCTTGACGACGTCGTAGGCCCCCACGCTCACCCCTCCGGTGGTGACCATGAGGTCGGCGCGGACGAGTTGGTCCTCGATGGTGGAGCGGAGTGTGTCCGCGTCGTCGGCGACCGCGCCCACCCGGTAGCCGATCGCCCCGGCGTCCCGGGCGGCGGCGGTCAGGGCGAAGCTGTTGGAGTCGTAGATCTGGCCGTCCGCCAGTTCCTCGTCGGGCTGGACGAGTTCGCTGCCCGTGGACAGGACGACCACGCGCGGGCGCGGACGCACCCGGACCGCGCCACGGCCGATCGCGGCGAGCAGCGCGATCTGCGGGGGACCGAGGACGGTGCCCGCCGCGAGGGCGAGCTCACCGGCCTGCACATCGCTGCCCTTCGCGCGCACATGTGCGCCCGCCCCGGCCAGGCGGTGCACCCGCACCTGCCCGGAGGCGCCCTCGGGCGCGAGACTGCGGGCGCGCATCCCGGAGACGGGGCCGCCGCCCAGTCCGCCGTCGGTCCACTCCACGGGGACGACGGCCTCGGCGCCGGGCGGCAGCGGAGCGCCGGTCATGATGCGCGCCGCCTGGCCGGGCCCCACCCGGAGCAAGCCGGCCGCCCCGGCCGCGACATCGCCGATCACCGTGAGGACGGCCGGGAACTCCTCGCTCGCGCCCGCGACATCCGCGACCCGCACCGCATAGCCGTCCATCGAGCTGTTGTCGAACGGCGGCAGGGAGACGGGCACCGTGACATCGTCGACCAGCACACAGCCCAGGGCGTCGAGCAGTTGCAGCTCGATCGGGTCCAGCGGGCGGACGGCGGCGAGGATGTCCTGGAGGTGCTCGTCCACCGACCAGAGGCGGTCCTGGCCGGTGGCGGGGGTCGCGGCGGCGCTCAAATCGCTACATCTCCTCGGATACGTAACTGCGAAGCCAGGCCCGGAAGTCCGGCCCCAGGTCTTCACGTTCGCACGCGAGTCTGACAATGGCACGCAGGTAGTCACCACGGTCGCCGGTGTCATAGCGGCGGCCCGTGAAGACGACACCGTGCACCGGGCCGCCGACCTTCTCGTCCTCGGCGAGTTGCTGGAGGGCGTCGGTGAGCTGGATCTCGCCGCCCCGGCCCGGCTCGGTCTTGCGCAGTATGCCGAAGATGTGCGGGTCGAGGACATAGCGGCCGATGACCGCGTAGTTCGACGGGGCGTCCGCCGGATCCGGCTTCTCGACCAGCCCGGTCACCCGGACCACGTCGCCGTCCTCGGTGGCTTCGACGGCCGCACAGCCGTAGAGGTGGATCTGCTCCGGCGCGACCTCCATGAGCGCGATGACGCTGCCGCCGCGCCGCTCCTGGACCTCGACCATGCGGGCCAGCAGGGGGTCGCGCGGGTCGATGAGGTCGTCGCCGAGGAGGACGGCGAAAGGCTCGTGGCCGACGTGCGGGGCCGCGCACAGCACGGCGTGGCCGAGGCCCCGGGGGTCGCCCTGGCGGACGTAGTGCATGGTGGCGAGGTCGCTGGACTCCTGGACCTTCGCGAGCCGGTTGGCGTCGCCCTTCTTCTGCAGGGCCGACTCGAGCTCGTAGTTGCGGTCGAAGTGGTCCTCGAGGGGACGCTTGTTGCGGCCTGTGATCATGAGGACGTCGTCGAGCCCCGCGGAGACCGCTTCCTCGACCACGTACTGGATCGCCGGCTTGTCGACGACCGGCAGCATTTCCTTGGGGGTGGCCTTGGTGGCCGGGAGGAACCGGGTACCGAGGCCTGCCGCGGGAATGACAGCCTTGGTGATCCTGGGGATGGACTCAGTCATACCCGCCACCCTATCGGGTGGCTTTGTGCGGTATCTGTGGCTCCGATTAATTTGCTCTCATATGAGCAGATCAAGGAAGGCAGGGCAGTGACCAGTGGTTCCCAGGGAACACGACGCGGAGCCTGACAAACGAATGTTGCGGCAAGGCTTCCTCTCGATGAGAAGCAGGTTGACGGCGGATGACGTCGACCTGGCCGCGGGCGCGCTCGCCGAGCGGGCCCTGGAGCTGCCCGAACTCGCGCACGCGCGCACGGTCGCGGCGTATGTCTCCGTGGGGGAGGAACCCGGCACCCTCGCCCTCCTGGACGCCCTGCGCGCGCGAGGCGTACGCGTCCTGCTGCCGGTGCTCCTGCCGGACAACGACCTGGACTGGGGCGTGTACACCGGACCCGACTCCCTGGTCCGCGTCCGGCGCGGCTCCCGGATGGCCCTCCTGGAGCCTGCGGGCGAGCACCTGGGCCCGGAGGCCGTACGGCAGGCCGACGCCGTGCTGCTGCCCGGCCTGGCCGTCGACGCACGCGGCATGCGTCTGGGGCGCGGCGGGGGCTCCTACGACCGTGTGCTGGCCCGTCTGGAGCGCGCGGGAGCCGGCCCGGCGCTGGTGGTGCTCCTCTACGACCCGGAGGTCGTCGACCGCGTCCCCGAAGAGGCGCACGACCGTCCCGTGCACGCGGTGGTGACACCCTCGGGCGTACACCGCTTCCGCTGACCACCGGCGGACCCGCGGACGACCGCTCGACGAGAACGGCCCTCCACGCACGCGTGGAGGGCCGTTTCTCACCGGGTCTCACCCGGCGCCCGGGGTCAGGGCTTGAGCACCAGGGTGTCGGTCGTGCTCTTGTCGACCGCGTCCTTGGTGAAGTGCCACGACAGCAGTTCACCCTGGGCCCACTTGTCCGTCTGGTCGGTGTAGTGGGCGCTGTAGGCGTGTCCCGAGGCACCGGACAGATTGATCCACTTGGACTTGTCGAGGTCGGCCAGGTTGACCACCATGCGCATCGACGGCACCCAGACGGCGCCGTAGCCGCCCGCCGCGTTCCAGCCGGTGGCGTTCACGGTCGCCTCGCCGCCGTCGAGCTTCCAGGGCCCGCGGTTGAGCATGTACTGCAGGAGACCGGGGCCGTCGGTGCCCAGCGTCTGGTTCTTCAGGAACAGCCGGTGCAGCCGGCCCCAGCTCCAGGTGTCCAGATCGTTGCCGAGCTTGGCGGTCAGCTCCCAGCGGGCGTCCTTCATGGCCCGCGCGAACAGCTCGTCACGCGTCGTGGCGGCCGGGTCGGTGCGCGTCTTGGGCGTCTGCCACCAGTCGTTCTTCTCGTCGTCGATGATGCTGCGCACCACCTCGAACCAGCGGTCGCCTCCGTCGGGCTGAGCCTGGTCCGCGTCGCGCTGGCCGCACTCGCGCACCTTCTGGTCCGCGTCCGCGGGGCCGGTGGAGTCGGCCGGCTCGACCCACAGGCACTGGCCCTTGACCCGCAGCTCCTTGGGCAGCTTGTTGCCGAACGCGAGCTTGAGGATGTTGCGCCAGACGGCGTTGAAGTAGGCGGCCGCCGCCGAGTCGGCGTCCTGGGTGTAGTCCCAGCCCTCCAGCAGCTTCTGCGTCTCACGGACGTGCTTGTCCGCGACATCGATCTTGAGCAGCTTGGGCACCAGGAGCTTGGCGATCTCGCTGCTGTTGTCGAGCTGCATCTGCCGCATGTCGTCGGTCGAGATCTTGCCGCCGCCCTTGATCTTCGACTCGATCAGGTCGGTGATCCGCTGGCTGCGGGTGCCGTAGCCCCAGTCCGTGGTGAGGGTGTAGGGGTACTTGTCCTTGTCGATCACGGCCTGGTTGGCGGTGACGATGTAGCCGCGCTTCGGGTTGTACTCGTACGGCAGCGCGGCCTGCGGGATGTAGCCGGTCCACTGGTACTTGCCGTCCCAGCCGGGCGCCGGGACCGAGCCGTCGTCGCCCGACGCGCGCGTGGGGATCCTGCCCGGCAACTGATAGCCGATGTTGCCCTTGGTGTCGGCGTAGATCAGGTTCTGCGAGGGCACGTCGAAGGAGCGGGCCGCCGCGCGGAACTCGTCCCAGTTCGACGCCTTGTCGAGCTCGAAGACGGCGTCCATGGACGTACCGGCGTCCAGGGCGGTCCAGCGCAGCGCGATCCCGTAGCCGTCGCCGCGGTCGGGCGCCGCGGTGTTCACGGTGGCCTTCTTGCCCACGTTGACCAGCTCGTCGTCGCGGTCGGACAACAGCGGGCCGTTGTTCGTCTCACGGACGACGATCTTCTTGGAGTCCCCTCCGGCGACCTTGATCGTCTCGGTGCGGGTGGTGAACGGCTTCACCTTGCCGTCATAGAGGTAGCCGTCGCCGGACAGCTTCTCCAGGTAGAGGTCGGTGACGTCGACACCGGAGTTGGTCATGCCCCAGGCGATGTTCTGGTTGTGGCCGATGACCACCCCGGGCATACCGGCGAAGGTGTAGCCGCTCACGTCGTAGTGGCAGGAGCTGGAGAGCTGCGTGCAGTGCAGGCCCATCTGGTACCAGACCGAGGGCAGCGAGGCCGTCAGATGCGGGTCGTTGGCCAGCAGCGGCTTGCCGGTGATGGTGTGGCTGCCGGCGACGACCCAGGAGTTGGAGCCGATGCCGTTGCCGTTCACGCCCACGGCCGTCGGGAGGCTGTCGAGGCTCGTGGACAGCCGCGCCAGCTGACCCTGCAGTCCGGTGCCGGTCGAGGAAGTGCCGGACGTGGACGTACCGGTCACGGAGGTCCCGGTCGTCGACTGGCCGCCCGTCGAGTCACTGTCCTCGAAGGCCTTGGTGACAGCGTCGTACTGGCCGGTCTGGACGATCGGCTTGTTGCGGTCGTAGGGGTACTCCGGGTACAGATCCGCGATCTGCTTCGGACCGAGCCGGCTGGTCATCAGCGAGCGGTCGATCTCGTCCTTCATGTTGCCGCGCAGGTCCCAGGCCATCGCCTTGAGCCAGGAGACCGAGTCGACCGGCGTCCACGTCTGGGGACGGTAGTCGTTGGTCAGGGACAGCGCCGCGTACTCCAAGGAGATGTCCTTGCCGTCCTTGCCCTGCAGATAGGCGTTGACTCCCTTGGCGTACGCCTGGAGATACTTCTTCGTGGCGGACGAAAGCTTGGTGTCGTACTCCTTCTGCGCCACCCTGTCCCAGCCCATGGTGCGCAGGAACTCGTCGTTCTTGACCTGGCTCTTGCCGAACATCTCGGACAGCCGTCCGGATGTCATGTGGCGGCGCACGTCCATCTCGTAGAACCGGTCCTGCGCCTGGACGTATCCCTGCGCCATGAACAGGTCCTCGTCCGAGGAGGCGTAGATCTGCGGGATCCCGTAACCGTCACGCTTGACCTGAACGGGACCCGACAGGCCGCCGAGCGTGATCGAACCCTTGGTCTGCGGGAAGGAGGCACGGACGGTGCTGAGGGACCAGTACCCGCCATAGCCGAAGCCCCCCACAAGGGCCACAACCAGGACGATCACGAGCAGACGGGCTCTGCGCCCCTTCTTCCTGCCGGACTTGCCGGGCTTCTGGCCGGAAGAGGCGGTGGTGTTGGGGGGCATCGCTGTCCTTGCTGTCCTAACACGAGCGGCAGGGCGGGCTGTGCTTTCTACTGAGCGCTGGGAGCAACCATAGGCGCAGGGCCCGCACCGCCTTGACGCGGAGTCGGGAACGCGCCCCGGACGGGAGTTCGATCATGCGCCTCGAAGCGTCAAGAAAGCGTCAAGACTTAGGTAAGGTAATGAAGTACCTGTCCTGAACATCCCGGCGGACCCCGATTCCTGCCGGGCCCGAGGCGTCCCCACGGCGACGCCCCGGATTGGCGAGAAGGGAACGGCCGCTGACTGTCCACCACCTCAACCAGCTCCTGCTCGTCTGTTCGCTCGTCCTGCTCATCGCGGTGGCGGCGGTCCGCGTCTCGTCACGCAGCGGGCTCCCCAGCCTGCTCGTCTACCTGGGCATCGGCATCGCCATGGGGCAGGACGGGGTGGGCGGCATCCACTTCGACAACGCCGAGCTCACCCAGGTCATCGGCTACGCGGCCCTGGTCGTGATCCTGGCCGAGGGCGGTCTCGGCACGAAATGGAAGGAGATCAGGCCCGCGCTCCCCGCGGCCTCCTCCATGGCCCTGCTCGGCGTCGCGGTGAGCGTCGGCGTCACGGCGGCCGGCGCGCACTACGTGAGCGGCCTGGAATGGCGGCAGGCGCTCATCGTCGGAGCGGTGGTGTCGTCGACCGACGCGGCGGCGGTCTTCTCTGTCCTGCGGAAAATCCCGCTCCCCGCGCGCGTGACGGGCGTTCTGGAGGCCGAGTCCGGCTTCAACGACGCCCCGGTGGTCATCCTCGTCGTCGCCTTCTCCGCCGCGGGCCCGGTGGAGCACTGGTACCGGCTGGTGCTGGAGATATGCGCGGAGCTGGCCGTCGGCGCCGCCATCGGCCTCGCGGTGGGCTGGCTCGGCTCCTGGGGCCTGCGGCATGTGGCGCTGCCCGCCTCCGGCCTCTACCCGATCGCCGTCATGGCCATCGCGGTCATGGCCTACGCGGGCGGCGCGCTCGCCCACGGCAGCGGCTTCCTCGCCGTGTACCTGACGTCGATGATGCTCGGCAACGCCAAACTGCCGCACTGGCCCGCGACACGCGGATTCGCGGAGGGGCTCGGCTGGATCGCCCAGATCGGCATGTTCGTCCTGCTCGGCCTGCTGGTCACCCCGCACGAGCTGGGCGACGACGTGCTGCCCGCCCTCGTCATCGGGCTCGTGCTGACGATGGTGGCGCGCCCCCTGAGCGTGATGCTGAGCCTGCTGCCGTTCCGGGTGCCGTGGCAGGAGCAGACGCTGATGTCATGGGCCGGGCTGCGCGGCGCGGTCCCCATCATCCTGGCGACGATCCCCATGGTGAACGGCGTCGCGGGCAGCCGCCGCATCTTCAACATCGTCTTCGTCCTCGTCGTCGTCTACACCCTGGTCCAGGGCCCGACCCTGCCGTGGCTGGCCCGCGTCCTGCGCCTGGGCAAGGGCCCCGAGGCCGCCGACCTCGGCATCGAGTCGGCACCCCTGGAGCGGCTGCGCGGGCATCTGCTGTCCGTCGCGATCCCCGAGGGCTCACGGATGCACGGCGTGGAGATCAGCGAGCTGCGGCTGCCGCCCGGGGCCGCGGTCACCCTCGTGGTGCGGGACGGCACCTCGTTCGTGCCGCTGCCCTCGACGGTGCTGCGCCGCGGGGACGAACTCCTCGTGGTCGCCACGGACGAGGTCCGTGACGCGGCGGAGCGGCGCCTGAGGGCCGTGGGCCAGGGCGGCAAGCTGGCCGGCTGGCTGGGGCTGGGGAACGGGGCGGCGGGGTCCTGACGGCGAGGGCCGACGAGACGGCGGGGGTGGGGTTACGGGAACGTTTCGCCCGATTCACACCTCCGGCAATCGCAGGCGCAGGACCCGATGGTGCCCCTTTTCACAGGTTCACTCGCCCCCCACCTCTGTACAATCAAGGCGACCCACCTTGATCGAACCAACTCTGCCTGACGCAGAGCTGGCGCGACCGTATGGCGGCCGGGCCCCCTGAGCAGTGGGCGACGGTATCTACCGCAGTCCGCGCAAGAGGACAGCTCTCGGCGCGCCCTCACACGGCGAACGGGCCCACATAAGGGGCCGCGCTACCAGGCGGCAGAAAGGCACGGGCCGTGGTGTCCACGGTCACCTCGAAGTCGTCCCGTCCGGGCTACGGACAGCTGCTGCGCACTCGCGGCGCCTGGACGTTCCTGCTCCCCGGCTTCGCGGCGCGTCAGCCGTTCGCGATGCTCACCCTGTCCATCGTGCTGCTGGTCCAGCACACGACCGGCTCCTACGGGGCCGCGGGCGCCGTCGCGGCCGCCACCGGCGTCTCCATGGCGCTGTTCGCGCCCTACAGCGGCCGGCTCGCCGACCGCCACGGCCAGCGGGCGGTGCTGCTGCCCGGCGTCCTGGCACACGCCCTCGCGGCCACGTCCCTGACGGTGCTCGCGCTGGCCCACGCACCCCTGTGGGCCCTGTTCGCGGCGGCCGTCCCGACCGGTGCCTCTGTGCCGCAGGTCGGCCCCATGGTGCGGGCCCGCTGGGGCGTGAAGCTCAAGGACTCGCCCCTGATGCCGACGGCCGCGGCCTTCGAGTCCGTCACCGACGAGCTGACCTTCGTGCTCGGACCGCTGCTGGCGACGGCCCTGTGCACCGCCGTGGACCCGGCCGCGGGCCTGCTGGCCGAGGCGACGCTCACACTGGTCGGCGGTGTCCTGTTCGCCACGCAGAAGGGCACACAGCCGCCCGTCGCCGCCGAGACGCACGCGCGCGTGCAGCACGCCTCAGCGCTGAGCATTCCCGGGGTACGGGTGCTGATCGCGACCTTCCTGGGCATCGGTTCCGTCTTCGGCGGCATGCAGGTCTCGCTGGCCGCGTTCAGCGAGTCGATCGGCTCCCCGGGTCTGAACGGCGTCCTGTACGGCGTCTTCGCCGCCGGCAACATGCTCTCCGGCCTCGTCTGCGGCGCCCTCGCCTGGAAGGCGTCCCCGCAGCGTCGTCTCGTCGTCGGCTACGCGGCCCTGGCGCTGGCCGCCTCCTCCCTGTGGACCGCGCACTCCGTGGTCCTCCTGGCGGGCCTCGGCCTGCTCGTGGGCATGTGCATCGCCCCCGCCCTGATCACCGGCTACACGCTCGTCGACGGACTGGTCCCGGCGGGCGCCCGCACCGAGGCCTTCACCTGGCTGACCGGGGCGGTCGCGCTCGGCCAGGCGGCCGCGGTCACCGTCGCCGGACAGTTGGAGGACCGCCTGTGGGAGGGCGCCGGATTCCTCGTCCCGATGGGGGGCACGGTGCTGGCACTGGTGACCCTGGTGTCCCTGCGGTCACGGCTGGCGGCACGGCCGCGCGGACGCACCGTGGCACGTGGCGTCGGTCACCGCTCCCCTGCCACGGTGGACTGATCGCGGGGAATGCGTCACTATTGATGGTCGTTAGCACTCATCGAGTAAGAGTGCCAGGAGGAAGACTAGTGCCGACCTACCAGTACCAGTGCACCGAGTGCGGCGAGGGCCTCGAGGCGGTGCAGAAGTTCACCGACGACGCCCTGACCGAGTGCCCCAACTGCGGTGGCCGCCTGAAGAAGGTGTTCTCCGCCGTCGGCATCGTCTTCAAGGGCTCCGGCTTCTACCGCAACGACAGCCGCGGCTCGTCCTCGAGCAGCAGCCCGGCGTCGTCGTCCTCGAAGTCGTCGAGCTCCTCCTCGTCGTCGTCCGGCTCCGGGTCGTCGTCGTCCGGCTCCGGATCGTCGTCGAGCGGCACCACGTCCAGCTCCGCCGCGTAAGGCTCCGCTCAGCGACCCCGCTGTCGCACGACGGCGGGGCCGACAGGCTTCTCCTGGTCCCCCCTTGCCCCCGCTCTCGTGCGGCGGCGGGGGGATTCGCGTTGTTCGGGGCCCGCTACTGTGCTCGCCATGGCGAACGCAGAAATCGATGTCAGGGCGGAGATCGGGGTCATCGGCGGCTCGGGTTTCTACTCGTTCCTCGACGACGTGACCGAGATACAGGTCGACACCCCCTATGGAGCACCCAGCGACTCCCTCTTCCTCGGTGAGATCGCCGGCCGGAAGGTCGCCTTCCTCCCCCGCCACGGCCGCGGCCACCACCTCCCGCCGCACCGGATCAACTACCGCGCCAATCTCTGGGCGCTGCGGTCCGTCGGCGTACGGCAGGTGCTCGGACCGTGCGCCGTGGGCGGGCTCCGCCCCGAGTACGGTCCCGGGACGCTGCTGGTCCCCGACCAGATGGTGGACCGTACGAAGGCTCGGACGCAGACGTACTTCGACGGGCTCCCGCTGCCCGACGGCAACGTCCCGAACGTGGTGCACGTCTCAGTCGCCGACCCCTACTGCCCCGTCGGCCGGAAGGCCGCGCTGGAGGCGGCCCGCGGACGGGACTGGGAGCCGGTGGACGGCGGCACGCTGGTCGTGGTCGAGGGCCCGCGCTTCTCCACCCGTGCCGAATCGTTGTGGCACCAGGCGCAGGGCTGGTCCGTGGTCGGCATGACCGGCCACCCCGAGGCCGCGCTCGCCCGCGAACTGGAGCTGTGTTACACGTCGTTGACCCTCGTCACGGACCTGGACGCGGGGGCCGAGACCGGCGAGGGCGTCTCGCACGACGAGGTGCTGAAGGTGTTCGCGGCCAACGTGGACCGGCTGCGGGGCGTGCTGTTCGACGCGGTCGCGGGGCTGCCGGCGAACGAGACACGGGACTGCCTGTGCACGACCGCGCTGGGTGGGATGGATCCGGGTTTCGAGCTGCCGTGATGCCGTGCAGGCGTGATGCCGTGCCGTCGTGATGCCGTGACGTCGTGATGCCGTGCAGGCGTGATGCCGTGCAGGCGTGATGCCGTGACGTCGTGATGCCGTGCAGGCGTGATGCCGTGCGGGCGCCCGGAACGCCTCGTTCGGGTGGGCGAGTTGTCCACAACCGGCCGGTAGTCCACGGGCCTCGGCGAGCGGCGCCGTAAAGCCTCATCGTGGACGGCGTCCCGCTCTCACGACGCAGGTGGTGATCACCATGGCTCGGCTCTCTCCGCCCTACCCCGATACTTCCGTACACCTGCCGCACCCCGGCACCGTGTATCCGCCCGCCCTCGGCGGTCTCGGAGACCGTTCGAGCGCGCCCCCGATCTCCGCAGTGCCGCACTTCGCGCCCCTGCGCGTGCGCGGCGGGCGGCATGGGCTGCACCGTCTGCTGGGGCATCGGAGGCGGGCCGTGGCCGTGGGCCTCGCGGTCACCGCGGCCGCGCTGGTCGCGGCGGGGCCCGGCGGCTCCGAGGGGGCGCGGGGACATCCAGGCGTCGGCAGACACCCCAGGGCGGCCGCAGGGCCCGCGGGGGCACCACGCCCCGTGGAGATGGTCACGGCCCCGGTACGGATCGCGGACGGGGCGACGGTGCGGCTGTTGCGGCCCGGCGACCGGGTCGATGTGATCGCGGCCGACGGCGGGGGCAGCGCCACGGTGGTCGCGCCTGGGGCCCGGGTGACGCGGGTGCCGGACGAGGAGCCCACAGAGAGCGGCGCGCTGGTGGTGCTCTCCGTGCCGCGCGCCACGGCCGCGCGCCTGGCCGGTGCCGGCGCGGCCTCACGGCTGGCGGTGACGCTGTGCTGACCACGCCGGAGACACCCGTCGGCCGGGCTCCGAGTCCCGTTTGCCGGCCCCCGGGCTGGACAGGCGTGGGAGGGCCTGACGTAGGTTGCGGAGCTGTTTGTTCCGCAACGTGTGCAGTCGAGGAGGGGCTCACTGGTGAGCGAGAAGAAGGCGCCGAGCGTCTTGCAGGGGTTCAAGGCGTTCCTGATGCGAGGGAACGTCGTCGATCTGGCGGTCGCGGTGGTCATCGGCGCCGCCTTCACCAGCATCGTGAACTCCGTGGTGAAAGGCGTCATCAACCCGGTCGTGGGTGCGCTCGGCACCCAAAGCCTGGACAACTACAGCTCCTGCATCAAGGACCCCTGCACAGGTACCGGGGCGAACGCGACGGGGGTCCGGATCCTGTGGGGCTCGGTCCTCGGTTCCACGCTCAACTTCCTGATCACCGCGGCTGTCGTCTACTTCCTGATGGTCCTGCCCATGTCCAGGTTCCTGGCCCGGCAGGAGGCGCGCCGCAAGGCGAAGGAGGGGACGGACGAGGCGATGGAGGTCAGCGAGTTGCAGGTTCTCAAGGAGATACGCGACGCTCTCGTCTCCCAGCGCGAATCGGAACGCACCAGGTCATAGCGGACCGAGGTGGAAAGGGCACCGATGAGTCGGCCGCCCTATGCCCGGGAGCACTCACAGGTGGTGGGGCGGCTTCTCGTCGAGGAAACGCGCCAGGTCGGCCGCGCTGTCACCACTCGTGCCGGGCCGCTCGCCCCACCCCTGGTCGGTGTCGTCGGAGGACGGCCGGCTCAGCGGGTCGTCGAAGACGAGGGCGTCCTTGGGGTCGGGCTTGGCATCGCGCGGCGCACGGGCGGGGGTGGTGCTCATGCCCCCCAGCGTACGTCCGCGACGCCGGGGCACGGGGCCGGTCCTTCCGCCAGGCAGCCACTGGGCGCGGGACCAGCCGGCCAGCTACCCGGCGCGAGCACAGTACCCGGCCGGGCGACGCTGATCGATGGCCAGTGACAGACGGCGGATGTCGGATGGCCGATGGCCGGGGTCCGGTGGCCGATGACCGGTGGCCGATGACCGATGACCGATGACAGACGGCGGATGTCGGATGGCCGATGGCCGGTGGCCGATGACAGACGGCGGATGTCGGATGACCGATGGCCGGGGTCCGGTGGCCGGTGGCCGGTGACAGACGGCGGATGTCGTATGACCGATGGCCGATGGCCGATGGCCGACGACTGATGACTGATGTTCGGCCCCCGCTCACCGGTCACCGGCCCCCGGACCCCTGGCCTCGACGGATCATGGAGGCATGACAGTTGACGCTCTGACAGATGTCGCGGGTCTCCGGGTGGGCCATGCCACACGGACCGGGGACGGTTGGCTGACCGGGACCACCGTCGTCCTGGCCCCGGAAGGCGGGGCCGTCGCGGCCGTGGATGTGCGCGGTGGCGGGCCCGGCACCAAGGAGACCGACGCGCTCGACCCGCGCAACCTGGTGCAGAAGGTCGAGGCGGTCGTCCTGACGGGAGGCAGCGCATACGGACTGGACTCGGCGTCGGGCGTGATGGCCTGGCTGGAAGAGCGCGGGCGCGGGGTGCGGGTCGGTCCCGATCCGGCGCACGTGGTGCCGGTCGTACCCGCCGCCTGCGTCTTCGACCTGGGGCGCGGTGGCGACTTCAAGGCCCGTCCGGACGCGGCGGTCGGCCGGGCGGCGGTCGAGGCTGCCGCGGCGAGCGAACCGGGCGCACCGGTGGTGCAGGGCTGCGTCGGTGCCGGCACGGGTGCGACGGTCGGCCCCTTCAAGGGCGGGATCGGCACGGCGAGCACCGTGCTCGACTCGGGGATCACCGTGGGCGCACTGGTCGTGTGCAACGCGGTGGGCTCGGTGTCGGAGCCGACGACGGGCGCCCTGTACGGGGAGTTGGCCCAGGGCCGGGTCGACCTGCCCACGCCGGAGGTGCACGAGGCCGCGCGGCGACGGCTCGCCGAGGCCGCGGCGGAGGGCGGCCGTCCTCCGCTGAACACGACGCTCGCGGTCGTGGCGACCGACGCCGACCTCACCAAGGCACAGGCGCAGAAGCTCGCCGGCACAGCGCACGACGGCATCGCGCGTGCCGTACGGCCCGTGCATCTGCTCAACGACGGGGACACGGTGTTCGCGCTGGCCACCGGCGCGCGTCCGCTCGCCCCGACGGGCCCCCTCGCGCTCAACGAGGTGCTCGCGGCGGGCGCGGACCTGGTGACGCACGCCATCGTGCGGGCCGTGCGCGCCGCCGTGTCGGTCGACGGGCCGGGCGGATCGTGGCCGTCGTACGAGGAGTTGTACGCGGGGCGATAGGGGACACGGCGAGCGATTGTCCTGGTTCTGTCACATGGTGGCCTTCACTTGGCAGCCATGGGAACTCTTCACCGGGACATCGACTCTCTCTCCACGTACTGAAGCGGATCACGCACCTCAAGAGACCTGGAGAAGCCCGTGACAACGCCGGACATGCGAGCGCGGCGCGTACTGGGGGCCAGTGCCGCCCTGATGATCGGCGCCCTGACCCTCACCGCCTGCGGTGGCAGCGCCAACGCCGACAACGGCAAGGGCGGAAAGGACTCGAAGGACTCCGCCAAGACCTCCACGGCGACGATCGCCATCAGCGCCAAGGACGGCGCCACCGACGCGTCGATCAACGCGACCGGGGTGAAGGTCAGCGACGGGAAGCTGACCGAGGTGAAGATGACGGTGGCGGGGACGAGCACCGCCGTCGCGGGGGACATGTCCTCGGACGGGACGTCCTGGAAGCCGAAGGAGCAGCTGGAGCGCGGGACGAAGTACGAGATCTCGGCGACCGCCAAGGATGCGAACAACCGGGTCGCGGCCGCCAACTCGATCTTCACGACGGTCTCTTCGGCGAACAGCTTCATCGGCACGTACACGCCCGACAACGGCACGACGGTCGGTGTCGGGATGCCGGTGTCCTTCAACTTCAACAAGTCGATCACCGACAAGAAGGCCGTGCAGTCGCACATCACGGTGACCTCCAGCAGCGGGCAGCAGGTCGTGGGGCACTGGTTCGGGACCCAGCGGCTGGACTTCCGGCCCGAGGACTACTGGAAGGCCGGCTCCAAGGTCACGATGAAGATCGACCTGGACGGGGTCCAGGGCGCGAACGGCATCTACGGCGTGCAGAAGAAGACGGTGACCTTCACCGTCGGCCGTTCCCAGGTCTCCACGGTGGACACCCGGACGCAGACCATGACGGTGGTGCGGGACGGCCAGACCGTCAAGACGGTCCCGGTCTCGACCGGCAGTCCGCAGCACACGACGTACAACGGGCAGATGGTGATCTCGGAGAAGTTCACCCAGACCCGTATGAACAGCCAGACGGTCGGGCTGGGCGGCGAGTACGACATAGCGGATGTGCCGCACGCCATGCGGCTGACCACCTCCGGGACCTTCATCCACGGCAACTACTGGTACAACAAGGGCAACCCGCCGTTCGGCAGCGAGGGCACCAGCCACGGCTGCGTCGGAATGGCGGATGTGCAGGGCGCGCAGGGGGACACGACCGCGAAGTGGTTCTACGACAACTCGCTGGTCGGGGACGTCGTGATCGTCAAGAACTCCCCGGACACAACGGTCGCGCCGGACAACGGCCTCAACGGCTGGAACATGGCGTGGAGTGCATGGACCGCCGGAAGTGCCGTCTGACCAGGACGTTCTGACACCATCTCGGGCCGCGCGGGAACCAACCGCGCGGCTCGGGCGTTTTCCCACCGTACGTTTTCTCGGTTCGCGGACATGATGTCCGACCGAGGGGCTACGGTATGCACCCACAAGGTGACATGCAGCAACGCCGGGAGAAGCCTTGAGCGTTCCGTACAAGACGGCGGCGCACGAGCCAGCCGAGTCGCCCGAGTCTCCGGAGGAGCACCTCGCGCGGCTGCTGGGCCGTGCCCTGAACTCCTTCGAGCTGCCCGACGAGACGATAGCGATGCTCGACTGCGCGCTGGCCGACGACAGTTCGCTGCACTCGGCGCACCACAGCGCGGGCCTGCACCGGGAGACGTACCGGCACACCTGGCTGCTGGCGGACGGCTCGGCCGTCACCCTGTGGGAGCTGGTCCACAACACGGGACCCGGCGGCCACCTGGAACACGAGGTGTACGTGGACGAGGAGGAACTGCGCGCCGCCACGGCCCGGCTTCCGCTGACGCCGGACGCCCCCGAGTTCGAGCTGCCCGTGCCGGTTCAGCTGTCCCCTGTCCCCGAGCCCCGTCATGCGTACCGGCCCGACGGCTCGGCGGACCATGCCCGTCGGCTGCTGCGCCGCGCCGAGAACCCGGACCGCCCGGACGCGGACCTGGAGTCGTTACTGCTGCGCTCGGCGTTCGCACACGAGATCACGCAGTCCTTCGGCCGGCCGGGCCGGGCCGCCCGGGCAGGGCTGAGCTTCTCGCTCTACGAGCACGCGTTCCTGCTGCGCGACGGCCGGGAGCTGTCCCTGTGGGAGGTCGAGCACACGGCGACACCGGACGGACGCCACATGTGCGAGGTGTACGCGACGGCGGAGAGGGCGCGGGAGGCGATGGACCGCCGGGCGGAGACACTCGGCCGCTCCCGCTGAACGAAACGCCCCCACTGAACGAAACCGCCCAGGACCGTCAGGACCGCCCCTGGCGGAGCTGCCGCATCAGACCGGCGAAGGCGTCCTGTTCGGCGGGTGTGAGTTCGACGCTCTCCAGGTCCGGTCCCGACTGCGGCTGGCGAGGCAGGCCTCGGAGCACCTCGCGGTGGTACCGGGCGGCATCCTCGGCGCGGACGTGCCACCGGGCCGCCTCCTCGCCGTCGCGGCGGCGCAGCGCGCGGCCCACGTAGACGATCCAGATGGCCGTCACCAGGGCGAGGGCGGGTGCACCCAGCAGCTGGAAGGTCGACATATGCACAGGCATGAATCCCAGTAGACACCATGATCCATGCCTTTGACCCCGTACCGTGACGCATCTCGCAGGTACGAACAGTACGGTCAGGAGGTGACGAAGAGGTGATCAAGGGATCAGAGGCGGCACAACAGGGGCACCCGCCATCGAACGGACATGCCGGGCATACACGTCGGCCGCAACACCCTCACCGGGGTTGCGGCCGACATGTGTTGTGCCGGCGCGGTGTCCGATCAGGCGGCGACCGGCTGCTTGGCCTCGGACGGAGCCGCTATGGCGCCGCCCGACTCGCCTGCCGCACCCGCCGAGCCCTCGATGGGCTGCTTGCGCAGGCCCTTCAGGACCACCACCAGGGCCGTGGTCACACACACGCCGGCGGCGATGGCGACCAGGTAGAGGAACGGGTTGCCGATGAGCGGGACCACGAAGATGCCACCGTGGGGGGCGCGCAGGGTGGCGCCGAAGGCCATCGACAGGGCACCGGTGAGCGCGCCGCCGACCATCGACGAGGGGATGACGCGCAGCGGGTCGGCCGCAGCGAACGGGATCGCGCCCTCGGAGATGAAGGAGGCACCCAGCACCCAGGCGGCCTTGCCGTTCTCACGCTCGGTGTGCGTGAAGAGCTTGCCGCGGACCGTGGTCGCCAGGGCCATCGCCAGCGGCGGGACCATACCGGCGGCCATCACCGCGGCCATGATCTTCATGGCCGAGTCGCTCGGGTTGGAGACCGCGATACCGGCGGTGGCGAAGGTGTAAGCGACCTTGTTGACCGGGCCGCCGAGGTCGAAGCACATCATCAGGCCGAGCAGCGCGCCGAGCAGGACGGCGTTGGTGCCCGTGAGACCGTTCAGCCAGTCGGTCAGGCCCTTCTGCGCGGAGGCAATGGGCTTTCCGACGACGACGAACATCAGGAATCCGACGATCGCCGAGGAGATCAGCGGGATCACCACCACCGGCATGATGCCGCGCACCGCCGCCGGGATCTCGATCTTCTGGATGGCCATCACCACACCACCGGCGAGAAGACCGGCGACCAGACCGCCGAGGAAGCCCGCGTTGATGGTGAGGGCGATCGAGCCGCCGACGAAGCCGGGCACGAGACCGGGGCGGTCGGCCATGCCGTAGGCGATGTAGCCGGCCAGGACCGGGACGAGGAAGCCGAAGGACACCACGCCGATCTGGAAGAGCAGCGCGGCCCAGCTGTCCGACTGGGTCCACACGAAGTGGTCCATGACCGACGGCGCCTTGTTGATCTTGTAGCCGCCGATCGCGAAGCCGAGGGCGATGAGCAGACCGCCCGCGGCGACGAACGGAACCATGTAGCTCACACCGGACATGAGCCACTTGCGCAGCTTGGTGCCGTAGCCCTCGCCGGAGTCACCGGTCCGCTCGACCGGTGACGCGGGGGCGCCGGCCGTCGCGGTGACCTCGCCGCGCGCGGCCTTCTCGCGCACCTCGGCGATCAACTCGGCGGGCCGGTTGATGCCCGCCTTCACGCCGACGTCGACGGTCGGCTTGCCGGCGAAGCGGTCCTTGTCCCGTACGGGCACGTCATGGGCGAAGATCACGCCGTCCGCCGCCGCGATGACGGCCGGGTCGAGCCGCGTGAAGCCGGCCGAGCCCTGTGTCTCGACGACGACCTCGATGCCCGCCTCGCGACCCGCGTTCTCCAGCGACTCGGCGGCCATATAGGTGTGCGCGATGCCGGTGGGGCAGGAGGTGACGGCGACGATACGGAACGGCTGCCCGGCCGGAGCACCGGCGGCGTCCGCGGCACGCGCGCCCGGCACCGGGGCCGTGTCGCCCGCGGCGGCGTCCGCGTCGGTGTCGGCGGAAGCACCGGAACCGGCCTCGGGCGCCGACTGCGCCGAAGCCTCGGCTGCCTCGGAGTCCTTCGCCGGGGCCTCGTCGCCGCGGATGAGCGCGGCGGCGGCCGCCGCGTCGTCCACGGCCCGCAGCGCGGAGGTGAACTCGGCGTTCATCAGCTGACGGGCGAGGGACGACAGGATCGTCAGATGCGCGTCGTCCGCACCCGCGGGAGCCGCGATCAGGAAGATCAGGTCGGCCGGGCCGTCCGCGGCACCGAAGTCGATGCCCTGGGCGCTGCGGCCGAAGGCGAGCGTCGGCTCGGTGACGTGCTCGCTGCGGCAGTGCGGGATGCCGATGCCGCCGTCGAGGCCGGTCGGCATCTGCGCCTCGCGGGCCGCGACGTCCGCGAGGAAGCCCTCCAGGTCGGTCACCCGGCCCTGGGCCACCATCCGCTCGGCGAGGGCACGTGCCGCCGCTTCCTTGGTGTCGGCGGACAGGTCGAGATCGACCAGGTCCGCGGTGATCATCTGGCTCATCGCGGGCTCCTTCGCACGCGTATCGCCCGGGGGGTGTGACGGGCGGGGGCGGGGATGGGGGTTGCAGGGGGGTGGGTCGGGGAGGGCGGGGGGCCCCGGGGGGATGAGGGGGGAGGCGGGGCCGGGGAAACCCCGCCTCCCCCCGGCTTCGGCGGCGACGGCCGGGTGCCGTCGCGGGCGCGGCGCGGGCCGGCGCGCGCTCATGACACCGGCTCCGTCAGCACGCGGTCCAAGGGCACCTCCGACGTGACCGTCACGGCGGAGGGGTCCAGATCGGCCGGGGTCGGCATCACGCTGCCGGGCAGCTGGACCGCCGCGGCTCCGTGGGCGACGGCCGAGGCCAGGGCCTCGGGCCCGGTGCCGCCCGCGATCAGGAAACCGGCGAGGGAGGAGTCACCGGCGCCGACGTTGCTGCGTACGGCGTCGACACGGGCGCTGCCGAACCACACACCCGTGTCGGACACGAGCAGCTGCCCGTCCGCGCCGAGGCTCGCGAGCACGGCGCCCGCCCCCATTTCGCGCAGTTCCTCGGCCGCCTTGGCGGCGTCGCCGACGGTGACGAGCGGGCGCCCGACGGCCGCCGCGAGTTCCTCGGCGTTCGGCTTCACCACGTCCGGGCGCTCGCGCAGTGCTTCGAGGAGCGCGGGCCCCGAGGTGTCGAGCGCGATCCTGGCGCCCGCGGCGTGGGCACGGGCGACCAGGTCGGCGTACCAGGAGGGGGCGAGTCCGCGCGGGAGGCTGCCACAGCAGGTGATCCACGTGGTCTCGGCCGCGCGGTACTGCTCGCGGACTGTCTCCAGCAGCAGTTCGGCCTCGACCGGGGACAGCTCGGGTCCGGGCGCGTTGATCTTCGTGAGGGTGCCGTCGGGCTCGGCGACCGAGATGTTGGACCGGGTGGCTCCGGCGATCGGCACCGGCGCCACGGTGATGCCCTGGTCGTGGAGCAGCTCGGCGACGAGCGCGCCGGGCGCGCCGCCCAGCGGGAGCACGGCGACCGTGCGCCGTCCGGCGGCCGCGACGGCACGCGAGACGTTCACGCCCTTGCCGCCCGGGTCCATGCGTTCACCGGTGGCCCGGATGACCTCGCCGCGGCCGAGGGACGGAACCTCGTACGTACGGTCGAGAGAGGGGTTCGGGGTGACGGTGAGAATCATGCGCGCACTACTTCCGTGCCGCCGCGCTCGATCGCGGTGGCGTCCTCGGGGCTCAGCCCGCTGTCGGTGATCAGCAGGTCCACGTCACCGAGGTCGCCGAAGCGGGCGAAGTGCTCCTGGCCGTGCTTGGAGGAGTCGGCGAGCAGCACCACCCTGCGTGCGGCGCGGATCGCGGCCCGCTTGACGGCGGCCTCGGCGAGGTCGGGGGTGGTCAGTCCGTGACCGGCGGAGAAGCCGTTGGCGGCGATGAACGCGATATCGGCACGGATCTCGGCGTACGCGCTCAGCGCCCAGGCATCCACGGCGGCGCGCGTGCGGTGCCGTACGCGCCCCCCGACCAGATGGAGCTGGATGCCGGGGTGGTCCGCGAGACGGGCCGCGGTGGGAAGGCTGTGGGTGACGACGGTGAGGGAGGCGTCCAGGGGGATGGCCCCGGCCAGCCGGGCGACGGTCGAGCCGGCGTCGAGGATCATCGTGCCCTCGCTCGGCAGCTCGGCGACGGCCGCCTGCGCGATCCGGTCCTTCTCGTCGGCCGCCGTGGACTCCCGCTCCGCGAGGTCGGGCTCGAAGTCCAGGCGCCCGGCGGGTATGGCACCGCCGTGCACCCGGCGCACCAGTCCCGCGCGGTCCAGGGCCTTGAGGTCGCGACGGATCGTCTCCGCCGTGACCTGGAACTCCTCGGCCAGAGACATCACGTCCACCCGGCCGCCGTCACGGGCAAGCCGGAGGATCTCCTGCTGCCGCTCCGGTGCGTACATGTCCGTTCGCCTCCGACTGATGCCCGAACGTGTGGTTTCAGGTGGGAGGCTACGGCCGCATGTCTGAAAAGTAAACAGGTTCGGGCATCGGAACGGGCACAATCGGGCGGGGTGCCCCTGAGGGGGGTCCAGACATGCCGACGCCCGGCGAGCGCGCACGGAACGCGACCCGCCGGGCGCCAGGGGCCCCGCACACCCTCAGGAGACGAGCACCCGCTCCCCGACGGGCTCCGCGTCCGTGTCCGCCTCCGCGCCCTCCACGTGCTGCGCCGGCCGCTTCGGCAGCGCGAACATCAGCAGGAAGATCACCACCAGTACCGCCACGACATAGCCCAGCGCGTGCTGGAAGGCGTGCACAAAGGCCGGCCCCACCGCGGCGGGGGCGAGCCGGTCGTCGATCTCGCCGAAGAAGACCACCGACACCAGCCCGAGGCCGAGCGCGTTGCCCATCTGCTGCACCGTGTTGATCAGCCCCGACGCCGAACCGGAGTGCTCCCGCGGAACCTCGGAGAGGACCGCGTCCGTCAGCGGCGCCACGATCAGACCCATGCCCGCGCCCATGACCACCAGCGGCAGCGCCATCTGCCACGAGGCGATGGACAGGCCGTAGCGGTGGGCCTCGGCGATGTAGATGAGCACGCCCGCCGCCATCACCAGCGCGCCCGCCTGCAGCACCTTGCGGCCGAAGCGCGGAACCAGCTTCTGCACCGACATCCCGGCCGCCACCGAGACCGCGATCGAGAACGGCACACCCGTCAGACCGGCCCGCAGGGCGCTCCAGCCCAGCCCCACCTGCATGTACAGCGTCCAGACCAGGAAGAAGACGCCGAGGCCGATCCCGAACACCGTCTGCACCGCGATGCCCGCGGCGAAGCTCTTCACCCGGAACAGCGACAGCTCGACGAGCGGGGAGCCGTCACGGGCGGCCTTGCGCCGCTCGTACGCCACCAGCGCCCCGAAGACGACCAGCGCGCCCGCCATCGACGCGTACCCCCACAGCGGCCAGCCCAGCTCCCGGCCGCGCGTGAGCGGGTAGAGCAGCATCAGCAGACCCAGCGTGACCAGGGCCACCCCGACGAGGTCGAGGCGCAGGGCCCGGGGGGCCTTCGACTCCGTGATGAAGCGCCGGCCGAGCAGATACGCCCCGATGCCGACCGGCAGGTTGATCAGGAAGATGGGGCGCCATTCCAGCCCGAACAGGTTCCACTCGGTGAGCAGCGCGCCGAGCAGCGGCCCCGACACGGCTCCCAGCCCCACGATGGCGCCGAAGAGGCCGAAGACCTTGCCCCGCTCGTGCGCCGGGAAGGTGGCGTGCACGATCGACAGCACCTGCGGAACCATCATCGCGGCCATCGCGCCCTGCAGGATCCGCGAGGCGACCAGCATCTCCGGGTTGGCGGCGAAGCCGCACAGAGCGGACGCGAGCGTGAAGCCGCCGATGCCGATCAGGAAGAGGCGCTTGCGGCCGTGGATGTCGCCGAGCCGGCCGCCGGTGATGAGCCCGGCGGCGAAGGCGAGCGCGTATCCCGCGGTGATCCACTGGATCTGGCTGAAGGAGGCGCCCTCGTCACGCTGGATGGAGGGGATCGCGATGTTGACGATCGTGACGTCGACCAGGTCCATGAAGGCCGCGGTCATCACGATCGCGAGCGCGAACCAGCGACGCCGGTCGCTCGCGCCGGCCGGGGGTCCGTCGGCCGGGGGTCCGTCGGCCGGGGGTCCGTCGGCTGGATGCCCCTCGGCCGGATGGGACGCGGCCGGGAGCCCGTCGGCCGCGTCGGTGCTGAGTGTGCTGTCGGTGGAGGTCATACTCCGACGGTAGAGGCCCAATAGGTCAGATCATGTCCTCATCTTCATGCATTCTCGACGTATGACGACCGACACCCCGGCCCGGCTCCTCCAGCTGCTGTCCCTGCTGCAGACTCCCCGTGAGTGGCCTGGCGGCGAGCTCGCCGAGCGGCTCGGGGTGTCCCGGCGCACCGTCCGGCGCGACATCGACCGGTTGCGCGAGCTGGGCTACCCGGTCCAGGCCAGCAGAGGGGCCGACGGCGGATACCGGCTGGTCGCCGGGAAAGCCATGCCGCCGCTCGTGCTCGACGACGAGGAGGCCGTGGCGATCGCGGTGGGGCTGCGCGCGGGTGCCGGACACGCGGTCGAGGGCGTGGAGGAGGCGTCCGTGCGGGCGCTGGCCAAGCTGGAGCAGGTGCTGCCGGGCCGGCTGCGTCATCGCGTCGCCACACTCCAGACCGCCACCACCGCGCTGACCAGCGGCGACGGGGCGAGCATCGCGCCGGAGACACTGACCGTGATGGCCTCGACGATCGCGGGCGGGGAGCGACTGCGGTTCGCGTACCGCGCCAAGGACGGCACGGAGTCACGGCGCCTGACCGAGCCGTACCGGCTGGTGTCGACGGGACGCCGCTGGTACCTCGTCGCCTACGACCTCGAACGCGACGACTGGCGCACGTTCCGGGTCGACCGGGTCGGCGCACCCCTCGCGACGGGCGTGCGCTTCACACCGCGCGAGCTGCCGGCGAAGAGCGCGGCGGAGTATCTGCGGCGGTCGATGTACCGGCGCCAGGAGACCTACGAGTTCGAGGCGACCTTCGCCGCGTCCGCGGACCTCGTGGCGGCGCGCCTGCCCCGGTGGTTCGACGAACCCGAGCCCCTCGACGAGCACAACTGCCGGCTGCGCGGTACGGCGAACGACTCGGTGGAGTGGCTGGCGATACGGCTGGCCATGGTGGACTGCCCGTTCACCGTCCACGCGCCGCCGGAACTGGTGGCCCGCACCCGGGACTTGGGAGCACGGCTGAGCCGGGCGGCGGGCGCCGGACCCTCGCGGGAGGAGGGGCCCGACCCGGCCGGACCGAGCCCGTCCGCTCCCTCAGCCGCTCCCCCAGGCGAACTCCCCGAGGGCCGCTAGATTGCGTACGGCGTGAGCGGCCGGCCCGTCGGGACCGTCGGCCGGGCGGTCGCCCGTGGCCCAGGTCTCCACGGCCACCCGGACGGCGGCATCGGCGATGGCCGCCGCGAAACGAAGGGCGGGCGTGACGGCCACTGACGTCTCGTCACCCTCCTGTGTCCGTGCCGCGAGCGCCTCTGCGAGCTCCCGCTCCGTGGCCCGGCAGATCTCGGCCCAGACCCTGGTGAGCGCGGAGTTGGTGTCGATGAGGCAGAGCAGGGCGCGGACCCACTCCAGGGAGGTCGCCGACACGCCGGCACCCGGGGTGAGGGTGTGCACCGCCGCATGGCGCAGGGCCTCGGCGACGGTCAGCCCGGCGGGGGCCTCGCGGACCGCTCGCACCCATCGGTGGGCGCCCTCGGAGAACAGCGGCGCGAGCGCCTCCTCCTTGGTCGCGAAGTAGCGGTAGAAGGTGCGCGGGGCCACTCCGGCGGCCCGGGCGATGTCCTCGGCCCGGGTGGCGCGCAGTCCGTTCGCCATGAACAGCCCCGCGGCGGCCCGGGCGATCTCCATACGGGTCGCCGCCTTACGGCGCTCGATCAGCGACTCGCCCTTGTCACGCCGCGCAGGCTCGTCACGCGAAGGAGCAAGCCCGTCAGCGGACACGCCCCCGGGTTCTTGCGACGTACGGCGGGACGAGGCCCCGCTCGCACGGTTGGTACCGGTCACATCGGCAGGTTATGCCGCTGTGACACAATCTGCCATCCGGGCCGCCCCGGGGTTCAGGTCCGGGGCGACCCGGTTTGGCATGTCCCTGCCCGGATGCCGAGAAGAGCCGGGCTCCGGCGCCAGGGGGGAGTGGCGCCGGAGCCCGGCTCCGGAAGAGTCCCGCCGCCGGGGGGAGTGCGTCGGGACTCGGCTCAGGGGCACGGACCGCGAGGCCCGGCCCGGGCGCGAGAGGGCCCGGAGGTCTTGTGCCCCGGACCCGGCGGGTTGAAGCGATGCAACAGCGCCAAGTCGCACACCCCGGCGCGTCGGGACCGGGGTGCGCCCCCGGCCCCGCGGATGCCGTTACGCCGCCGCGTCGAACCCGGTGTCCCGGGCCAGCTTCTTCAGCTCCAGCAGCGCGTGCTTCTCGATCTGGCGGATGCGCTCACGCGTCAGGCCGTGCTCCTTGCCGACCTCCGTCAGGGTGCGCTCCCGGCCGTCCTCGATGCCGTACCGCATCTTGATGATCGACGCCGTGCGGTCGTCGAGCCGCCCGATGAGGTCGTCCAGCTCCTCGCTGCGCAGCAGCGTGAGGACCGACTGCTCCGGCGACACCGCGGAGGTGTCCTCCAGCAGATCGCCGAACTGGGTCTCGCCCTCGTCGTCCACCGACATGTTCAGCGACACCGGGTCGCGGGCCCAGTCGAGGACGTCGCTGATGCGCTCCGCCGTCGTGTCCAGCTCGGTCGCGATCTCGGCGGGCTCGGGGTCCCGCCCGTGCTCACGGTTGAACTCCCGCTGCACCCTGCGGATCCGGCCGAGCTCCTCCACCAGGTGCACGGGCAGCCGGATGGTCCGGGACTGGTCGGCGATCGACCGGGTGATGGCCTGACGGATCCACCAGGTCGCGTACGTCGAGAACTTGAAGCCCTTGCGGTAGTCGAACTTCTCGACCGCGCGCACCAGGCCCGCGTTGCCTTCCTGGATCAGGTCGAGCAGCGGCAGGCCGCTGCGCGGATAGCGTCGCGCGACGGCCACGACGAGGCGCAGATTGGACCGTATGAAGACGTCCTTGGCTCGCTCGCCCTCGGCGACCAGAGCCTCCAACTCCTCACGGGTGGCATCCGCCTTGGCTTCCTCCTCACCGTCGAGGATCTGCCGCGCGAACACGCCGGCCTCGATGGTCTGGGACAGCTCGACCTCCTTGGCGGCGTCGAGCAGAGGCGTACGCGCGATCTCGTCGAGGTACATGCCGACCAGGTCGCGATCGGCGATCTCGCCGCCATGGGCGCGAACACTGTTTGCCGCGTCGACGGTCCCGCCTGCGGCGGTCTTGCGACGGGCGACGGCACGGGTTGCCATGCGTGCTCCCTTGCGATGGTGGGCTGGCGGATGGTCCGGGTGGCGCTCAGGACACCCATTCGGGTGCCCGGCATCCGAAGGAAACAACGACTGCAATCCGGACAGAATTCCCAACCTGCCCCTCGATTTTTCTGATCATGCAGTACCCTGTGCCGCCACCAAGGAGGCGGGATGGCATCGGAACGCACAGAGGTGCAGGTCAGGCCAGGCGTCGAGGACGACCTCGGGGCCCTCACGGACATCTACAACCACTACGTACACACGACACCGATCACCTTCGATACCGCGATCTTCACACCGGAAGAGCGACGTCCTTGGCTGCTCTCCCACCCTGAAGACGGACCGCACCGCCTGATGGTTGCCGTGGACAGCGACTCACAGGAGATCCTGGGGTACGCCACATCCAGCGCCTTTCGCGCCAAGCCCGCCTATGCGACCTCGGTGGAGGTGACGGTCTATCTCGCCGCCCGCGCGACGGGACGCGGCGTGGGCACACGTCTGTACGAGGCGCTGTTCGCTGCGCTCGCCGACGAGGACCTCCACCGCGCGTACGCGGGCATCGCGCAGCCCAACGAAGCGTCCGTGCGGCTGCACGAACGCTTCGGCTTCCGGCATGTGGGCACCTACCGGCAGGTGGGCCGCAAGTTCGGCCGGTACTGGGACGTGGCCTGGTACGAGAAGGAGCTGTGACCGCGCGGCCTCAGCCGAACTGCACCGACCTCTTCGCCAGCCCCATCCAGAACCCGTCGATCACCGACCTGTGCGTGTCCAGCTCCCCCGTGGCGTCCGCCGCGCCCAGCGTCACGAAGAGCGGGGCGAAGTGTTCCGTGCGGGGGTGGGCGAGCCGGCCCGCCGGCGACTTGCGGGTGAAGTCGAGAAGGGCGTCGATGTCGCCGGCCTCCAGCGCACGGTGGCCCCAGTCGTCGAACTCCGCCGACCAGCCGGGCACTCCCCCGCCCGTGTGCCGCAGGGCGGCCAGGTTGTGGGTGAAGAAGCCGGAGCCGATGATCAGGACGCCCTCGTCGCGCAGCGGGGCCAGCTTGCGGCCGATGTCGAGGAGCTTCACCGGGTCGAGGGTCGGCAGGGAGATCTGCAGGACCGGGATGTCGGCCTCGGGAAACATCTCGACCAGCGGCACATACGCGCCGTGGTCCAGGCCGCGGTCCGGGAAGTCCTGGACCGGGATGCCGGGGGCGCGCAGCAGTTTGCGTACGGAGTCGGCGAGCCGCGGGGCGCCCGGGGCGGCGTAGGTCACCCGGTAGTAGTGCTCGGGGAAGCCCCAGAAGTCGTAGACCAGCGGGATCGTCTCCACCGCGCCGAGGGCGAGCGGGGCCTCCTCCCAGTGGGCGGAGACCATGAGGATCGCGCTGGGCCGGGACAGGCCGGCGGACCAGGCGGCGAGCTGGCCGGGCCAGACCGGGTCGTCGGCCAGCGGGGGCGCGCCGTGGCTGAGATAGAGGGCGGGCATGCGCTCGGGCGCGATGCGCTCCTCGGCGACGACGGACATGACGGCTCCCTCCGGCATTTACTTGAAACCTCAAGCTCCATGAGCGTAGCGACAATTTGTTTAAGTTTCAAGAAGGGCCTCGTACAGTGGAGCCCATGAAGACGGCACCCGCTGAGGACACCCGCTGGCTCACCGACGAAGAGCAGCGCACATGGCGTGCGTACATGCACGCCGTCACCCTTCTCGAGGACCACCTGGACCGCCAGCTGCAGCGCGACGCGGGCATGCCGCACGTGTACTACGGACTGCTCGTCCAGCTCGCCGAGGCGCCGCGCCGGCGGATGCGGATGACCGAGCTGGCGATCGGGGCGAAGATCACCCGCTCCCGGCTGTCCCACGCCATCGCCCGCCTGGAGAAGAACGGCTGGGTGAGCCGCGAGGACTGCCCCTCCGACAAGCGAGGACAGCTCGCGGTCCTCACGGACGAGGGCTACGAGGTGCTGGCCCGCACCGCGCCCGGGCATGTGGCGGCCGTGCGCCAGGCCCTGTTCGACCGCCTCTCCCCCGAGCAGCAGAAGTCCCTGGGCGAGATCATGTCGGTCATCTCGGAGGGACTGCAGCCCAAGGAGGCGGGGGCGGACCTGCCCTGGCTCCGCTGAGCCGGGACGCACCCTCACTCACCTCCGCATACAGGTCCGCCCCGGCCCGCCGGGACGGCGGAGCCGGGGCGGGCCGGGGCGTACGGGTGGAGGCGTACGAGGCGCGCGTTCAGCGGACGACGTCCGCGCCCGTACGCAGGGTCAGTGGGCGACCACCGGCACCTGCACCTCGTCCTCGACGCCCTCGCTCGCACCGGAGGCCTGCCCGGCACCCGGGCGTCCGGCGTTGACGAAGGTCACGGCGAACGTCGCGGCGAGCACGAGGATGCCGACGGCGACCCAGATCGCGGTCGAGTAGCCGTGCACCATGCCCTGGAGCTGGACCAGCTGCTGCTGCGGCTTGGAGGTCGCCGTCGCGATGTGGTCCTTGATGTAGGACGTGGTGGCCGAGGACGCGATCGTGTTCAGCAGGGCGGTACCGATCGCGCCGCCCACCTGCTGGGAGGTGTTGACCATCGCGGAGGCGACACCGGCGTCCCGCGGCTGCACGCCGTGCGTGGCCAGGGACATGGCCGGCATGAACGCCGTACCCATGCCGAGGCCGAGCAGCAGCAGGGCCGGCAGCACGAGGGTCGCGTACGAGGAACCGATCTCCAGCTGCGCGAACAGCAGCATGCCGACGGCGGCCACCAGGAACCCGGGGCCCATCAGCAGCCGCGCGGGCACACGGGTCATCAGGCGGGTGCCGATCTGGGTCGAGCCCGTGATCATGCCGGCCACCATCGGCAGGAAGGCGAAGCCGGTCTTGACCGGCGAGTAGCCCTTCACGACCTGCAGGTAGTAGGTCAGGAAGAGGAACGTGCCGAACATCGCGATGACCGCGAGACCGAGGGAGAGGTAGATACCGCCGCGGTTGCGGTCGGTGACCACACGCAGCGGCAGCAGCGGGGCCTTGACCCGGGACTCGGTGACCGCGAAGGCCACCAGCAGGACCGCCGCCGCGACGAACAGGCCGACCGTCATGGAGTCGCCCCAGCCGTCGGACTCGGCGCGCGTGAAGCCGTAGACGAGGGAGACCAGGCCGAGGGTGGAGAGGATGACGCCCGGGATGTCGAGCGGCGAACGGTTGCGGCCGCCCTCCGGCTCACGGATGACGAAGTAGGCACCGGCCGCCGCGACGATGGCGAACGGGATGTTGACGAAGAACGTCCAGCGCCAGTCCAGGTACTCGGTGAGGAAGCCGCCGAGGATCAGACCGACGGCGCCGCCACCACCGGCGATCGCACCGTAGATGCCGAACGCCTTGGCGCGCTCCTTGGCGTCCGTGAACATCACCGCCAGCAGGGACAGCGCGGCGGGGGCGAGCAGAGCACCGAAGACGCCCTGGAGGGCGCGGGCGCCGAACATCATCGTGCCGGACTGCGCGGCACCGCCGAGCGCGGAGGCCGCGGCGAAGCCGGTCAGGCCGATGACGAACGCCCGCTTGCGGCCCCACAGGTCGGCGACACGGCCGCCGAAGAGCAGCAGACCGCCGAAGGCGAGGGCGTACGCGGTGACGACCCACTGGCGGTTGCCGTCGGATATCCCGAGGTCCCGCTGGGCGGACGGCAGCGCGATGTTCACGATGGTGGCGTCGAGGACGACCATCAGCTGGGCGAGCGCGATGAAGATGAGCGCTCGCCAGCGATTGTTGTCGGGAGCGGAAGCGCCAGGGACGCTTCGTGCTGGTGCAGACATGGAGGTACCCACTTCGGGACTTCGTGACGGAAAGATCAGGACTTGAGGTGACCTAGAAGGACGTGGAAGTCGGGACTAGGAGACCTAAAGGGCGTAGGAGGACGGAGAAGGGCGTAACGGAACGTGGAAGGGCGTCGAACGGCACGGCTCGTCGACGGTGACGGCCGGGATGTCTGTGGTGGTCACGTCTCTCGGCGGCGCGGGGCGTGTCCCTGCTCGCCGCAGACGTCGTCGGTCGGTGCAGACGGTCGCGGGTCGGTACAGACGTACGTCCTCACAGACGTCCGCCGGCACCGGTGTTCGTCGGTACGGCGTCCGTCGATGCAGACGTCTGCCGGTACAGACAGGTTGAGTGCGCTGAACTCATCGGTATCGGTCGCTGGGGCTCGCTACAGGTCGCTCAGGGTCGGCGCAGATCCTCCATGGTCACGGCCGTACCCGGCAGCTCGGAGCGGGCCGGGGCCCGCAGTCCGTCCAGGAACAGCTGGAGATGACGGTGCATGAAGCGGTCCGCGCTCAGGCACTCCGTACCGGCCGGCGGCCTGCTGAGCTGGGCCACGGCGATCGTCAGATCACCGACGCCCACGTCAGGACGGAGCTGTCCGGCGGCTCTCGCCCGCTCCATGACCTCCTCGACGAGCCGATCGATCCGTTCCCGAGCGGCTTCCAGGTCGGGGTGGTTCTGGTCGAACGTGCTGGAGAGCATCGGACACAGCGCGCTCAGCCGCTCGTCGGCCGCGGCGTGCGCGAAGCGCTCCAGTGCCTCGAAGGCGTCGGCGCGCTCGGCGAGCGCCCGCTCGGCCACCTCTGACGTACGGTCGAGGACCGAGCAGACGACCTCCCGGGCGAGTGCGTCGCGATCGGGGAAGTTGCGGTACACCGTGGCGTTGCCGACGCCGGCCCGGCGGGCGATCTCGTCGAACGGCACATCGGCACCGAACTCGACGAACATCTCCCGGGCGGCGGTGACGATCCGCTCCCGGTTGCGCAGGGCGTCGGCACGCGGCCTGGACGCTCGACGCTGCACGGAAGTCGCGGTCGCGGTCTGCACGGCGTACTCCTCGGGCGAGTGGAACGCGATCCGGGGAATCCCTCCCCGGTTCGCCTGGACACAGGGTTAAACGGGGATTCCGTCCCCGGTTATTTCCCCTAAGGGCACCACTTCGTGTGACGTGCACCACATCACGGCCGGGGCGGTACGAACGCTCCGTCGCCCGCCCCGACGAGCCCCGCGCCCCCGGTTCACGCCTCCCCTCCCCCGGCTTCACCCCGTCCGCGCCCGAGAACCCCTCGTTCGGTCTCCTCCAGCGCGCGCCCCCGGACCGGGCGCCGGAGGGTGATCGCAAGGGTGCAGCCGAAGACCGGCGGCTGCCGTGGGAGCGGAGGGCCACCGCATGCAGCCGTCCCATCGCCGGGTGCCCCCTCGCCGCGCCGCCTCCCTGGCCTCGGTCACGGCTCTGACCCTGCTGGTCGCCACCGCCGCCGGCACCGGGCAGTTGCTGGGGGGCTCCACGGCGGCGGGCCCCGTCGCCCCGGGCCGTTCCTCGGCGCTGCGCCCCTGCATGATCCACGGCCATCCGAACATCCAGATGCCCGAAGGCATCCCGACCTCCACCGGCTACGCCCACTCCACCGGCACCGTCCACGCCCTGACCCTGATGATCGACTTCTCCGACGCCCCTGGACAGGGCAGCGCGCTCGACCGGTTCGCGGAGTTCTTCCCGCAGACCCAGCGGTGGTTCGCCACCAGTTCCTACGGCCGTCTCGACTACCGTCCCGAGACCCCCATACGCCGCTGGCTGCGGATGCCCAAGCCGTTCAAGGCCTACGGGCTGGAGCGCGGCGCCCCTTTCGACCCCGGCTACCGCCGGCTCGTCCAGGACATCGTCGCCGCCGCCGACGCCGAGGTGGACTTCCGCCGCTACGACCTGCTGAACGTGCTGGTCACCCCGAACGCAGGTCCGTCCGCCCTGGACACCGTCCTGTCCGTGACCTTCGCGGGCAACGCCGACGCACCCCTCGCCGACGGTGTCCCCATCGCCAACGCGTCCTTCATCTACAGCCGCCAGGACGACGGCTCGGGCTCCTACTCGGTGACCGGATACCGGGTCCTGCCCCACGAGAACACCCACACCTTCGGCCTGCCCGACCTCTACACCCAGGAGGGCGGCACCGCGGTCGGACACTGGGACATCATGAGCGAGGACTGGGGCGCCGACAACGACCTGCTCGGCTGGCACAAGTGGAAGCTCGGCTGGCTCGACGACTCCCAGGTCGCCTGCGCCACCACGCGCGGCACCGTCGCGTACACGCTGACCCCGCTGGCCCGGACCGGCGGACACAAGCTGGTCTTCGTACCGCTCAGCTCCCGGGCCGGATACGCCCTGGAAGTGCGCACCCGCGAGGGCAACGACGCCGCGGTGTGCCGGCCCGGCGTCCTCATCTACCGCGTGGACGCGGACGTCGACACCGGCAACGGGCCCATCGCGGTCTACGACTCCCGGCCCGGCAGCGGCGGCTGTACCCGCAGCCCCAACGTACAGGCCGAGTTGTCCGACGCGACGTTCGTCCCCGGGCAGTCCTTCAAGGACATGCGGGCGGGTGTCGTCATCACCGTGGTGGGGAAGGACCGGGCGGGCAACTACCGGGTCCATGTGTCACGCCGTTGACGGCTCCCGCTCCCGCGCTCCTTCGGCGCGGACCGGGCCGGAGGGTCAGCTCGCCTCCGCCCGCCGTCCCGCCGCCACCACTCCCCGCAGGGCCGGCGCCGAGGCTATGCGGGGCAGCAGCAGCGACCAGAAGCGCGTGAGGGTGGTGTGGGACAGCCAGCGCACATCGCCCTCCCCGAGCGCGGCGAAGCCGACCGTGGCACCGACCACCGTGGCGACCAGATCGCGCGGCGGCACATCGGAGAGCAGCCCTTCGCGCGCGGCCCGTACGACGGCGTCCTCCACCCACACATGCCACCGCTCGTACAGGTCTCCGCCCCGGCGGAGATCCCGCGCCCTGTCGCCCAGCTCGAACCCGGCGCGCAGGACGACATCGTGGCGCAGACCCTGCAGCAGGGCGTGGCTCGCGTCGACGAGCGACTGAAGGGAACCGCCGAGCTGCGGCGGCGGCCGCTCGGCGGAGGTGATGCGCCCGAACCGCCGGGTCGCCGCGTCCCGTACCGCCGCCGCGAGTGCGGCCTTGCTGGGGAAGTGGAAGTGCAGCGCGCCGTTGCTGACCCCCGCCCGGGAGCTGATCGCCGCGAGCGAGACCGATTCGAAGCCGTCCTGGGTGAAGAGTTCGGCGGCGGACTGGATCAAGGCGTTGCGCGTTCGTACCGCACGTTCCTGCTTGGCCATCACACGCTCCGTTGAGGCTGGATCGGGAGCATAACAAACCGCACGTGCGGTTTTCAATTGCGCGAGCAAGCACCTCGGGAGCACCCCCGCGGCACACTCGGAAAGGCGGAATCCCATCGCCCGAAAGCATAGGATCCCGCCCGAACCGGCGGAGAAAACGGATCAGTTCGGTCGCAGCACGACCGGAAGTGATCCATACCCGTTGACGATGAAGGACCGCACCGGTTCGACCCTCTCCACCGGAATTACAGACTCCATATTGGGGAAGCGGGCGAAGAGCGCCGACAGCGCGGTGGTCGCCTCGAGTCGGGCCAACGGCGCCCCCACACAACGGTGCACGCCGTACCCGAAGCCCAGGTCGTCCCGTCGGCCGGTCCTCAGCACATCGAAGACACCGACGTCGTCCCCGTACGCCTCCGGATCCGAGACCGCGCCGGCGAAGGAGACCAGGATCGGATCGCCCTTCTCGATCCGCACACCGTCAAGGTCGATGTCCTCGACGGCGAAGCGCATCGGCGAGTACGCGGCGGGGCTGCGCGTGCGCAGCGTCTCCCCGACCACGTCGGCCCAGTCGGCACGGCCCTCACGCACATGCGCGCGCTGTTCCGGATGGGCCAGCAGCGCGGCGATCGTGTTGGTGATGAAGGTGCAGGTGGTCTCCTGGCCGGCGGCGATCATCAGATAGAGCGTGCCGAGGAGTTCCTGCTCGGTCAGCCGGCCGTCGGCGCCGTCGCGAGCCTCGATGAGGGCGGTCGTCAGGTCGTCACCGGGCTCGGCCCGCTTCTCCGCGACCAGGTCGGCCAGCATCCCGAAGACCCGCACCTGCGCCGCGGCCATCTCGTCGCCCGGCACTGCCGTACCGAACACCAGGTCCAGATCCGCGCACAGGGGCTCACGGGCCTCCTCCGCGATGCCGAACAACTCGCAGATCACCCGCAAGGGCAACGGATTGGCGAACCGAGCCCGCAGATCGACCGGTTCACCCGGCGGCACCGCGGCCAGCTCGTCGAGCAGCTCCTCGGTGATCTCCTCGACCCGGGGCCGCAGGGCCTGGGTACGGCGCGCGGTGAAGGCCGCGGCGACCAGCCGGCGCAGCCGCCCGTGCCGCTCCCCGTAGGCGAAGAGCATGTTCTCGTTCGCCACCCACGGGTAGAGCGGCCAGTCCATGCCGATACGGCCCTCGATGAAGTCGGGCCAGTGCTGCCGGGCGTCCTTCGACACCCGGGGATCCATGAGGAGTTGCTTGACGTACTTCTGCCGCACGACGGCCCAGGCGCGTACCCCACCGGGCAGCTCCACCTCGACGGCCGGCCCCTGCGCCCGCAACATGGCGGTCTCACCCACCAGGTCACGCCCCGTCACGTCAAGGGCGTACGGGCATCGGGTCATCTCCATCCGTGCACTCCGTTCGATCGGTCGGCCCGTTCGACATTCGACGTGGTACCGGCACTCGATGTGGTGCCGGCAATCGACGTGCCGGCATGCGACGTGACACACCACCCGGCGCACCACGGTGGAACTCACTCTCCTGCACAGAGGAGACACTTCCCGCTGCGCGGGACCCGGCTGCCTCCGTCCGACTCACCGGACCGACCCGGCGGCGCGACGGCGGCCGACGCCGCCACTGCACCCCCGACCGCCCCCGTCACGGAGCCTCGCTCGCCGCCTCCGACTGGCGCTGCCTCATGGCGGCCTCGAACACCTTCGGCCCCCGGTCGGGGGAGAAGTCCAGGCGGACCAGCACCCCCGGCACGGCGACCGAGGGCATCAGATGCCGGTAGAGATCGGCCACCCGCTCGGCCAGATCCACCCGCTCGGTCATGATCCGCGAAAGGACCTGCACGCCCGTGAAGGCCCCCACGAACAGTTGGGCCAGGGCCGCGACATCGACGTGCGGGAGGATCTCGCCCCGCAGCTTGGCCTCCTCGAAGAGGGACTGCGTGTGCTCGGTCCACGCCTGCATCGGCACCCGCCGGTTGAGGTTGTCCTTCGGCGAGCCCTGGTCCACGGTCAGCCGCACACTGCCCTGGACGATCGGGTCACCGGTGTCCTTCCGGAGCAGATAGGCCAGCAACAGAGCCTCGTCCAGCGACTCCTGCAGCTTCAGATCCTGCTCCGGGACGCGGGGGAGGGAGGACACCTGCGCGGCCAGGACGGCCTGGGCCAGTTCCTCCTTCGAGGTGAAGTGGAAGTAGAGGGCGCCCTTGGTCACCCCCGACCTCTGCAGCACGTCGGAGATCGTCGCCGCCTCGTACCCGACCGCGTCGAACACCTCGGCCGCGGCGAGCAGGATCGCCTGCCGTGTCCGAATGGCCCGCTCCTGCCGTGCCACAAGCACCCTCCGCACCAGCCCGCACCGCGGGAAGAGAGACCGGACGGTCCCTGTCTATGCTTCAGGACAATAAAACCAGCCATACGGTTTTTCAACCCTGAAGCTTTCAGCCCCTAATTGGACCCATTTCCCCCATAAAATCCCTTACGGGATCGGTGATCTTCGAGCTTCGGCCAAGAAGGCCCTTGAAATAAAAACCGGATGGTACGTATCTTCTGTCCCGCGCTTCACACCTGACCGAACCCACCCAGGGGGAAGCCCGATGGCTTTCACGACCTTCGAAGCCTTGGCTGCGGAGACCACGGAAGACCCGGCGATACGCGAACACGAGGACCACGAGGACCACGAGGACAGGGAGACCCCGGCGCAGGCAGGCCCCGCCGGGCACCCGGTCGCCGACGAACTCGCGCGCCTCCTCTTCGAGGGTCCGCAGCGAGAGCACCGGCACGGCGTCTGGCGCAGAACGATCTCCGGCCGCGCGTTCTCGTACCGGCCCGGACTGCCCCCGGCCGAACGGGCGGCGCTCTCCTACGACCGACTGCGCCTCCTCAACAACGTCCTCGCCGACCCCGAGCGGTTCGCGGCCGACCCGCACCGCCTGGCCGCCCTGCACGAGTGGATCGGGCCGGTGGACGGAGGGCTGACCACCCTCGCGAGCATCCACTACAACCTCTTCCTCGGCAGCCTCGTCGACCACGACCACGAGGGCCGCGACCTGGCTGCCTTCACCACGCTGCGCAACACAGGAACGTTTCTGTGTACCGAGTTGGAGCACGGCAACGACGTAGCGGCGATGGAGACCGTCGCCGTCCACGACCGCGCGAGCGACGGCTTCCGCCTGCACACCCCGACGCCGGGCGCACGGAAGTTCATGCCCAACACCAGCCTGACCGGCGGCCCCAAGACCGCGGTCGTCGCGGCCCGGCTCCTCGTCGACGACGAGGACCAGGGTGTCTTCCTCTTCCTCACCCCGCTCAGCGACGAGAGGGGACATCTGCCCGGGGTCACGGTCCGCCGGCTGCCGGACCGCACCGGCACCCCCGTCGACCACTGCCTCACCTCCTTCGACCAGGTGTGGCTGCCGCGCCAGGCGCTCCTGCAGGCCGACCACGGCCGACTGGACCGCGACGGCACACTCACCAGCAACCTCGGCAACAAGCGCAAGCGGCTCCTGCGTTCCATCAACCGCGTCACCATGGGCAAGCTCTGTATGAGCGCCGGCACCCTCGGCATGACCCGCGCCGCACTCACCGTCGCGGTCCGCTACGCCCACAGCCGCCTCATCGCCGGACCCCGGGCCGGTGAGCGCATCCCGCTCGCCGCCCACCGCAGCCACCACAGCCGGTTGCTCGACGGGCTGGCCACGGCATACGCGATGACGTTCCTGCACCGCACGGTGGTCGACCGGTTCGCCGCGCACACCGAGCAGGACCGCGAGGAGGTCGAACGGCTCACGGCCGTCGCCAAGGGCTGGATCACCTGGCAGGCACGGGAGATCGCCACCGAGTGCCGCGAACGCTGCGGCGCCCAGGGCCTGTTCCCCGCCAACGGCATAGCGGACCTGCCCGCGAACGTCGAGGGCGGCATCACCGCCGAGGGCGACAACCTGGTGATCTGGGTGAAGGCCGCCTCCGAGATGGTCTTCGGCCACGAGTCCGCGAAGCCGGAGGCACTACCCGACGGAGACCTGACCGACCTGCCCTTCCTACGGGGCCTGCTCGCCCGGGCCGAGGCCGTCTGGCAGGCCCGAGCCCGTGCCGCCCTGCGCGAGGGCCCGTCCGGCGACCCGGTGGGCCGCTGGAACGTCACCTCGTCCGCCGCCCTGGAGATGGTCTCCGCCCACGCTTGCCTACAGGCCGCGGACGCCCTCGCCGCGGCGGCCGACCAGGCGACGGACCCGACGTCGGCCGCGCTGTTGCGCTCCCTGTGCCGGCTGTTCCTGCTCCGCCGACTCCGTGAGCACACCGGCGATCTGCTGGCCGAGGGCCATCTCACGCCGGACCAGGTCCGGGCGCTGCCGAAGACCCTGGACACGACGCTCGCCGAGCTGGCGCCGCACATGATGACCCTGGTCGACGCGTTCGACTTCCCGTCGGAACTGCTCTCCGCGATCCCGATCGCGAGCGGAGGAACGATCGTACGAACCATGCCGGACGAACCCCCACCGTCCCCCTGACATCACGACCCCCAGCCCGCCCGTCCCCAAAGGGCCCGTCCACTGCCGCCCCAAGAAATCACCTCCCGCGGACGGGCCCTTCCTCTTGCCCCACAGGATCGCCTGCTCCCGGCCGACAGGCCAAACACCCAGCCCGATGAGAGAATGCCAAGGCCCCTCATCGGTCATGACCTGCCATGACCGCCCCTCACCAACAGTCCTTGAGAAGTGCACGCCCCATGACGACCCGACCCGGACTGCGGGAGCGGAAGAAAGCCAAGACCCGCCGCCTGCTCCAACAGGAGGCGCTCCGCCTCTTCACCGAGCAGGGGTACGACGAGACCACCGTCGAGCAGATCTGCGCCGCGGTCGACATCTCACCGAGCACCTTCTTCCGCTACTTCCCCACGAAAGAGGACGTGGTCCTCGCCGACGACCACACCCCGCCCCCGGAGAAGGCGATCACCGTCCGGGACCTGTCGGAACCGCTCCCGGACATCGTCCGCGCCACCCTCCTCGATCTCCTCGAACAGCGCATCGGCGAGGACCGGGAGACCACGCTGGCCCGCCTCCGGCTGATCTCGCGGGTACAGCCCCTGCGGGCCCGCATGTGGCAACACCAGGAACCCCGGGTGGCCCACACGGCGGCCCTGCTCGCCGAACGCGCCGGCCAGGACGCGAACGAGTACGACGTACGCGTCACCGCAGCCGTCCTCATCGCGGTGGCCACGGAGACGCTCATGTACTGGGCGGACCACGACGGCGAGCCCGCCCTCACGGACCTCACTGCCCGCGCCCTGCACCACCTCGGCGGACACGGCCTCTGACACGAAAGCCCTAGGCCCTCTGAAGCCTCCGAAAACAAACGATCAAGACAAGACCCCAGCCTGGCCCCCACCGCCCCGCCCCGATCCGCTAACCTGTTGGAACCGCCTCCAGGGGCGGTCACACCTTGCAGAAGCCGAGACGAATACTCACCCAGAGTATCCAGCCGACTTCCGCCAGGACCCCGCCTTCGTAGCTCAGGGGATAGAGCACCGCTCTCCTAAAGCGGGTGTCGCAGGTTCGAATCCTGCCGGGGGCACCAGGCAAAACGGCCCGGACCGATCATGGTCCAGGCCGTTTTGGCGGCGCCATTTGACGGCAGTCTGCCTCTACCTCGCCCAGCGCGCGTACACGTCGCGTTCGGTGATGTCGGGGACCAGCCGGTGCCGGCTGCCCGGGCCGAACGGCGCAGTGCCGCCCTCGCCGGTTCCGCCGGTGAGCAGGTGCAGCCGTCCGCCCCGTAGCGCGACCAGGTGGCGCACATCGTTCAGTTGCACGTCGGCGCCGCTGCCCACCCGGCACAGCACGACGACTCGCCGGGCGCCTCCTCCAGCATGGCCCGCACGGGCGTGGTCCCCACACTCCCGGCGATCAGCAGGGTGCCGGTCCGGGTCCGGTACAGCGAGGTGAACGCCCTGTACGGTCCCTCGACGAAGGGGCTGCTACCGACCGGGACGTTCCACAGGCCGGCGCCGGTTCCCGCACTTGTCGTGGGCTCGCCGGTCGGATGCCGGCCGACGGGGAGGGGACGTGAGCGCGATCAGCATGCCGGACGGATGGCGGACAGTACGCTGAGTCCAGCGGGATCGGGCCCGCAGCACAGTGTCCGGGAGGTGCTTCATGACGGCCGAGATGGTGGCCCCGGCGTGGATGCATGAGCAGATCACGGCGGAGGAGTACGAGTCCTGGTCCGAGGAACAGTGCGCCGGCATCGAGATCGTGGACGGGATGGTCGTCGTGAGTCCGAGCGCGTCCAAGCGGCACAACCGGCTGGCCCGGATTCTGGCGAACGCCCTGGATGCCGCCGCGGGCCCGGAGTGGAACGCCGACACGGACTTCGACGTCCGGCTTCAGGACGTCCCGCTCACCAATCGCCGCCCGGACGTCGTCGTGTACCGCGCAGACACGATCGACATCACCCCCACCCGCCCTGAGCACGTGCTGCTGGTCGCGGAGGTGGTGTCGCCAGGCTCGGAGACCACCGACCGGATCGTGAAGGTCGACCAGTACGCCAAAGCAGGCATCGGCTTCTACTGGCGGATCGAGCAAGCCGCGACAGGCGTTCCTCTCGTGTACACCTACGTTCTCGACCCCGCGACGAAGACCTACCGGGAGGGAGACGTGTTCACCGGCGTCCTCAAGGTAGCGGCCCCCTTCCCGGTGGAGATCGACCTCGGCCAGCTCTGACCACGACCTGCTCAGCAGTCGGCAGCGCGTGAGCGATGCGTGAGCGGACGGCCCGGTGCAGGGCGGCACGAGCCGGATCAAGTGGCTCGCCGTACGGTTCTGACCAGGGGAAACAGCACCGCGCGGCAGCGCCAGGCAGCCCCCGGCAGGGATTCGATCCCACTCCTAAAGCGGGTGTCGCAGGTTCGAATCCTGCCGGGGGCACCAGAGCAAAGGCCTCGGACCGATCATGGTCCGGGGCCTTTGACATCCACTTTTGACATCAACGCCGGTGGTCACTGGCGACCAGTCGCCCCTTCCTGAGCAGCCGGTCCATGTGGCTCATGGCCTCGCGCTGGGTGTCCTGGACAACGTGGGTGTACACGTCCATGGTGATGCTGATCCAGCTCCGCCACATGCTGCGCGTCGGGGTATGTCTTGCCGGCCTGCGGTGGCATGAGGCGGCCGGGCATGAAGACGAGGGCGACCAGCGCCAGCCCGATCACGGCACCGACGATTTGCATGCCGATGAAGCCGGCGACCGAGCTGGGCGCGATGCCCGCGAAGGTGTCGGTGAAGGCGCGGCCGATGGTCACCGCCGGGTTGGCGAAGGAGGTGGACGAGGTGAACCAGTACGCGGCGCCGATGTAGGACGCGACCGCGACCGGCGCGAAGCGCAGGCGGTCGGTGCGGGCCAGGCCGAAGATCAGCAGGATCAGCCCGGCGGTGGCGACGACCTCGCCGAGCAGCAGGTGCCCTGCGGAGCGGTCGTGGGTGGACCACTTCACCAACGGCTCGCCGAACATCGCATCCGCCAGGACCGCACCCGCGATCGCACCGGCGACCTGCGCGGGGACGTACACGGCAGCCTCGCGGAGTGTGACGCCGGCGCCGCCGCGACGGGCAGTCCACCACTCGGCCAGAGTGATCACGGGGTTGAAGTGCGCGCCGGAGACCGGACCGAGCAAAGCGATCAGGACGCCGAGGCCGAAGACCGTGGCCGTGGAGTTGGCCAGCAGCTGCAGCCCGACATCCTTGGTCAGCTCGGTGGCCTGGATGCCGGAGCCGACCACGACCGCAACGAGCGCCGCCGTGCCGACCAGCTCTGCGGCGGCCTTGGCGGGCAGCGCGGGAGTCCGGGGTGGGGTGGCACCCGGGGCGGGGGCTGTGGCATCCCCGGCTCTGTCGTGCTCGGTGGCCTCGGTGGCGGTCAACAGCACTCCTCGGTGCGTGCGGGATGGCGACGGAACGCGGCGATAGTCGGGCGCCGGGAAAATCAGGGGCAGGACCGCTTGGCGTTGTTCTCGGCGGTGGCGCGTGCGGTCTCCGCGAGGTCGGCGAACTGACCGGCAAGCGAGGCGATGACGTCGGGCCTGAGCCGGTAGTAGGTGAACCGGCCGCACGGCTCCGTCTCCACGACCCCGGCCTCGCGCAGCACCTTGAGGTGGTTGGAGAGGTTGGTCTGCTTGGCCCCGGTCTCCTCGATCAGGTGCGTGGTGCAGAGCGTCTCCTTGGCCAGCAGGGTGACGATCCGGAGGCGGAGCGGGTCGGCCAGAACCCGCAACAGATCAGTATCGACTGACATCAGCATGGACTGATACTCTCACATCACTCCGAGCTGATACCAGCCTGGGCTGATCCTTGGGACTCGTCATCCAGCACGAGGTGGGCCCCATGCCCCGAAGAGGGTTCCCATGACCGCATCGCCGCCTCCTGCGCTGCCTGACGAGCGCCTCGCCGAACACGCCCGCGTCCGCACCCACCTCGTCGTACTGGCGGAGCGCCTGTTCGTGTACAGCCACAACGCCCGCCGCTCCCGGATGGCCGCCGCTCTTACGAAGGAAGAACCCATGCCCTCCAGCCCGCTCGCCTCCGTGCTGTTCGTCTGCGTCCACAACGCCGGGCGCTCGCAGATGGCCGCCGGATTCCTCAACCACCTCGCGGGCGAACGGATCGAGGTCCGCTCCGCCGGCTCCCTCCCCGGCGACCAGGTCAACCCGGCCGCGGTCGAGGCCATGAAGGAGGCCGGCGTCGACATCTCCGCGCAGAAGCCGAAGGTCCTGACGACCGAGGCCGTCCAGGCGTCCGACTACGTCATCACGATGGGCTGCGGCGACGCCTGCCCGGTCTTCCCCGGGAAGAAGTACCTCGACTGGGACCTGGAGGATCCGGCGGGCAAGGGTGTCGAGGCCGTCCGCCCCATCCGTGACGAGATCCAGAAGCGCATCGAGGCCCTGATCGCCGAGATCGACGCCACGCAGGAGTCGTGACCTTCGTGACCGACAACGGGGCCAGGCCATCACCGCACCGCCGGCGGCTGCGCGGCGGCGCTGGACGCCGAGTGGTGTCTGGCTGCGCTCGCCGACGGCAGCGCCAAGATGGTCTCGGCCGGCGTGCCGGCCTGACGCAGAGGAGCGCCGGGAGCGCACGACGCCAGCCCATGCTGGGCCGTACCGGCGCTTCCGCTGCTGCACCACCGACTCCGGGTGTGAGCACGGCCGACCGGTGTCACAGCCAGCCGTTGCGCTTGAAGCTGCGGTGGAGGAGGAAGCAGGCGGCGGCCATGACGCCGAGGGCCAGCGGGTAGCCGTAGGTCCAGCGCAGTTCGGGCATGTGGGCGAAGTTCATGCCGTACACGCCGCACACCATGGTGGGGACGGCGATGATCGCGGCCCAGGCGGTGATCTTGCGGGCGTCCTCGTTCTGGGCCACGGCGACCTGGGCGAGATGAGCCTGGAGGATGGAGTCGAGCAGGGAGGCGAAGGCGGTGATCTGCTCGGTGACTCGGGCCAGATGGTCGGCGACGTCCCGGAAGTAGGCGCGTATTTCGGGAGCGACAGCGCGCAGCGGCGTGGTGGAGAGTGTCTCCAGCGGGCGGGCGAGGGGGACCACGGCCCGCTTCAGTTCCAGGAGTTCGCGTTTGAGCTGGTAGATGCGGCCGGCGTCCACGGTCTGGGAGCCCTGCGTGGAGAAGACCTCGGTCTCGACAGTGTCGATGTCGTTCTGGACGGCGTCGGCGACGGTCAGGTAGTCGTCGACGACGTGGTCGGCGATGGCGTGCAGCACCGCTGAGGGGCCGGTGGCGAGTTGCTCGGGGGCGGTCTCCAGGTCCTCGCGCAGAGGGCCGAGGGAACCGTGGCGGCCGTGGCGGACGGTGATGACGAAGTCCGGACCGGTGAACACCATGATCTCGCCGGTGTTGACGACCTCGCTGGTCGCGGTGAGCTGCTCGTGCTCGACGTAGGTGACGGTCTTGAACACGGCGAACAGGACGTCGCCGTAACTCTCCAGCTTGGGGCGCTGGTGGGCGTGGACGGCGTCCTCGACGGCGAGCGGGTGCAGGCCGAAGAGCCCGGCGACCTCACCGAACTCCGTCTCGGTCGGTTCGTGCAGGCCCAGCCATACGAAGCCGTTGCCGTGTTCGCGTACCTGGCGGACGGCTTCGGCGACCGTGTCGGTGCCGGGCTGCCGGATGCCGTCACGGTAGACCACGCAGTTGACCACCGAGGAGCCGAGCGGTGAGCGGGCCGGGTGGCTGAGGTCCACACGGGGGCGACGCTGCCGCGTCAGGCGGGTCACTTTGCGCAGGTTGCCGACCATCGACATGCGGTAACTCTCCTTCGCCGGGTCCGGCCAGTGTGCCACCGGGCCGACACGCGGAGAGCCGCGCTCCGTGCCGGCCGGTGCGGTGTCAGGGGACGGGCTGAGGATCGAGGGTGATCAGTACGACGATGGTGACGATCCAGGTGGGCACGGCGGCGGCCACGAGGAAGGGGCCGTACTTCTTCATGGCGTGACCTTCTCTTCGGGTACCGGGGCCGGGTCAGCCGAGGCCGAACCAGCCGAGGACGGTCTGGACAAGCAGGATCGTGGACATGCTGGCGACGCCGACGACCACCGCGGTGGCGGCCATGCGGTAGCGGGGGCTGTTGGCCGCCGTACCGAGTACGGAGCGGCGGTTGGTGAGGACCAGCAGGTAGACCAGGACGATGGGGCTGATCAGGCCCTGTAGGACCTGGGTGCCGATGAGGAGTTGGATCACGTCGACCGGGGTCATGGCGACGGCCGCACCGAGGACGATCTGCGCGGTGAACAGGCCCAGGAACAAAGGCGCGTCGCGGAAGCTGCGGGAGACGGAGCGTTCCACACCGGCGGCCTCGCCGATGGCGTAGCTGGCCGAGAGGGGTACGACCGCGCCCGCGAGGGCGGAGGCACCGATCAGGCCGAAGGCGAAGAGGAGTTCGGCGTTCTGGCCGGCGACGGGCCTGAGGGCTTCGGCGGCCTGGGCGGCGGAGTCCAGCGGGCCGGTGCCGCCGATGACGGCGGCGGTGGCGATGATGATGGTCAGGCTGATGACGCAGGCGAAGACCGCACCGAGTACGGCGTCCAGCCTGATCAGCCGGTAGTCCTCCGGCTTGGCGCCTCGGTCGACGACGCCCGCGGCGGCGTAGAACTGCATGTACGGGCTGACGGTCGTGCCGATCAGGGCAACGGCGAGCAGGATGAAGCTCTTGCTGGGCTCGATGTGCGGGACGACGAGGTGCTTTCCGACCTCGCCCCAGTGCGGGTGACCCAGGATCATGGCGATGGGGTAGGCGAAGAACGCCAACGACATGATGAGGAAGATGCGCTCGGCCCACCGGTAGGAGCCGAACAGCACCAGCGACCACAGCAGGATCGCGGCCGGCGGGATGACCGCCCACTTGGGGACGCCGAGCAGTTCGAAGGCCGCGCCGATGCCCGCGAACTCCGACACGACCAGGCCCGTGTTGGCCAGCAGCAGGCAGAACACCGCCAGCGCGGTCAGACGCAGACTGAACTGCTCACGGATCAGGGCGCCGAGGCCCTTGCCGGTGTGGGCGCCGAGGCGTACGGCCATCTCCTGCACCATGACGAGCGCGACGGTGACCAGCACCATGAAGAACAGCGTGCCGTAGGTGAACTGGGAACCTGCCGAGGCGTAGGTGGCGATGCCGGCGGCGTCGTTGCCGGCGTTCGCGGCGACCAGGCCGGGGCCGGCGATCGCGGCGATCATCGTGACACGGCCCAGACCCCGCCGCCTCGTGACGGGAGCATCGGCGGGTGCAGCCGTGGTGGTGGTGTCGAGGTCGCGGGTCACTGGAGGAACCTCCGGAAGTGCAGGCGCCCGCGCTCGGGCAGCAGGGTGTCGAGGACGTCGTCGGCGAGGATGCGGCCCAGCGGGCGGTCCTGTTCGTCGAGGACGAGGAGGGAGGAGACGCGGGCGGCCACCAACTGCTCGGCCGCCTCGGACAGCCGGGCGTCGGGGCGCACGGTCACCGGCGGTCCGAACTGTGCGAGCCAGCCGGTCAGGTCGGCGACCTTGGTGGCATCCTCTGCCACCGCCAGGTCGAACAGAGCGATGTCGGTGACCAACCGCCCGTCGTCGTCCACCACGGCGATGGCGTCGATCTCGGTGCGGTGTTCGGCCTGCGCGGCGAGCACGGCCCGTACTTCCGCGACCGTCTGCTCACGCCGTGCGGTGACCAGCAGCGTGGTCATGGCACCGCCGGCGGTGCCCTCGGGGTAGGCCAGCAGACGCCGCAGGTGTGCGGCCTCGGCGGTGGGCATCCGGTCCAGCAGGCGCTCGCGCTCGTCGGGGTGCAGGTCGCGCAGGGCGTCCACGGCCTCGTCCGGCTCCATCTCCTCCACCAGCTGGGCGGCGTGGGCGGGTTCGGCCTCGCGCAGCAGGTTCTCCAGTTCTGCCGGTTCCATCTCCTCCAGCGCGTCCGCCGCGGCGGCGGGCTCCAGCATGTGCAGCAGCTGCTGGCGCTCGGTCCGGCCGAGGTCTTCGAGCAGGTCGGCCAGGTCGGCGGGGCGCAGCTGGTGCAACCCCCTCCGCGAAGCGCGCAGTTGGACCTGTGCGGGCCCGTCGGTGGCGTGCTCGGCGAACGGGGCGACGGACTGCCAGTCCAGCACCCGCTCCGGGGTAGGCCGGACCTGCCAGCGGCGCGGCCCGAGCCGGCGCAGCAGGGTCGGCAGGCTCACGTCCACTCCGACCAGCACGACCCTGTCGGCCAGCGGCGCGAGATACAGGTCGGCGGCGCGGGTGACCTGTACCCCGTCGACGTCGACGAGCTGGTGGTCGAGCACGTCGCGGGCGAGCAGCACCTCGCCGGGTCGGCGCTCGTACTCGCGCAGATCCAGGCGGGAGGTGCGCAGCGAGACCCGCCCGGCGTGGACCTTCTCCACGGTGTCGGCGGGCAGGAAGGCGTGGCGGCGGCCGACCCGGACGACGAGGCCGGTCACCGGCGGGTAGGGCTCGGTGCCGTAGAGCCGGGCGACGACGTCGACGACGCGGCCGACCTCCTCTCCGGCCTGGTTGGTGACCGGGCCGCCGATCAGCCCGGCCAGCGAGACCAGGGAGGCGCGGACGCCCTTGGAGGCGGTGGCGCGGCGCTCCAGCTGGACCCGGCGGCCGCGCAGGCGGGCGGTGGTGGACATGAGCAGAGTGTTGGTGGCCAAGATGAACACCCCCTAGCCCCGGCAGGACGGCGGGGCATAAGACGGCACCAGCCAGCGTCAAGTACCTGACCAGGGAAGACGCGCGCAGGGACCTGCACCTGTACATGGGCAGGCGTGAGCGGGGACCGGCGACGACGCCGGACGACTGGACTGGACCGGTCAGGGAGCGATGGGCTGCCTCGTGCCGCGGCAGGACGGAAGGTACGACGAGGACAACGCGGAACGGGGCCGACTATGGCCCGGACTACTGTCCATCTCTCGCCTCCCTCCGGCCGGGACACCTGGGGTGTCACAACGACTCCGCAAGGAGCGACCAGGGCGGATCGCCTCTGGTTCACCCCAACTCGTCAGAGCTTTGGCACTCCACGGCGTGATCCCACCAGTGGGCGGGAAGCCACTTGGCCTCACCCCTTAGGCCGGGGAGAGGTGTCCTGAACCTGGGCGTCTCTCGACGTCGTCGGGTCAGTGGCCTGTGTCCGTGAAGACGCCTCACCGAACGAGGTGCCTCAAAACAACAGGACACAGGCTACGCCCGCCGAAGGCGCCGCCACCAATGCGCCGGTGACCTCTCTTACCGATCGCGCAAGTTCCCAGGGCCTGTACACCGGCCGGAGCAGCCACCCCGGCCGGAGCAGCCGCCGTCACACCAAGCTCATACCGAACCCATATCAACCGGCCTTCCGGCCGACGGCGCCTTCCCCGCGTTCCGCGGCTCGACCGGGCGACCGGTGCGGGTGGAGACGTAGGCGTGGTCAAGGCCGGGCCTACTGCGATCCATTGCCCGATTGTCACGCGCAGGTCAGGGACATTCACGGGCGGGCCGGCCCCGACGCACGCCTCGCTGCCCTCGGGGTCGGCCGGCACCCGGTTCGACGTCGCGTCGGCGTCGTTCGCCAGGCGGCCACCGCCGCGAGCGCTGCGGCTGTCCGGGCCTCGGCCTGGTCGTATGGCACCCACACGTCGACGTGGACCCGGTCGCGCTACGGGCGCGGAGGTCCGTCTGCCGGAAGCAGAACGGCGTCGCCTTCGGAAGGCAGCGGGCCCGGCAGTCGCCCGAAACCAAGGCGAAAAGAGCAGGTCAATAGGGCTTCGTCGCCCGTGACCCAAAGCGTTGACGGCGCGCCGAAATGACCGGAATGCGATGATTGGCATTACGGGTGAACCCTCGACGATCGCGGGGAGCGACAGGTGGACGCCTCGGACGAACTCCTTCGAAGGGCTGAACCGTCGGCTCTGTTGCATCCCAACGGCGTTGTCCGCTCCGTAAACGCCGCGATGGCCATGACGCTCTGCAGGCCGGCGGAACAATGTGTGGGCCGATACGCATGGGAGCTGGTGCCCGAAAGCCAGCGCCTCGTGGTCGAGCGCATGGTGACCCACGCGAGCAAGCTGGCGATGCGGGTGCTGGAGCTTCCCAGTCCCGGCGGGGCGTCTCTGGTCTTCCTCGTCGAGGCGCGGCCGGTAACCACCGCCGGAGGCGAGCAGCTGGTATGGGTGCACTCCCTGAACGTGCACAAGGACCTCGGCAGCCTGCTGATGCCGTTCCGGTTGTCGGCAAAGTCCGCAGGCCTCGGCTTGTGCATCTACCACCCTGAGGTGCAGCAACTCGAGTGGCTGGGAGGCGCAGCCACCGTGGGCGCGCTGTTCCCGGAGGCCTCGGTGTCCTTGCCCTGGGTGGTCCGGCACATCCACCCCGACGATCGGAATTCCCTGCTACGGCTCCTGGCCCCGGGCACACCCCAGCGCACCTGGACCAAACTGCGGTTCCATACCGACCACAATGACCGGTACGACCTGGCCTGCCAGACCCGTCGGATCCAGCTGGGGTTCGACGGCCCCGAGCAGGTCTTCGGGATGATCCGCGACGACACCAAGCACGAGGCCCGCCGCAAGGAGATGCTGGCCAAGCTGGGGACCGAGCGGCGCCACGCCAGCGAGATCACCGAATTCTCCTCCGCCCTCATCCGCACTGCCTCCGAGCAGGAGCTTCAGCAGGTCGTTCTGACACGGCTCGCCGCGACCTTCGGCGGTACCGGCGCGGCACTCGCGCTCGTCGACAACGGGCACCTCTTCGTCTCCTCGGATGGCGGGCTCCCCGCGTGGTACGCCGACGCCGTACGCACCATGGCGCTGGATGAGCAGCGTCCGTTGACCCAGGCGATCCGCACGGGCGAGCCGCAATTCATCAGCGGTCAGAAGGAGCTTCTCCGCCGCTGGCCGCACGCGGACGCAGCACCCTTGCAGTGGCCCGGGCCCGACGTCGCCATGTCGATCATTCCCCTCGGCCCCGCCGGCGACCACCCCCTCGGGGCCTGGGTGGTGACCTACGACAGCGGGCACCGTCCGTCTCCGGACGAGCAGGCGTTCACGCTCACCCTGGCCGAGCTCGCAGGCCAGGCACTGGTGCGCATCAGATCGCAACAGGCCCGCGTCGAGCTGGCCACGGCGATTCAGCAGAACATGCTTCCGGTGCTGCCCGAGCGTCTGCCGGGCTTGGCGGTCGCCGCCCGCTACCGGCCCTGCCGTACCGGGCTCGACATCGGCGGAGACTGGTACGACGCCTTCGTCACGCCCGACGGTGCCGTGGCTCTGGAGATCGGCGACGCCCAAGGGCACGACGTGGACGCGGCCGCCTTCATGGGACAGGTGCGCGGCTCCATGCGCGCGATCGCCGCCCACGAGCCGAACCCCGGAACCGTGCTGACGCACACCAATCAGCTGCTCGTCGCGATGGACGCACCACGGTTCGCCAGCTGCACCATGCTGCACATCGATCCACGCGACGGACGGGTCACCGGTGCCAGCGCCGGCCACGTGCCCCTGCTGTGCGCCCACGACGACGGCAGCCACGACGTCCGCCGACTGCCGGGCGGTCCGCTCCTGGGAATCCTGCCGGACGCCGACTACCCGCAGGAGACCTTCACTCTGGACAAGGACAGCGCGCTTGTCATGGTCACCGACGGCGTGGTCGAAGGGCCGGACCTCACGCTGGACGCCGGACTGGAGATGACCGGAACACTGGCCGCCCAAGCCCTCCGCAACGGACTGAGTCCCGAGGCGACCGCCGACCGAATCCTCGACGCCGCCATCGCCTCGAACAACCCCGACGACCTCGCCGTGCTGATCGTCCGACGCACATGATGAACTCCCGTGATCAAGCTCCCCTGACGCGCCCCTTGCCTGCCCGATCGGGTAGGCACAGACGGGGAACACCGGCGACTGATCGCACAGGGGGCCGCCGGTCAGTGCGGTGGGGCAGAGAAGCCGTCGACAACGCGGCGAACCTTGGAGACTGCGTCACTTTCGCCCAGGCGTAGTGCGGTGTTCGCGGCGTTGAGCACCGCGTCGATCTGAAAGACCGTGAGGTCCACGTCCAGTGGGGCGATCTCCCTGGTGTCCACGGCGTGGCGCAGTTCGTCGGCGAGCAGAGCGAGCCATGTGCGGCGGTGGAGCAGCAGGGCGTCACGGACTTTCCCGGGCCGGCTGTCGAAGTCGGGGAGGCTGGCCGCCCAGAAACAGCCTCCGGCGAACAGCGGTGCCTCGACGTAGGAGATCCAGCGGTCCGTCAGTGCGCGGAGCCGGGCGATGCCCGGCTGCGTGGTCTGTGCGGGGCGGATGACCGCTTCGGCGAACTCTTCGCGCGCCGACTCCGCGACCGCGAGCTGCAGGCCCTCCTTGGTCTTGAAGAGCGTCTGGATGCCGCTCTTGCTCAGTCCCAGGTCGGTGGCCAGGCGGCCGATGCTCAGCCCGTTGAGTCCTTCCAGCGAGGCGACGTCGACGCCGTGTCGCGCGATCTTGCGCCGGGTCCGGGCACCGCGGACGAGTCGCTGGTCCGCCACGGTCGCGCCTGCTGCTTCCGTCGAGGACACAGCCGCATCCTGGCGCCGGCTCCCTGAGGGCTCGTTCATCGGCTCCATCCTGTCATGCTCTTGCCCAAAGCATACGACCGATCGTACGTTTACTTTGCTTCGGTGCGTTGAAGGAGACATCTGTGCAGGAACAACGCATGTTCGAACTGGCGCACGCGCTCGCCGTCGCCAAGAGCCGACAGGACGTTTCCGCCGCTCTGCGGCTCTTCCATCCCGACATGGTGCTCGAGACCCCGGCCTTCGGTACGACATCCCGGGGCCCGGCCGAGAACGAGAAGGTGTTGCGACGGTTCTTCTCCTCGTTCCCCAACTACGACGTCACCCTGCACGGCCACGCGAGCAACGGCGACATGCTCGTGTGCTGGGGTACGGCACGGCTGACCATGACGGGCAACCGGTTCGGCGTGCTCCCCAACGGCGAACGTGCCGAGATACCCGTGTTCATCCAGTTCACTTTCGAAGACGACCTGATCGCGCGAACGCTTCTTCTTCGACCTGGCGACGCTGTGCGCCCGGTCGGGCGTCTCGACGGACGCGGTCCGGCAGAGGCTGTTCCCCGCGCTCACAGGAGGCGACGCAGCATGACAGCGGACCCACGTGTGAAGGACGTCGGCGAGATCCGGACAGCGCACCTCTTCGACATGGTCGTCGACTTGAACCCCCGCCTGCCCATCGGCAGCGGCCCGTTCGGCCGGCGCGTCCTCTTCGGTGCGGCAGGCGGCACGTTCCACGGCCCCAGGCTGCACGGCGACGTCCTCCCCGGCGGGGGCGACTGGGCGCTGTTCGACCCCGACGGGAGGATGACCCTGGATGTGCGCCTGACACTGCGCACCCACGACGGCGCCCTCCTGCACATGACCTACGGCGGCCGGTGGGTCACCCCGCCCGAGGTGCGCGACGCCCTGGCCGACCCCGACGAGCGGTACCGGATCAACCCGGCCGCGTACTACCTCCGGACCAACCCGCTCTTCGAGACAGGGGCCGCGACTTACGCGTGGCTCAACGGGACGGTCTGCATCGGGTCGGGATACCTCGTCGAAGGCGGCATCGCCTACAAGGTCTCCCAGGTCCTGTGACGCCTGAGGCGTTCACCGCCCGGATCGTGCTGGGCGCCCCGTCCGCTCACGCATCCGGCGCGTTCGACCAACGACGCTCTTGCCAAGGACTGGGGCAGATGAGTCGGCGGTACCGAGCGGCAGGGCGATTGCCGGCGCCGGTGGACTCGATGACCATGTCCGGACCCCGGCTCCCTCCACGGCACGTCGGCGGAACTCTCAGCTGCGAGTGCTGTCGGCCGTCGCCGACCAGGGCGCCGGAGGCGCTGCCGGGGCCGTCCGTTCCCGGCGGCGCAGGCCCGAGTCGTCCTGCCCGTTGGGTCCCCGGCCGGACTGGGTCTATCGTCGGAATCCTGGGGCCGGGACGAGGAGGATGGCCGGTGATGCCGCAGGACGAGGCCGTGATCGGCTGCACGGGCAAGGTACTCATCGGAACTCGCGGATCCGCGGGCCCCGGCGAGGTTCTGGTGCGGGTCAGAGGCGGCTCGGAGACCTTCCTCGCCTGGTCCGAGGATCCCCTGCCCACTGGTGCGACGGTGCTCGTGATCGAATCGCGTGGATGCCGCGAGGTCGGTGTCATCGAGTGGGTGGATCCATTGGACGCGCTCGGCGGCGATACCGTCGGCGCCGACTGAGGAGTAGAAGCATGTTCGGATACCGCGTTCCCGCTCCCGACGAGGCGATGTTGATCTCGGGGGGCCGGCGGGGACTGGGGGGCGCGCCGTTCCGAGTGGTGACGGGGCACGGCAAGTTCGTGCTCCCGGTCTTCCGTAAGACCCGTTTCCTCACCCTGTCGATGTGCGAGGCCGAGGTCACCGAGACCTGTGTGACCAAGCAGGGCATATCCCTGCACGTCCGCGCTGTCATCGCCTTCAAGGTCGGCAACGACCACGAGAGCATCATCAACGCAGGCCAGCGATTCCTCTCCGACCAGGAACAGATGTCGGTGCTGACCGGGCGGATCTTCGCAGGCCACCTGCGGGCCATCATCGGCTCGATGACGGTCGAGGAGATCGTCACCGAGCGGCAGAAACTCGCCGCTGAGGTCCTGGACACCTCCAAGACCGAGATGGCGAAGATCGGCCTGATCGTCGACTCGCTGCAGATCCAGTCGATCGACGACGGAGACACCGGCTACATCGACGCGATGTCCGCGCCGCACAAGGCGGCCATCCAGCGACAGGCGCAGATCGCCCAGGCGCAGGCCACCCAGGCCGCGGTGGAGGCGGAGCAGGAGGCGGCCCGCAAGCAGGCCGAGTACGCCCGGCAGACCGCCGTCGTCAAGGCGGAGTACTCGGCCGAGGTGGACCGCGCCGAGGCGCAGGCCGCGCAGGCCGGACCGCTGGCGCAGGCACACGCCCAGCAGGAGGTGCTCGCCGCCCAGACGGAGCTGGCCCAGCGCCAGGCCAAGCTGCGCCAGCAGCAGCTGGTGGCCGAGGTCGTGAAGCCCGCCGAGGCTGAGGCCGAGCGGGTCAGGATCCTCGCAGCTGCCGAGGCGCAGCGGATGACGATCCAGGCGGAGGCGGCGGCCTCGCACGACCGGGTCGCGCTCGACCGGATGCTGATCGACCAGCTCCCGCAGATCGTCAAGGAGGCCGCCGGCGGCCTGGCCGGCGCCAACGTCAATGTCCTCAACGGCGCGGACGGCCTCGGTGAGATCGCCGCCGGCCTGGTGTCCCAGGGCCTCACGATCCTCGACTCGGTCCGACAGAACCTGAACGGCCAGGACTCCGACGGCCGCCGCCCCGAGGAGAGCAAGGGGAACGGCCTGCTCCAGCTGCCCACCAGCAAGGAGAGGAAGTCGAACGACGGTCCGGTGGACGTTGACTGAGGCTGTCCCGTGAACGACGCCGCTTTTGGCTGATCCACCGTCAGAGAGCACAGAATGCGGCGTCGGCTCGCAGCGAGGACTCGGCGCAGACTCCTGAAGCGCGTGTCGCAGGTTCGCATCCTGCCGGGGGACCGGCCAAAAGGCCCCGGACCGATCATGGTCCGGGGCGTTTGACATCCACTTCTGACATCGACGAGGTCGGTCACCGACCAGGGGAACGGCACCGCGTTCAAGGACGGACCGGGTGCCAAGACAAGTGCGGTCGAATGCAGTACGGCTCCTGGGGCTACAAGGTGAACTGGAAGAGGTACCGATCCACCGGCGACGGCTACGGCGGCTGCGACGGTGTCGAGATCGGCCACGGTACGGCCGCGCTGCCCGCGAACGAAGCGGGCCGGAAGTGGTGGGCGACCTCGTCATGACCTACTTGAACCCGCGGGTCTGGCTCACCGGATGTGCAGCGGCGACATCGGTGCTTCTGCTCACGTCCTGCACCTCCGGCAGCGCAGAGAACAAGGCCGGAGACTCGACGCAGCCGCCTGCGCCGAGCAACTCGGCAACGACAACTGGTCCGTCCGAGAAGCAAGTTACCGAGCAGGCTCAGGCGGCCCTTGCTGCCGTACACAGCGGCACGTTCTTCGCAGCCGGCGCGGAGCGTGTGACCGACGGCGTCCACACCGAGACCATCCTGAGCAAGGGCAAGAACTACAAGCTCAACCTGGTCTGTTTCGGCAGTGGCGGCGCGCAGTTGTCGTTCACACCGGCGAGTACCGGCCCGAAGGCCACGGTGCCGTGCGATCAGTCGTTGGTCCGGCGGCGGTTCACAGGGGACGGGCCGGTCCGCATCAACGTCGACGGCGCCAAGGGAGCGACTGGCGTGATCGCCTGGCAGATCGACGCCATCTGACCTACGCCCACCGCCCCGGATCACGGCATCCAGCCGATCCACGATGGCCGAGCAAGCGTCTCGCAGCACAACGGCCCCGAAGCGCCTGTTCGAACAGGTGGCGCTTCGGGGGGCGACCGGCGATCAGGCCGACGACGGGGCGCTCGCGAGTGCCACTTCGGCACCATTCTGGCGGGTTCCCCATCCCGTCTTGGCGCAGGTGACGATTCCGTACCAGCGCAACCAGCGAAGGAGCGTCCAGGCGAGGACGATGGCGGCGGGCATCGCCAGCCAGGTCACAACACGGGAGCGGATACGTTCGTCGGAGCGGATGATGCTGAGGTAGCGCAGACCTTGGGCCCAGCCGATCAGGAACGGCACCACAAGCATGCTCCTTGGGGGTACGTTGCCGTAGGCGAGCGGAGGCCGAATTCACGGCCGAAGGCAGGGCGGTTGCCGACTTCCTGCACCCCGACCGCATCATCGTCGGCTCCACCGACGAAGCGACCATGGGGCTGCTGACCGAACTTCACGCCGGTGTCGATGGACCGGTGCAGAGGATGGACGTCGCATCAGCCGAGATGGTCAAACTCGCGTCCAATGCGCTGCTCGCCACCAAGATCACCTTTATCAACGAGATCGCCACCGTGTGTGAAGCCACCGGTGCCGATGTCACCCAAGTCGCTGATGCCGTGGGGATGGACCACCGCCTCGGCCGGCACTTCCTCAACGCCGGCCTGGGCTACGGCGGATCTTGCTTCCCGAAGGACTCTCGTGCCCTGCGTGCCATGGCGAGCAACACTGGCTACTCCTTCCAACTCCTCAACGCCGTCATCGAGGTCAACGACCTCCAGCCCCGCCGCGCGGTCCAACGGCTGAAGCACGAACTCGGCACCCTGCACGAACGCCGCATCGCCTTGCTCGGGATGACTTTCAAGCCCGGGACGGACGACATGCGTGAGGCGCCGAGCACCGTCCTCGCCTCGCGGCTCCTCGCCGAAGGCGCCTCGCTCACGAGCTGGGATCCCATGGCACGCCCTGCCGTCGGCACACCGCCCTGGGCTGCCACGGAGCGACACTCGACCGTCGCCGAAGCCGTCACGGGTGCCGACGCCGCCGTGATCGTGACCGAGTGGCCCCAACTGCGAGAAGTGGACTGGGTGGCGTCACGCGACCTCATGCGCAGGCCGCTGCTCTTCGACGGACGCAACATGCTCAACCCCACGGCTCTCTCCCGGGCCGGATACACCTGCATGAGCATCGGGCGCGCGACGACGCGGCCAGAGGGGCTGTACGGCAGCTGAGTACAGCGACCACCACCGCAGCCGATCACGAACAGAGGCCGCGTGCCACAACCGTGCACGAGGTGAGGGTGGTCCGCGGTCACTGTCGGCGGACCGTGGGCGCATCCACGGTGAGCGCCCAGACCGACAGGCGGCAGGTCACCTGCCTGCTCACCCACCCTCTCTCCTGAAGCAGGAGTCGCAGGTTCGGATCCTGTCGGGATACAGAGGGAAGGGCCGGCTCGGAAGGGGTTTCCTCCTGGGCCGGCCCTTGGCCGTTTCGGGTGCCGTGCGCCTCAGCAGTTGGTGCTGCCGTGGGCGGAAGGGGGGCCCTTCCCCGACAGCGGAAGGGCCCCCCGAGGGCGGTCAGCGGTGGCCGTAGTAGCCCTGGCCCCCGTGGTGGCGGTTGCCCCAGCCGCGGTTGCCCCAGCCGCGGTTGCCCCAGCCGCGGTTGCCCCAGCCGTGGTTGCCCCAGCCGTGGTTGTGCTGGCGGTGGTTGCCCCAGCGGTGGTTGCCCCAGATACCGCCGTGGTCGCCCCGCCCGTAGCCGTCGTGGTCGTGACCACGGTCATACGTGGCATGGGAGACCGTCGAGGGTGCAGAGGTCGCGGCACTGGCAACAGTGGCGCCGCCCAGCAGGACGGCGGCCGCGACGCCCAGGGCGGCGGCAGAACGGAAAGCCCGCATTCCGTGCTCCTTTCATGGCAGGTGCCTGATGCGCCTGCCTGGTCGGACGCATCAATGTTTACAGCCGGAATGTCCCGTTGAGTTGCAATTCCAATCAAAGACACCTTTTGTGATGGTCTACGTTGAGTCAGGAACCGGCGCCAGGCGTGTCGGCGTCACGCGCGCGCGTGTGCGTGCGCGAAGATTGGGGGACCGCTCCCGCGACCGTAGACGCATTGCCCGTACGGCTATGCCCGTACGGCCCTGAGCTCCGGCTCCTCTGATCGGCGAGCGCGGGCCGGCAAGTGGCCGCCCTCTTCCCGGGGTTCGTCCGGCGGGCGTGGATCTCCTGCCCGGCCAGGCATCCGCGACGCCCGTTCCGAGCACGGTCGTGTGCGGCAGCATGTGACGAAGCGGTTCCGGGCCGTGGTCGCGCCACGCGCGCCGTTGTCTTCCCCGACCGCGCCGAGCGTCGTACTGCCGCCCCTGCCGAGCCCCGGGCCGAGCGGAACCGGAGAGTCGCGGAGAGAGACCGGGGGGAGGAGCATCGGAGTCAGGGAGGCAAGGTGGTGGCTGTGGGGACTCCCCCGATGCTGTTCAGCGAGAGCCCGGAGGATCCGTTCGCGCTGGGACACGGCGCCTCGGCCGTGCTCGACGATCAGGGCATCGTGGTCGGCTGGAGCGCACGTGCGCAGGAGCTGCTGGGCTATCCGGCCAAGGAAGTGATCGGACGGGCGTGGCAGGGCTTCCTGATCGACGCCCGTGACCTGGGAGTCGCGCGGGCCGCCGCCGCGGACGCCAGGAGCAAGGGCGGCTGGTTCGGGATCCTGCCCATCCTGCATCGCGACGGACAGCGTGTGGAGATGGGCTTCCGGGCCCGTGCCGTCATCCGGGAAGAGGACAGTCGGGAGTGGCTTCTGGTCGGCGCCCCTGCCACCGAGGTCATTGCCTGGCAGCGGGACCGTGCACTACTGGACGGCCTCTACCACCGGTCCCCCATCGGCCTGGTCGTCCACAGCCCGGAGCGGACGGTCATCCGGATCAACCGTGCGGTCGAAAAGACCAGCGGCGTCCCGGCTGATCTGGCGGCGGGCCGTCGCCCCCGCGAATTCCTGGTCGACGAGGACGCGGGTCCGGCCGAGGAGCGCGTACGGCACGTCTTGGAGACCGGCGAGCCGTTGATCTTCACGGAGCAGTCCGCCCGGACACGCCACGATCCAGCTCGGGAACGGTTTGTGTCCGTCTCGGCGTTCCGGATGGAAGACCCCTCGGGCCGGGTTCTCGGGGTGGCCGAGACGATCGAGGACGTGACCGACCGCCACCGGGCCCAGCGCAGGCTCACCCTGCTGAACGAGGCGAGCGCCCGGATCGGAACCTCACTGGACGTGACGCAGACCGCCCGGGAACTGGCCGAGGTGGCGGTTCACGGCCTGGCCGACTACTGCTCGGTGGACCTTCTGAAGCCGGTGACACTCGGTGCCGAACCCTCCCCCGGTGTGGCGGAGCCGCTGCTCCGGGTGGCCCTCCAGCCTCCGGAACGCCGGATCCCGTTCCAGGAGGGCGAGGCGGTCCTGCTGCTTCCGGAGTCTTCGCAGGCGCGGTGCCTGGCCGAGCGCCGCCCGATTCTCGAGCGGCTGCTGTCCCTCCGCCCCGAGTGGTACGCCATGGACCGGCGGCGGATCGAGGTCGCCTCCGGTCTCGGCGTTCATTCGCTGATCGTGGTGCCTCTGATGGCGCGCGGCCTGATCCTGGGCATAGTGAGCCTGTGGCGATCGCGCCATTCGGAGCCCTTCGAGGACGACGATGCCGCGGTGGCCCAGGAGTTCGCCGCGCGTGCGGCCGTCTGCATCGACAACGCCCGCCGCTTCACCCAGCAGCAGAGCGCCGCTCTCACCCTGCAGCGCAGTCTGCTGCCGAGTGCGCCGTCCGACCTGCCGGCCGTCAAAGTGTCCTGCCGATACCTTCCGGCGAGCAGTGAACCGGGCATCGGCGGCGACTGGTTCGACGTGATCCCCTTGTCAGGGGCCCGGGTCGCCCTCGTCGTAGGGGACGTGGTCGGCCACGGAATCCACGCCGCGGCCTCGATGGGCCGCCTGCGCGCCGCTGTACGGACCCTGGCCAGCCTCGATCTGGAACCCGACGAGGTGGTGGCCCGGCTGGACGATCTGGTCAGCCTGCTGGCCGCCGAGCGGGAGGCGGACGCTGACGGCAACCGGTCGGCGGAGGATCAGGTGCTCGGGGCCACCTGCCTCTACGCGGTCTACGACCCGGTCTCCCGGAACTGCTCCCTGGCGCGTGCCGGCCACCCGGCACCGGTGCTCTCCACCCCGGACGGCCAGGTGACCGTGCTCGACCTGCCCTCAGGTCCGCCGCTCGGCCTGGGGGGACTGCCGTTCGAGACGTACGACATCGACGTCCCCGAGGGCAGCCTGCTCACGCTCTACACCGACGGCCTCCTGGAGGCACGCAACGGCGACATCGACGCGGCGCTGGAGCGCCTGTGCGACCATCTGTCCCACCCCGCGGACCCGCTGGACCGCACCTGCCACGCCGTGGTCGGAGCGCTGCTGCCGACGGACCATCTCCCCTCCGACGACGTCGCGCTGCTCATCGCCCGCACCCAGGTGCTGCCGCCGCAGAACGTCGCCTCATGGCAACTGCCCCTGGAAGCGACCTCCGCGGCCCGCGCCAGGGAACTGACCGCGGCGAAACTGGACGAATGGGGGCTGACGGAGCTGGCGTTCACCACCGAGCTGGTGGCCAGCGAGCTCGTCACCAACACCTACCGGTACGCGGCCGGCCCCGTCACCCTGCGCCTCATCCGCACGCAGTGCCTGATCTGCGAGGTGTCCGACAGCAGTCATACGTCCCCTCACCTCCGGCGGGCCCTCAGCACGGACGAGGGCGGACGCGGGCTCTTCCTGGTCGCGCAGCTCACGGAGCGGTGGGGCACCCGCTACACCCACGCCGGCAAGACCGTCTGGACGGAGCAACTGCTGCCCCCTGAGTGAAGTGGCCGGGCGGCGCGGGTGCGCCGGGCGATGCGCTCCAGACCGGGGATCCGGTCGGCGCCAGGTCGTGAACGCCGCCCGGCCGGACGTCCGGCACGGGCTGATCGGCGGTGTGTGAGCGGGCCGCGTCGATCACGGTTCGGTGGTGATCGATGCCGATCACTGTGCGCGCCTCGGTGACCGCCTCGGCCGACAGCAGTCCGAGTGTCACGGCCCCGTGACATTCCTCGTGACAGACGTGACGTACCCGCGACGGGGCCGTGACAGCCATCCCCGAACTTCCCCTCGCAGGGCCCCATCAGATGGAGTGTCCGGCGGAAATCCGGAGCCGGGCAGAAGACCGGAACACACATCCACTGGGGGACCCCATGTCGAACCTTCGCACCAGCCGACGCACGAACCTTCGCCTTCGCAAGAGCGCCGTGGCCCTGACGGGCGCCGCCGCCCTGCTGGCCCTGCTCACCGCCTGCAACGGCGACGGCAGCTCGCCGAAGGCCGCCTCCGGCAACGCCGCCCCCGCACCCGGTGACTCCGCCGGCAGCGCATCCGGTGACTCCGCCGGCACCGACTCCACCGGCACCGGCTCCACCGCGAGCGGCGACGCCGGCCGCGCGCCGGCGAAGGCCTCCACCGGCTCGACGGACGGCGGCTCGGCCGGTACCACGAGGAGCAGGGGCGGGGCCACCGGTGCCGACGCGCCGGCCGGCGGCTCGGCGCCCGCCTGCCAGGCCGACCGGCTCGGCTACTCCTGGGCGGGCACCAAGGCAGCCCCCTCCGGCGGCGGCGACCAGATGCAGGCCGTCGTGGCGCTCACCAACAAGGGCGGGCACGCCTGTTCCCTGCACGGCTTCCCGGGCGTCGACCTGGTCAACAGCGGCCAGCAGTGGTCACTGCAGCGCGACAACACCACACCGCGCACGGTCACCCTGGCCTACGGCGCGTCCGCCCACTTCACCCTCACCTATCTGGTGTCGCGGAGCGCCGACTCCACCGCGTTCAGGCCGACCACGGTGGTCATCACCGCGCCGAACGAGCGCAGTTCCTACGACCTGCCCTGGCGGTTCGGCGCCCTCGTGAAGCAGGACGGCGCGACCCACCCCGGGACGTTCATCGGCCCGGTCGGCAAGTGAGCGGTTCCCGTACGCAGAGCCGGGGAAAAGCCGTAGCACCCGGCCCCTTCCTTCAGGAACCTTCCTCCCGAGCGTCGTACTCCGTGCGGGACTCGCTGATCTCCTCCGCGTGGGCGTCGGCCCAGCCGGCCAGGTCGCGGACGACCCGCAGCAGCGAGCGGCCGCGTTCGGTGAGCACGTAGTCGACCTGTGGCGGAACGGTGGGGTGCACGGTGCGGCTGACCAGCCCGTCCCGCTCCAGACCGCGCAGCGTGACACTGAGCATGCGCTGCGTGATCGGTTTGGTGAGCCGCCGTAGTTCGTTGAACCGGTACGTCGACTCGCCCAGCTGGCAGACGACGACCACGCTCCACTTGTCGCCGATCCGCTCCAGCACGCTGCGGATCAGCGGACGGGCCTCCTCCCGGCAGTCCGGGGACCCGGGTCCCGCTTCCGTGCGGAGTTCTTCTGCGCTTGTCGCGGCCACGGTTCCCTCCGCGATACCTGGGCACTTCGAAGTGCTCTCTTGTCCGGATCCGCTCCCGGAACGAGGCTCGATCGTGAGCAGTCGGCAGGACCGGGGGCGCATCACACGCGTCCCACCACTGTATGAGCCGCACGGCGGTGACCGCAGGCCCGAGCCGGACTGTGACAGTGCAGGAGGAGAAGCACATGGGAACGATCGGCGTCGGCATCATCGGTGCCGGCCTCGGCGGCTGGGCGGCGCTGGGCCACGTACCAGCCCTGGGCGCGCTGCCCGACTACGAACTGCGTGCGATCAGCACGACCCGGCGCGAGTCCGCGGATGCGGCCGCCCGGGAGTTCGGCGTCCCGGCGAGCTTCGACGACCACGAGGCCCTGATCGCCCACCCGGATGTGGACCTGGTGGTCGTGGCGGTGAAGGTCACCCACCACCACCGGCTGGTCTCCGACGCCCTCCGGGCGGGCAAGGCCGTCTACAGCGAGTGGCCGCTCGGTGTCGGCCTCGAACAGGCCGCCGATCTGGCGGAGCGCGCCCGCGCCGCGCGGGTCCGTACGGTGATCGGTCTGCAGGCGCGCTTCGCCCCGGCGGTGCGCCACGCCCGCGACCTGGTCGCGGACGGCTATGTGGGCAAGGTGCTCGGCACCACCCTGGTGGGCTCGGGAGTCGCCTGGGTCGGCGAGACCGACCGAGCCCATGCCTACATCTTCGACCGGACCGCCGGCGCGTCGACCCTCGCGGTCCCCGCCATGCACGCCCTGGACGCGCTGAACTTCGTGCTCGGCGACTTCGACGAGGTCTCCGCCGGCCTGGTCAGGGGCCGCACGGAGGTCCGGATCACCGACGAGGGGGTAACCCTCCCGGTGACCGCGCCCGACCAGGTGTCCGTGACCGGCACCCTGCACGGCGCCGCCGCCTCCGTCTTCTACCGGGGCGCCTACTCCCGCGGCGACAATCTGCGCTGGGAGATCAACGGCACCGACGGCGACCTGGTGCTGACCGCCCCGGGCATCAACGGCAACCTTCAGGTGGCCGACCTGCGCCTGGAGGGCGGCCGCGGGGCCGACGGCACCGTCGCGCCCATCCGGATCCCGGACCGCTACTTCGCCGCGGTCCCCCGTGAGCTGACGGGACCGGCGCACAACGTGGCCCAGCTCTACGCCGCGCTCGCCGCCGACCTCCGCACCGGCACCGACACCGTCCCGGGCTTCGACCACGCCCTGGACCGGCACCGGCTGCTCAGCGCCATCGAGGAGGCGTCCCGGCCCCGGACCGCACGGACACCCGCCGCCCGGGGCTGAGTCGGTCCGGCGCCTGCCCCACGGGGGAGCGGACAGGCGCCGGACCGAGTACGCGCCCGACCCCTGCCGGGCCGCCTTCGGGGGATCGCGCGGATACTGGAGGCGTCTCGTCAGTGCCTGCGCCGGGGAGGGGTTGTGGCAGACGCCGGTTTCGGGGTCTTCGTCCTTGTCGTCATAGCCGCGTTGAGCGTGTTCTCCGTGCGGACGGCATGGCTTCACTGGACCGGCTCGGACCGGGCGCCCCACAGGGGGACGGACCGCTACTCGGCGAACCCGTCGGTCATCAGGGGACATGAACGCGGCATCGTCGCCCTCGCGGGCTGGCTGACGTGCCTCACGATCGGCATGGCGACGGCCGGTGTCGCCCCGGGCTCCGATGTCGGGGCGGTCGGCTTCTTCTTCGTCCTCGGCTCGATCCTGTTGCTGGCGCTGCACGGCACGATCGCGTGGTTCAACCGGCCGAAGTTCTTGGTACCGCCCCATCTGCGCGGCGAGACGGGCTCGGTGACCGAGTGGTGGCGGCACCGCCGGGAACTCCGCACGGAGCTGAAGAAGGCCGCGCGGCGCGACGCCCAAGGACAACATCCCACGCCGGACTGACGTACCGGCGCTCAGCCCACGCCGACGGTACGCCCGCGTGTCAGCGGGCCATCTGCGCACCGCCCGCCTCAGGCCACCCCGAGGAAGCGCAGCACGGCGAGCACCCGGCGGTGGTCCGCGTCCGCCTTCGGCAGGTCGAGCTTGGTGAAGATGCTGTTGATGTGTTTGGCCACCGCGCTCTCACTGACCACGAGCTGCTCGGCTATCCCGGCGTTGGAGCGGCCGCCCGCCATCAGCTCCAGGACCTCGCGCTCCCGCGGGGTGAGCCGGTCCAGCGGGTCGCTGTGGCGGCGCACCAGCAGCTGGGAGACCACCTGTGGGTCCAGCACGGTGCCGCCCGCGGCCACCCGTCGCACCGCGTCGGCGAACTCCTCGACATCCGCGACCCGTTGCTTGAGCAGATAGCCGAGCCCCGATGTGTGGGCGGACAGCAGATCGGCCGCGTACCGCTCCTCCACATACTGCGAGAGCAGCAGCACCGCCGTCCCCGGCCACTGCCGCTTGATGACGAGCGAGGCCCGCACTCCCTCGTCCGTGAAACCGGGAGGCATACGGACGTCCGCCACCGCGATGTCCGGGCGGTGCTCCTCCACCACCGCCAACAGCGCCTCGCCGTCGTCCACTTCGGCGACCACCTCGAACCCCGCCATCTCCAGGACCTTGACCACGCCGATCCGAAGCAGGACAGAGTCCTCGGCGATCACGGCACGCACGGCAACTCCACAGTCATGACGGTCGGCCCCCCGACGGGGCTGTCGACCGACAGCGTGCCATCGACCGAGGCGACCCGCTTGGCCAGCCCCGTCAACCCCGTACCGCCGCCGAGTTCGGCGCCGCCCGCCCCGTCGTCGCTGACGACGACCAGCAGGGTCTGACCGAAGCGCTCCACCGTGACCTCGGCTCTCGACGCCTCCGCGTGCTTCACCACATTCGTCAGCGCTTCGGAGACGACGAAGTAGGCGACGGCCTCGATCGTCGGCGACGGCCGTGACGGCAGAGCCACCGTCACCCGTACCGGCAGGGGCGCCCGGGCCGCGAGGCCGGAGAGCGCGGCGTCGAGGCCGCGGTCCTCCAGAACGGCCGGGTGCAGTCCGCGCACCAGGTTGTTCAGCTCCTCTATCGCCTCCTTCGCCTCCTGGTGCGCCGCGTCGATCACGCGGCGGGCGTCCTCGGGGAGGTCCGAGAGCGTGGCCTTGGCGACCCCGAGGTTGACCGCCAGGGAGACCAGCCGCTGCTGGGCGCCGTCGTGCAGGTCCCGTTCGATCCGGCGCCGTTCGGCGTCGGCGGCGTCCACCAGGCCCGCCCGGCTCTCGGTCAGGGCCTCGACCCGACGCGCCAACAACTCCTCACGGCTGGGCCCGAGCAGGACGGCCGCGGTACGGGTGTCGAGCCGGGACAGGGCCCCGGACAGCCACACCGCCGCGTAGAGCAGGGCGATGCCGGCCGCGGTGACATACGCCGCCCAGACCGAGTAACCGGGGTGGTCGGCACGCCAGTCCAGCGGCACGAGCCAGAGCCACACATAGACCGAGGCGGCCGTGACGGCCGCGGCCCATGCAAGGAGCACGAGGGCCGACCCGAGGGACAGGAGCGGCCCGGCCAGCAGGTGGTACCTGAGCTGCCGCCGTCCCGCCGGGGACCGCAGCCAGTCGGACAGCGGGGGTCGCCGCCCCTCGTACGGCGAGGGGATGCGCACCCCCAGCCGGGCGCGGAAGCGGCCGAGCTGCGCCTCGGTCAGCAGCGGCCCGGCGAGCACGACCGCGGCGAACGGGACGAGGACCGCGAGAAGGATCGCGCCCACCGAGACCGGGACGAAGAGGGTCCACGGCAGAGCGATGACGAACAGGACGCCGAGCTGGATCAGGACACCCGTGGCGAGGAACGCGACCGGTCGTCCGGCTTCGTGGAACGGTCGCTGAATCACACGCCGCAGGCGGGCGGTTTGGGTCATGCGAAAACGGTAGATGCCGCGGTCAGGGGCGGTCCATGGAGCAAGGACCCGTCGTGGGGGTGTAGCTGGTACCACCCCCGAACGGATACCAGCGTTACTGACTGTGACCGTCGGGCGGCGGAGGCTGGAGGTCGTGAAGGAGAGCCGGGAACACGAGGAGACCGAACCGATGAGTGCGCTGAGTGTCTTTGCGAAGACGGGTGCGGAGCGCGGGCCGGCCGGGTGGCGGATGCGCCGCCGGTATCGACCGGAACACCTGCTGGTCGTCTGCGGACTGGCCCTGCTGCCCTGGCTGGTCGTGCTGGCCCACGGACTGCCCGGCACCGCCACCGCCGCGAACTGGCGCACCGTCTGGATAGGCCTGGACAGCCTGGAGGCGCTGGGCCTGATCGCCACGGGGCTGCTGGCCGTACGAGGCCACCACGGGCACGCCCTCACGGCCACGGCCACCGCGACGCTGCTGGTGGTCGACGCCTGGTTCGACACGCTGACGGCGGCACCGGGCGGGGATCAGGTGTCGGCGGTGGTGATGGCGCTCGGCGCGGAGCTGCCGCTGGCGGTGGTGTGCGTCGCGCTCGCGGTGAGGGGCCGCGCCCGCCCTACGGCCTGACCGGCAGCCTCCACCGCCGCCCCCCTCTCTCTCCCCCCGCCGCGTATCCCTCTTCCCTCGCCTCCTCGTCCCTCCCCTTCCGCGCCCGTCATCGCCCGTCATCTCGATGCCATCGGAGAAGCCCCATGACCCACACCGTCCTGACCGGGCCCGGCCTGCGCTGGGCACTCGCCGCCGGTGCCGCCGGTGCCGTCGCCGCCGGCGCCTGGTGGTTCGGCGACAAGGCCCCGTATCCGTACGCCCAACGCAGGCTGCTCGACCTCCAGTTGCCCTGCCTGACCCCGGCCGGCCTGGACACCGTGCTCCGGCCCGAGCCGGGCGAGCGGGTATTGGAGGTCGGTCCCGGCACCGGCCTCCAGTCGCTGCACATCGCCCCGCAGCTCGGTCCGGACGGACGGCTGGACGTCCTGGACATCCAGCCGGAGATGCTCGACCACGTGATGCGCCGCGCGGAGCGGCGGGGACTCGCCAACATCACACCGACCCTGTCCGACGCTCGGGAACTCCCCTTTTCCGACGGCACGTTCGACGCCATGTATCTGGTGACGGCGCTGGGCGAGATACCGGAGCCGGAGCGGGTGCTGACCGAGGCGGTCCGGGTGCTGGCGCCCGGCGGGCGGCTGGTCGTCGGCGAGTTCTTCGACCGTCATTGGATCCCGTTCGGCACCCTGCACCGCCTCGCCGACGCGTCCGGCCTCCATCTGGCCGCCCGCCGAGGCTCCACCCTCGCCTACCTGGCCCGCTTCCACCCCTGCCCGGCGGCGGCCTGACCCGGGCCGGTCCGGGGTTCGCTGCATCCGCCGCCCTCACAGGGCGGCGGGGGCGGGGGCGGGGGCGGGGGCGGCGACCCTACGGTCCGTGCGCGAGCCCTGTTCAGCCCTGGGTGCCGGGGGCGAAGGTGGTTGTGACGATGCCTTGGACGTACGGGGCCTCGGCACCCTCCAGGCCCGTGGGGTTGATCGAGTAGACCACGCGGCGGGCGAGATCACGGGTGGCGAACACACCGCTGGTGTAGCCGGGGCGCGAGCCGGTCTTGCCCCAGATCTCAGTGCCGTCCTCGGAGACGTAGCGCATCAGCCCCATGCTGAAGCAGGCGTGCCCGGCGGTGGGGCCCAGTTCGCAGTTCTTGTTGTGGTGATTGGGCACGTCCGGAACGGTGAACAGCAACCGCTGCTGAGCGGGCGGCAGGAGCCGGCCACGGAACAGTGCGGTGAAGAAGCGGTCCAGATCGGCGGCGCTGGAGATCATCCCGCCCTCGGCCCAGGGCCAGGCGGCCTGCTCGGTCACGTCGGCCGACCGCGTGGTGCCGCTCGCATCGGTGACCGTCAGATAGCCGTGGGAGTGCGGACCGGGCAGCCGGGGGTCGTCCACCGCGGGGACGGAGGTGGCGTGCAGACCAAGCGGCCGGATGATGCGGTCGTGCACCTCCTGGGCGAAGGACCGGCCGCTGACCTGCTCGACGACCAGGCCGGCGATGAAGGTGTTGAGGCCGTTGTACTCCTGCGCGCTACCGGGCGCGAAGTCCATCGACTGGCCCGAGACCAGGCCCTCCACCACCTGGCGGGGCGTCCAGCTGTCGAACCGGTGGTCGACGAACCACTGGTTGGTGCCGTCGCCCCAGAAGTCGGCTCCGCCCCCGCCGGGCAGCCCGCTGGTGTGGTCGAGCAGCTCTCCCACGGTGACCGGAGGGTAGTCGGCGGGCAGCAGCCCGGGCAGATACCGCTGGACGGTGCCGTTCAGATCGAGTCGGTGTTCGGCGGCCAGTTGCAGGACGACGGCGGCGGTGAAGACCTTGGAGATGCTGCCGATCCGGAAGCGGGCATCCGCCGGGACCGGCCGTCCGGTGGTGAGGTCGGCCGTGCCGGAGGTACCCGACCAGCGGCCCGCGCTGCCCGTCACCCGGACCAGCGCGCCGGTGACGTCCCCGTTGGGCAGCCCGGCGATGGCCTTCCGCAGAGCGGCCGGACTCAGCGGAGGCAGGGGCACGGGCTCGGCGGCAGACGTGGACGTGCTGGTCGGCGTGGGCGACGCCGTCATCGGGACGGCGGCGGACGCCGGGATGGCCGTACCCGCCGCGAAGGCGGCGAGCAGCGCGGTGGTGGCAGCCGCGGTGGTCCAGCGGGCTCGGCGCGGGGTGGTGTGCACAGTCGAACTCCATGGTGATGAGACGTCATTTTCTGTTGGCTCGGAGCGACTTCGACTCTGCCTTCACTGTCCCGTGCGGTCATCGGGGACGATCCCTCAAGATCCCCTGAGACGTGGGTCGGGGTTTCCCCCGAGACCGGCCCGGGCGCACCGGCTCCCCGCGATGCCGCTCCACGGCTCACCGGGCTCGCCGTCGCAGTGGGGAGGACCGGTTCGGCGCCCCGGTTCTCGATGTCCTCCGCATGGCTCCGGCGCGGCTCGGCTCAGTCGTGTGTCGCACTGGTTAGCTAAGAGACGGTCAGGTCTTCGGCGGAGCGAGGCGGACATGGGCGACGTGAATGAGGTCAACAAGAGGGTCATCAGTCAGTTCCGGGCACAGGGCGGCGTCGTGGGGGGCCCCTTCGAGGGCAAGCATCTGCTGCTCCTGCACACGGTCGGCCGCCGCACCGGCCAGGCGCGTATCAACCCCCTGGTGTATGCGGCCGACGGGGACGATCTGCTGGTCTGCGGCTCCGCACGGGGCGCGGAGAAGGATCCGGCGTGGGTGGGCAACGTCGCCGTCATGACCGAGGTGACCATCGAGGTGGGCAGCCGGATCCTGAGGGCGACGCCGACCGTCGTGACGCCCGGCTCGCCCGAGTGGGAGCGTCTCTACGGGATCTGGTCGGCGTACTGGCCCGACAGCACGGACTACGAGACGAAGACGGCCCGCAGGTTCCCCATCGTGAAACTGGAGCCCGTCACCTCGGAGACGGCTTCCGTCGCTGAGCCCGCGGCGGCCGAGGGGGCCTCCGCCCGACAGAGCGACTGAGCGGCTGAGGCCAGGGCCTCGAAAGCCAGGGCGCCGAGAGCTAGAGGTGTCGAGGGCTGAGGCGTCAACGGTTGAGGCGCCGAAGGTCGGACGGGGATCGCGAAGTGGACGCGCACCGGATCTGGGTCCTCGGGGCCACCGGCCGGACCGGTCGGGCGATCGCCGCGCGGCTGGCCGCCGATCGGATACCGCCGGTCCTGGTGGGGCGCGATCCCGGGCGGCTGCGCCAGCTGGCCGAGACGCTCGGCGATGACGTGCGGACCGTGGCGGCCGGGTCGGTCGATGCCATCGTGACGCAGATCGGCCGTCAGGCGCCGTCGGTGGTGGTCCATACGATCGGCCCCTTCACCGAAACGGCGGCGCCCGTCGCCCGCGCATGCCCGCCCGGCACACACTACGTCGACCTCGCGAACGAGCCGGCCGCCGTCACCGGGCTGCTGGGACTGCATGACGAGGCGGTCGCGACCGGTCGGTGTCTGGTGACCGGCGCCGGGTTCGGCGTGCTTGCCACCGAGAGTGTCGTACTGAGGCTGTGTGCGGACCGGCCCCCGGCGACGCGGGTGAGGGTCGACGCGGTGCCGAGGGCCGGGGCCGGGGCGGAGCCGGTCGGCCCGGCCCTGGCGGCGAGCGTCGTCGACAGCCTCGCGTTCGGCGGACGCCGCTATGAGCACGGCCGGCTGGTGCGTGCCCGGCTCGGGGTCGACGTCGAGCGCCTCGCCCTGCCCGACGGGTCGGCGGTGCACACCGTCGGCAGTCCGAGCGGTGAGCTGGAGGCGGCCCGGCGGGCCAGCGGGGCACCTTTCGTGGTCGCCGCGTCGAGCATGGTCCCGGCCGGGCGAGCGGTGCGGGCTGCCCTGCCTGTGGTGGCGGTGCTGCTGGCGCGTCCGGTGCTCGGCCGCGCCGCCAAGCGGTGGCTCGCCGGTGCCCGGATGACGTCGGGCGAGCGGGGCGGGCAGGTCTCCTGGGCGCGGGCCCGGGTTCAGTACGCGGACGGCAGTATCCGGGTGGGGTGGCTGCGCGCGGGCCGGTCCGGGGAGTTCACCGCGGCGGTGGCGGCCGAGGTCGCGAGCCGTCTCGCCCGAGGGGAGGGCCGGCCGGGCGCCCACACACCCGGCTCGCTCTTCGGCCCGGAGCTCGCCGTGAAGGCAGGCGGGCGGTTCGTCCCCGACGGAGACGGGACGACGGCCTGATCACACCGTCCGCGACGGCTCTTGACGGACTCGCGGCGGACCCGTGCCCTGGGTCCGCGGCGGCCCCATGGCTTGCGGCGGCCATATGGCTTGCGGCGGGCCCGTGATCGACACCAGACCCGTGATCGACGGCGGCGGACCAATGGTTCCCGGCCGACGGCGGCGGCTCCGGTGGTGCCCACGAGGGGTGCTCACCGGCCACCGGCCCCGGGAGCGGCGGCGGGCCCTCCGTGTCCTGGCCGCGGCGCTTGTTGCGGGGTGTGCGTTGCGGCCACCACAGGACGTAGGCGGCCGACCCGACCGCGAACGCCAGCCGGATCAGCCCCCGGGCGGAGTCGGAGGGAACCAGCAGCGCGCTGCCGTACAACGAGATCAACGCGATCCAGCTCACCCAGGGCACCAGCCGCCGCTGTCCGATCGAGTCCCAGATCAGCGTGCCGAGCAGGACCGAGGCGTTGTAGTACGTGTACACGCTCGGGTCCAGCACGATGCGCGCGTCGGCGGCGAGCAGGACCACCGCCGCCCAGCGGCGCCGGAGCACCGCCAGTGCGCCCAGGCCCATACCGAGGGCCATCTGCGCGGGCCGGTCCCACCAGGGGGTGGCCGGGTCGTCCACGCCGAACCAGCGCAGCGACGACGCCGACTGGTTGGGGATGGTGAAACGGGCGGCGGCCAGGGTCTCCATATGCGTGAGGTAGAACGGCAGCCAGGCGGCGGCCACCAGGCCGACGACCCAGGCGGCGGAGCGCAGCCAGGCGGGCCGGGGCAGCACCAGCAGCAGCGGCAGAAAGCCCACCGCCCACGGTTTGGAGTCGACGGCCAGCGCCAGGAAGAGACCCACGGCGGTGGCGTTGCCGCGCACCAGCGCGCGTACCGCGAAGGTGGTGAAGAACAGCGCCAGCACGTCGTCGAGATGTGCGAACCGCACCGAGACCTCCACCCACATGGGGATGAAGGCGGCTCCGGCCACCAGCACCCGCTGCTGGAGCCGTCGGTGGTTCAGCCCGGTGCCCAGGTTGTACTCGGCGGCCGCACGGCCGATGAGGACCAGCATGTACAGCCCCAGCCCCGACATGAACGCCTCGGCCAGGTTCTCGCCCACCGGCGCGGGGAGCGGTGCGAACAGCCCGGCGACCAGGAAGCTGACCGGTCCTATCTGGAGTTCGGGATGGTTGGCGTACAGGGCGAGGCCGCCGCCGGGAACCTGACTGAACAGCAGCTCCTCACCGCTCTTCAGATAGTGCCAGGACACGGCTCCGTGGCGTTCGGCGATGAAGAACCAGACCATCGTCCACAGGGTGAGCAGCGCGTGGTGCCACCGCAGCGGATAGGGTCCGATCCGGCCGATCCGCGTCCTGTCCCTGGACACGGCACCCGCCGTCTCCGCGTTCCGCACGTTCCGTCCTTCCCCTCTGCCCGCGTCCGGCGCGGGAACGGCCGTGGACGCGGCCGCCGTGCGTCGCCGTAGGCTCGGCAGGGAGGGCCCGCCCGCGTCCGTGACGACCGCCCGATCCGCAGGAGTGGTGATGCCGTACGGCACCATTCCCTTATAAGGAAGGCCCGTTGGGCCTTTCCGTGCCGGGAACCGATCGCCGGAGCCTCGGGGCGCCTCTGGCGAATCGCCGGAAGCATAACGAGACGCTTGCCGGTTTGCGCAACTATAGGGTGAACTCTCGTCGAGGACGAACCGCGTACGGACAGGACATGTCAAAACGCGCCACGCCGCGACGACGTCCACCGCCCGGAGCAGGGCCGTTGGACGATAATCCGGGGCATGCCCGCACCGCCCCCGCTCCCCGTCGTCACACCGTACCGGGACGGGTGCTCCCCACGGCTGCCGGCCGGGTCGCGCATCACCGGAACCGGACCGTCCATGTCCCTGCGGACCACCCCATGAACCTTCCCGTGAACCTCCCCGAACCGCACCGGTGCCTGCTCGCCGACGTCCTCGCCGTGGGCGCCCCGTACCCGCTGGCCATCTCCGGTGGCTACGCGATGCGGGCGCACGGTCTGGTGGAGCGGCCCAGCCGGGGCCTGGACGTCGCCACGGAGAGCCCGGAGCGGATGGAGGACATCGCCGCCGCCGTCCGGACCGGCTTGACGGAACGGGGCTGGCTCGTCCGCTCCCTGGAGACGGACCCGCTCTCGGCCCGACTGCTCGTCGGCGGCCCCGCCGGGGGCGAGAAGACGGAGCTGACGGAGACGACAGAGCCGACGGAGGGGACAGCGCCGACGGAACTGAACGTCCTGAAGGAAGTGCTGTGGCGTCCGCCGGTCTCCACGGAGCTGGGTCTGACCGTCTCCCTGGAGGACGCCGTGGGGACCAAGATGCGCGCCCTGGCCGACCGTGGCTTCGCCCGGGACCTCATCGACGTGCACGCCGCCTCGGACCGCTGGAGCCGCGCGGAGTTGGAGGAACTCGGCCGCCGCCACGCCCGCGACACCTTCGATCTGACGGACCTGCAGGCCCGGCTGACGGGTGTGGAGTGGGTCGACGACATGGCGTTCGCGGCCTACGGGGTCGGCGGGGACGCGCTCGCCGAACTCCGACGGTGGGCACAGGAATGGGCGGACGACATCGCGGAGCGGCTCGCGGAGGAGGAACCCCCCGAAGAGTAGCGGGCGCCCGTTCGGATTCTTGACGAACTCGTGACGCGACGGCCGCATCCGGTGATCCCGTCCGTGGTGTCACCTTGAGTGTCACTCATCCACACCCTGTGAGGGAAGTGAAGTGCCATGGAAGGCACCGTCGTCGCCGTCGTGCTGGTGGCCGTGCTGGCTCTGCTCGTGCTGCGCAGCGGGATGCGCGTGGTCAACCAGGTCGAGCGTGGAGTCGTGTTCCGCTGGGGGAAGGCACTGCCGCATCACCGGCAGCCGGGCATCACGTTCCTGATCCCGTTCGCCGACCGGATGCGAAAAGTGAACGTGCAGGTGGTGACCATGCCGGTACCGACACAGGAGGGCATCACCAAGGACAACGTCTCCGTCAAGGTCGACGCTGTCGTCTACTTCCGGGTGACCGACCCGCTGCGGGCCGCGATCGAGGTCCAGGACTACGTCTTCGCGGTCGGCCAGGTCGCCCAGTCCTCGCTGCGGTCCATCATCGGCAAGAGCGATCTGGACGATCTGCTGACCGACCGCGAGCGGCTGCACGAGGGGCTCGCCCTGATGATCGACAGCCCGGCCGCCGCCTGGGGCATCCACATCGACCGCGTCGAGATCAAGGACGTACAGCTGCCGGAGTCCCTGAAGCGGTCCATGTCCCGGCAGGCCGAGGCGGAGCGCGAGCGGCGCGCCCGCGTCATCACCGCGGACGGCGAGTTCCAGGCGGCCCAGCAGCTCGCCAACGCCTCCCGGATCATGTCCGACACTCCGGAGGCCATGCAGCTGCGACTGCTCCAGACGGTCGTGGAGGTCGCGGCCGAGAAGAACTCGACCCTCGTGATGCCCTTCCCGGTGGAACTGCTGCGGTACTTCGACCGGGCGGCTCGTCAGTTCGGCAACGAGGGCGGCTCCACGAGCGGGGCCAAGGAAGCCGTGGACGCACAGTCGGCCGCGGTCGGGCAGCCGACCCTCGACGTACCGCCGACCGGTGACGGCCGGCTGACGGCCCACGTACACCCGGCCGGGAGCGAAAGCCCTCAGCCCGTCGATCCGCGCCTGTCGACAGCCTTCCCCGCCCCGACGAACGAGACGCACGGCACCGGCGCCTGAACCCCGGCCTCGGTTCTCGGCCGAACCTGACCGAATTCAACCTGACCCGGCCGAACCTGACCGACCTTGGCCGAACCCGTCGCGGTCCCGGACCTGCCCGGCCCGGGACCGTGAGGACCGTCTCAGTCCTGCCGGACGCCCCGGCCGGGCCCCCGGACGGGCTGCGCAACCGATCCGGCGACCGTCCCGTCCGTATCCGCCGTATCCGCCGTATCCGCCGCATCGGCCGCATCCGCCATATCGGCCGCATCCGCCGTATCGGCCGGATCCGCCGCCCCGCCGGACGATCGGCGACCGGCCACCCCTCCCCCCGCCGTCAAGGTCAAGGTCGCCAGCAGCGACGCCGTAGCCATCAGCGTCATCGCCACACCGGGCGCGGTGAGTTGGGCCAACGACCCCGCCAGGGCCGCGCTCACGCCCTGCATCGTCAGCATGCCCGCCGAGTGCAGCCCGAGGGCGTGACCGCTCAGCTCCTGCGGGGTCAGACTCATCAGGCGTTCCTGCTGGATGAGACTCGCGGAGAAGCCCACCGAGGCGAGCGCCGCACAGACGGCCGCCACGGGCACGGCGGGGCGCAGCCCGAAGAACAGGTACGGCGTCGCCAGAAGCACCAGGAACGGGATGCCCAGGCGGCGGCGCAGGGCGGGCGGAAGGAGGCGGCCCGTGGTGACGTCCCCGACGAACATGCCGAGCGCCGCGCACGCGAACAGCGCGCCCGCCCGGTCGGGTGCGTAGGAGACGTACAGCGACTCGCAGCCGACGACCAGGCCGTTCGGGACCCACAGCAGGAGGTAGGTCGTCCGGCGCGGCGGGGACGACCACAGCAGCGCGTTGGTGCGCCAGGTCTGCGCGATCGACGGACGGCCGGACGCGCGCGGGACGCGGCCGGTCAGACCGAGCCCGGCGGCCACGGCCGCCGCCAGGTACAGCGCGGACGCGATCAGCAGGGTCGTACGCGGGGACAGGACCGTCACCAGGACGCCACCCGTCGCGTAGCCGCCGATCTGCAGAAGGCCGCTCATCATGTTGAAGGTCGAACGGCCCAGCAGATAGCCGTCCTTGGACAGGATGTCGTTGAGCAGGCCCCAGCGGACCCCGCCGCCGACGGACTGCACCAGCCCCAGCAGCAGGATCAGCGCGAAGACCGCGCCCAGCGGCAGGCCGGGCGCCGCCATCGCCGCCGTACCCACCGCGAACACGCAGGCGATGCCCGTCATCGTGGCGCGCGGCGGCAGTCGGTCCGCCGCCGACAGCAGTGTCGTGGCGCCCACGACCTGCGCCAGTTGCGGCCCGAACATGCTCACCGCGGAGAGCAGGGGCGAGTCGGTGGTCCGGTACACGAGGGTGCCGAGCGCCAGGCCGCCGAGCGTGGAGGCGGCCGTCTGAAGAGCGGAGGTCAGGAAGAGCGGGATGAACTCCCGGGTGCGGAAGAGGTCGGAGTAGCTGCGCATGACCGGAGTCTGAGCGGGTGCCGCGGGCCGTCGTTAATCTTTCGCGTACGCGCGAAAGGTCACCTCAGGCCGACACACGAACCCAGTCGGCCGTCACCGCGAACATGGCCGGTAGGCACCATGCACAACGGGGGGGAAGGTCGTACCCATCATGGGTCTCTGGTACGTCAACGCCGACACCCTCGCCCGCAGTCGGTTCGTGCTCTCGCCGCTCGCGGAGGCCTTCGCGAGCCTCAAGGTGCTGCACGCGGGCACGCCCACGCACCCCGGGGAACGTGCCTGGCTGGAGACCCATCTGCCCGGCTACCGCCGGCGTCTGGCCGCCGATCCCGTCACCGCGCTGCTCGTCCGCAGCGGTCTCGGCAGGGAGTGGATCGCGGACTTCCTCACCCCCGCCCCGAGGGACGGCGAGACCTTCGAGGAGGGTGTCGCCCGGGTCCGCGCCGTGCCGCCGGCCGAGGCCCGCGCCCACCTCACCCTGTCCCTGCGCGGCCCGCTGCCGGCCCTCCTGAACCGCGACGACCTGCCCGAACGGGCCGCCGAGCTGCTGACCTACGTATGGACAAGGACCGTGCTGCCCTCCTGGGACCGGCGGCGCCACGTCCTGGAGGCGGATGTGGTGGCCCGGACGGCACGGCTCGGCCGGGACGGCTGGGCGGCCGCGGTGGACACCCTGCGGCCGGGCCGGACCCGCTGGCTCGGCGGGAACCGGCTCCAGATCAACCTCCACGCGTACCCGCCCCGGGAGATCTCCGGCGCGCAGCTGGTGTTCGTCCCCGTCACCCCGCAGACCGGCTGGGTCTCCTGGGAGGACCCCGACCGGTACGCCGTCGTCTACCCGTGCACGGGCGTGCTGGCCGGGGGACCGCCCCCGGTGGTGCCGACGAGTCTCGCCGCGCTGCTCGGTCCGGCCCGGGCCCGGGTCCTCGTGCTCCTCGACTCGCCCATGAGCACCAGCCAGCTGGTCGCGGTGACCGGGCAGGGGCTCGGCTCGGTCGGGCGGCATCTCAAGGTGCTGCTGGACGCGCGGCTGGTGGAGCGGCGGCCCGCGGGCCGGTCGGTGCTGTACTCCCGGACGGCCGCCGGTGAGGTGCTGGTCACAACGCAGCGCGGCTGACGGGGATGTCACCGGACGGAGTTAGCATCCGCAGCATGACGACTACTGACAACACCCCCGGATCCGTCCTCGACGTGGAGATCGACGCGCTGCAGGGCGGCTCCGCGCAGCTGTCCCAGTACGCGGGCAAGGCCGTGCTCGTGGTGAACGTGGCCTCCAAGTGCGGGCTGACGCCGCAGTACGCGGGCCTGGAGCGGCTCCAGGAGCGGTACGCGCCGCTGGGCTTCACCGTGCTCGGGGTGCCCTGCAACCAGTTCCTCGGGCAGGAGCCCGGCAGCGCCGAGGAGATCGCGGAGTTCTGCTCGGCGACGTACGGCGTGACCTTCCCGATGACCGAGAAGATCGAGGTGAACGGCGAGGCGCGGCACACGCTGTACGACCGGCTGGTGGGCTTCGCGGACGGCGAGGGACACACCGGGGACATCCGCTGGAACTTCGAGAAGTTCCTGATCGGCAAGGACGGCCGGATCGCCGCCCGGTTCTCCCCGCAGACCGAGCCGGAGTCGGCCGAGGTGCTGACGGCCGTGGAGAAGGCCCTCGCCTGAGCCATCGCGCGAGGCCGGTGTCCTGGCGCCCCGCCACCGGCACCGGCTTGGCGCCGATGGCCAGCAGATCGTCGGTCACCCCGTCACGCTGTCACACTCCGTCACCGGGCTCCTGTCTCCCGGTGACGAGGACGCTCGCGTCTGCCCCAGGGGCGACGAGTCGGACGGCGTCCGGACGTCCACACTGCTCGCCGACCACTGGGCGGGCGTGACAGACCGGGGTGCGGGGCCGAGCGCGGGCCGGGGTCGCGCCCCGGCCCGACGTCAGCGCAGCTCCTCCGGGCACGGCGTCCCCCGCGGCAGCTGGTAGGGCGCCGCCAGGTGGTAGGTGCCCGCGCGCGGGGCCACGAGTTCCGTCCACTTGTCGCCCGACGCGTCCTCGGCCGTCTCCATCAGACAGCCGTTGACGTTGTCGTACGTCTTCGGCATGCCGTCCGGGCGGTGCTTGGACTCCTCCGTCTCCTGCGGGGGCTTGACCCCCTTGCCCTGGGTGTCGACCAGGCCCAGCCACGGCGAGTACGGGATCCGGATGAGCACCCGGCCCGCCTGCTTCACCTCGATCGTCAGCTCGCCCTGCTCCGCGCGGTCGACGACCGCCGGGGGGTCCGCCAGCGGGACGGGGTCGGTCACCGCGAACAGCTGCCAGTTGGCGTCGCCCCAGATCTGCCTCAGATACGGCATGCCCCGCTGGACGAGCTGCCGTTCGCGTTCGCCGCCGTTCCCGTCAGGCTCGTCCTTCGGCAGGACCACGTAGTGCACCGCCCAGCGCTGGAGCCAGGCGTGGTAGTTCGCGGAGTTCAGCGTGTCGTCGTAGAAGAGCGGGTTGCGCTCCATGTCGGCCTGCCGGTTCCAGCCGCGGGCCAGGTTCACATACGGCGCGAGCGCCGACGCCTCCCGGTGCGAGCGCGCCGGGACCACCTCGACGCGGCCCTTCTCCGCACCCACCACCTGGAGCTGGTTCACCAGCGGGGCCAGCTCGCGCGCCCAGGACGCCGCCGGGGTGGTGTGGATGATGTCGTCGACCGTCTTGGCGCCGATCCAGACGGTGAAGCCGGCGAAGGCGACGACGATGACGTACCACTTGCGGCTGCGCGGCACCGTGAACGGCAGCGCCGCGACCAGCGCCACGCCCGCGAACAGCATCGCCAGCCGCGTGATGTTCGAGCCGATCTGGGAGCTGATCAGCCAGACGAGGAGCACGGACAGCCCGTACACCGCCGCGGTGATCCGTACGGTCTTCCAGTCCTTCGGGACGAGCACGAAGACCATGACCGAGAAGACGAACGGCAGGAGCACCGACGCCCACGTCATCGGCTGCGTACCGGAGAACGGGAACAGCCAGGCCGACAGGGCCACCACCGCGGTCGGGGCGAGGCCGAGGGCCCAGGCACCGGGGCGGCGCTTCTGCAGGAACAGCGCCGCCGCGACCAGGCCGACGAACAGGCCCGCCACCGGGGACGCCATCGTGGCCAGGGCGGCCAGCGGTGCGGCGCACAGGGCCTTCGCCCAGCGTTTGTAGCGCCAGCGGTACGGCCAGCAGAACACGCACGCCGTCGCACCCAGGGCGAACATCGTGCCGAGACCGAAGGTCACCCGGCCCGAGATGGCGTTGCACAGCAGCGCGAACACCCCGGCCAGGGCGGGCCACCACGGCTCGCGGACCGCACGGCTGCGGATGAGGATCAGCGTCAGCAGCCCCGCCGAGATCGTGCCGGCGATCATCATCGTCGTACGGACGCCGAGCACCGACATCAGATACGGCGACACCACGCTGTACGACACCGGGTGCATACCGCCGTACCAGGCGAGGTTGTACGCCGAGTCGGGGTGCCGCCCCACGAACTCCGCCCAGGCGTCCTGCGCGGCGAGGTCGCCACCGCTGTTCGCGAAGGTGAAGAACCACACGAGGTGCAGCAGCCCGGCGAGGGTCGTGACCGTGAGCACGGGGTGCCTGCGGGCCAGGTCCGCGCCGCGCGAGGACCGCAGCCGGGTGAGCAGGGTGCGCGGCCGGGTGGCGATGTCCCCGGGCCCGGCGCCGGGGCCGTCCTCGGGGAGTGCGGGTGGGTCCGGGTGCACGGCCGGGTCAGCGGCGGGCTCGGCCGGTGGTATTCGCGGGCCCGAGGGCCGGGCCGGCTGACGGCCCCGATCGGCGTCGTCGGCGTGTGTCCGCTCCGCTGTGGCCACCTGAAGGCACTCCCCGTGTCCCGTTTCTGTTCTCGCCCCGTATCCGGTTCCGTTCCCGCTCCGCGCCCGGACATCCGCAAGAGTTCCGCCACCGTTCCGTGGGGGTTCTCCCGGAGGCCCGCCCCGGGCCAGGCTTTGCGGCTCGCGGTCTGCCCCGGCCTCGCGACGCTAGCACGCACCCCGCCGGCGGGCTCCCGGGTGGGGGCCGCCGACGGGGGTGCGCCGTGTCGTACCCGCCGGAGGGGCGGGAGGGTGGTTCAGCCCAGTCGGGTGAACTTCGCGCCGTATCCCGGCTCGCTCAGGTCCTTCTGCAGGGCGACCGGAATCATCACGGCATGGCTGGAACCGTCGCCGACAGTCAGCCTGCCGACGACCGTGCCGGCCTTCGCCTCGTGCGGGACCGGCTTGCCGTCGTCCCCGATGGAGAGCTTGGTCCGCAGGCCCGGCCAGCCGATCGCCGTCATGTTCCGGGTGGCGACCACCGGCGTCCGTCCCCCCATCTGGTCGTCCACGTACCCGACGACCTCGCCCTTCTTCACCACGGTCGCGGTGGTCAGGCTCTGCTGGACCTTGTCGATCAGCTTCTGGCTGTTGGTGATCGCCAGCTGGAGGCTGTCCCAGACGCGGCCGGTGTGGGCGTCCTGGTTGAGGACCGCGCCGTAGATCGTCTGCGTCTTGCCGTCGACGACCTTCGTGGCCGCCCATACCAGGTTGCCGCCGGCCGGGGTCGACGAACCGGTCTTCAGACCGATCACGCCGACCTGCTTCACCAGCAGGTCGTTGTTGTTGTAGATCGTCCCGGTAAGTCCGGGGATATCCGCCTTGGCCATGCCGACGATGCCGCGGAACACCGGGTTCTGCATGACCTTCTTCGCAAGCTTCAGCTGGTCGACGGCGGTGCTCACCGTCGACTTCTCCAGGCCGCTCGGGTCGGTGTACGTGGTGTTCGTCATGCCGAGTCCCTTCGCGGCGGCGTTCATCTTGCCGACGAAGGTCTTGTTGTCCGAGTCCCAGCGGGCGAGCAGCCGTGCCGCGTTGTTCCCGGACGGGATCATCAGCATCTGGAGCATCTGCCGCTCGGTGAACACCTGGCCCTTCTTCATGGCCGCCGTCGACTCGTCCCCGATCTTGGACTCGTCCTCGGCCTGCTGGTCCACCGTGATCTTCGGACCCCCGTCGTTCCCCTTGAGCGGGTGCTCCTGGAGGGTGACGTACGCCGTCATGATCTTGGTGACGCTCGCGATCGGCTGCGGGGTCTGCTTGCCCTCGACGCCGATCATGCCGACGCCGTCCACCTCGACCGCCGACTGTCCCTGCCCCGGCCAGGGCAGGGCGAGCTTGCCGCCGCCGAACGTGTACGTCTCGTCGGCGGACAGCCCGAGCGTCGGGGTCGGCAGCGGACGTACCGCCTGCACGATCGCAAAGATGATCACGAGCAGTACGGCGAGCGGGGTCCAGATCCTGATCCGCCGCAGCACCGTGCGCACCGGGGTCTCCGGCGGCGGCGGAGTGTTCGTCAGCTCGGCGAGCAGGTCCAGCGGGGGCTTCGGCGGCAGCGGCTGCTGGGCGGTGCGCTCGGGACCGACCCGGGGCAACGCGGCGGTGGCGTCCGCGGGGGCGGCCTGCGCGGGCTTGGGCTGCGTGGCCGCCTTGGACTGCGCGGCCTTGGACTGCTCGGTCTTCGGCGGCGCGGTCTTCGACTGGGCGGACTTGGGCTCGTCAAGCGGCTTCAGCGCTACGAACTTGCTGGTGCGCTCGGAGTCGGCCTCCGGCTTGGGCCCGGAGACGGACTCGGACTCGGGCTCGGTGGACGTCGACGCGGACGGCTTGGACGACTTGGTACCGCCGCCGAGCTTGAGCATGGTCGTCGGCTGGTCGACGGCAGGCTTGTCCGTGGAGTCGCCGGAGCCGTCGGACTCATCAGACTTCCCGGACTTCTCGGACAGGTCGGACGACTTGGTGCCGCCTCCGAGCTTGAGCATGGTCGTCGGCTGGTCCACGGCGGGCCGGCGCGGGGTCTTGAAGGCGGCGGTGGGCTGATCCACGGCCGGCTTGCCCTCGGCGTCGTCCGCGCCGCTCTCCGAGCCCTCAGCGTCTACATCTGCGTCTGCGTCCGTATCGGCATCGGCATCGGCATCGATGGACGCCGCAGCCTCTGCGTCGCCGTCAGAGGACCCGTCGGCCGCCGCCTCCTCCCCGGAGGCCGCCGTGCCCGCAGGCGCGCCCTCGGAGGCACTGGCGGCCCCGTTCGACTCCTCCTCCGAGACGTCCTCGCTCTTCTCCTTCGGGGCGTCCTCGGACTCCCCGCCCGACGCCTCCGAGGCTTCCGACGCCTTCGAGGCCTCCCCGGCACCTGCGTCCGCCGCGTCGCCGGACTCGGCGTCACCGGACTCAGCGTCACCGGACTCCGAGTCGCCGGACTCGGCCTCATCGGACGCCGAATCCCCGGAGCCCTCGTCGCCGGAACGGTCCCCCTCCGCCCCCGACTTGGCCCCGTCGCCCTCGGCCCCGGCCTGCGCGTCCGACGCACCCTCAGCCTCGGCCCCGGCCTCCGTCTCGACCTCGTCCGCGCTCCGCACCCAGGACGCCAGCGAAGCCTCCTGCCGCGCACCGCGCTTGGCGTTTTCGGCGTCCTTGGCGCCCTTCGCGTCCGTGGTGGACTCCTCGGCGCCCGGAGCGGCCTCGTCCGCCGCCGTGCCGGTGGGGTCCCGCACCTCACGCGTGGACAAGACCGTCGTCGCCTGGTCGACCCTCGCCTTCTTGCCCGCCATCGCCAGCCGGGGGTCGCGGTCGCCCGCGGCCGGCCCCGGAACCGGATCCCCGCTCCCCGACGTCGCTTCCGTCGGCGACTCGTGCTGCCTCGACCTGTCGGGGGACTCGCCCGCCACCGATGCCTCCTCCTTGCGCCACGCACCCGCTCGCGCGCCTTGCCGAACCATGAACCGCCACCCGGACATCACTGCCCGAACCATGTACCAGTGTCCTGTGTGAGGACTTGACCCCTGGGCTAGACGAGAACGACATACCTACCGGTTCCACTACATTCCGGTCACGCACTCTCGACAGACCAATGTGAGAGGGGTCACCCTGTCATTCATCCACGCGGGGAGGCATGGATGGGCAGGAGCCGCAGAACAATTCCGGAAGAGCTTCTGCTGCTGGCACTGGACCCGACGACGGGTACCACTGCACAGCCGCAGTCGCTCGACCTGGGTCTGGCCGGAGCACAGCTAGTGGAGCTGGCGCTGGCCGGACGGATAGCCCCTGACGGGGATCGTATCGCCGTGGTGGTACCACGGCCGACTGGAGATCCGACTCTGGACTGTGCGTTGGAGTTGCTGCGCAGGCGCGGCGCTCCGGTGCGGGCAGTCCACTGGATCGGCGGGCCACGTCTCGGGCTGCGCCAGACCTATCTGTCACATCTGGAGCGGTGCGGCATGGTCCAGGCCGTGCCGGGCCAGATGTGCGGAGTGCTGCCGACGACGCGCTACCAGGCGACGGACACAGCCATCAGCCGGGAGATCAAGGCCCGGCTGGATTCCGCGATCCGCACCGGCGTTCCGCCGGACCCGCGGACCGCGGCGCTCGCCGCGCTGGCCCATGCGGTCGGTCTCGGCAAGCACCTGTATCCGGGCAACGAGGGACGCTCGTCCCGCTCCCGGCTACGGGATCTGATCAGGCACGACCCCATGGGCGGCCTCGTGGCGCACGCCGTGATGGACGTCCAGAACGGCGCGGTCGCGCAACCGCGCCGTGCCCCGGCCCCGGCCGGCCGCCAGGCCACCGCGGCCAGGACAGCACCGGAACCCGCCCGTGGTGTTCCGATGCAGCCGCGTCGCGGATCCATGGCCCGCGTCGTGGCCCACTGAGCCGTCCGGCCCGCGCGGGGCGAGGAGACCGTACGTCCGGCGGGACGGCACGGTCTCCTCGCTCCGCGCTGCCGTGTGCCGGCACCGGCCCGGGCCGCACAGCACACACATGCGGCCACTGCGGCCGACTCGCGCCCGAGGAGGACCCAAAGAGGGCCCAAGTCGCGCGTACGCAGCGCATATCCGCTGTTTCCCAGCGGTAGTAAGCACCTTGGTGGCAATCTGCTCAGCAGCAGATACGCAAAGTAGAGGCAGTAGCCGGAGGTGCACGTCCGTGGCGTCGAATGTCAATCCCACCGTCCGGCGGCGCCGACTGGGTCAGGAGCTGCGCCGGCTCCGTGAACTCAAGGGCATGACCGCCGAAGAGGTCGCCGAGCGCCTGCTCGTCTCCCAGTCGAAGATCAGCCGACTGGAGAACGGCCGCCGCAGCATCAGCCAGCGCGACGTACGCGACCTGTGCGGCGTGTACGAGGTCGAGGACCAGCGCGTCGTCGACTCGCTGATGGAGATGGCACGCGATTCGCGGCAGCAAGGCTGGTGGCACGCGTTCGGGGACATCCCCTACAGCGTCTACATCGGCCTGGAGACGGACGCGGAGTCGCTGCGGGTCTACGAGCCCCAGGTCATCACCGGCCTGCTGCAGACTCGTTCCTACGCCGAGGCCCTCATCCAGGGCGCTCTGCCCGAGACGTCGGGCGCGGACATCGAAAAGCGTGTACAGGTGCGGATGCGACGCCAGGACCGCATCGCCGCCGAGAACAACCCGCTGCGTCTGTGGGTGGTGCTGGACGAGGCCGCGCTGCGCCGGGTCGTCGGCAACAACCATGTGATGCGGGAGCAGTTGGAGCACCTCGGCGAGCTGTCCCACCTTCCGCACGTGACCGTCCAGGTGCTGCCGTTCGAGGCGGGCGCGCATCCCGGCCTGAACGGGCAGTACGCGATCCTGGAGTTCTCCGACGCGGCCGACTCCAGCGTCGTGTACCTGGAGGGGGTCACCAGTGACCTGTATCTGGAAAAGGCCAACGACGTGCAGAAGTACGCCGTGATGTACGAGCATCTGCGGGCGCAGGCGCTGAGCGTGGAGAAGTCCCGCCAGTTCATCGCAGATGCGGCCAAGAGGTACGCGGACTCCACGTGATGAGTCCGTCCCGGGACCTCCGCACGAGCGGGCGGCGGATCTTACACCGGTGAAACCTTCAAGCGGAAGGCTCCACTGGAATACGCCATCCGGTCGAGTGAATGGCCTCTCCGGGCAAGGATGTTGCCGAGTAGCTTCGATCACGCCATCAGCCAAACCCGTTGGCGCGATTCGGGCCGCGAGCACCGACAGGGCTCGCGACCCGATGAAAGCACGACAGCAACTCAGCAACTCAGCAACTCGCTACGGAGTGAACATGGCCGTTCTTCAGGGGGCCACGGAAACGTGGACCAAGTCGTCGTATTCGACGGGCAACGGCGCCTGCGTCGAGGTCAAATCTCCCATCGTGGCGGCGCTCGCCGTTCGCGACTCCAAGGTTCCCGAGGGGCCCGTCCTGGCTTTCCCGGCCGATGCCTGGAACGCCTTCGTGACGACCATCAAGTAGCACCGACCGCCACAACTCCATACTCAGCAACGACAGAGCCCTCTCGACTGGCCCGCCGTCCCGGCCGAGGGGGCACGTCCGTCTCATGGGGCGAGTGAGCCGGGGCGCCGCACGGTTCAGCGCAGGTCGCTCACATACCGGTCCGTCCCGGGCACCGTGGGTATGAACGGTGCGACGAACTGCACGTCGCCCAGCCCCGAGGACGCCACTTCTCTGTCCAGGTCCGCAAAGCGGTCTCCCCAGTGGTCGCGGGGATCCTGCTGGAGGAACCAGAGCAGTGTCAGCCGGGTCCCGACCCCGTCGACCTGTTTGACGTAGGTCATCCGGTCCAAGGGCAGCGGCGTCGGCATGAAGATGGTCACCATGGCCGCAGGCGAGCCCCCTAGACGTCTCGGAAGGTGGTCATCGCGGAGCCACGCGAGCAGTTCCCCACGCCTGCCTGGGGAGTCGGCCTCGACGACCTGGACGACCAGCCCGGTGTACGGGTGGTCCAGGGCGTGGATGTCACGCGGACCGCGGTCACCGTCTCGGTAGACGGTCGCCGCGTGGTCGTGAAAGGCCGTGAAGATGTGCGTGCGGTCGCGGAAGACACGGTGGTCGCGGTTGAGCCGCTTGTTGATGGCGACCGTCCAGCGCATGTGGTCGTCGTAGCGGCCGTCCGTGATCCAGTACGTGGAGAGATAGCAGCCCGCCGTGACCGGCTGCGCCACCGCCGACTTCCGCGGGTAGCGCAGCAGTTGCAGATCCCGGGTGGCGACCCAGCGGCGGCCCGCGAACATCCAGGGCATGGCCATGGCGCCGGCGTAGTAGTGGTCGTCCTCGTACCAGCGGTTGTACGCGTACTCGTGCCCCGGGTGCGGTTCCACCATGGTGATCAGGGCATGGCCCGGGCGGACGTCGTAGGGCCCCACGGCGGCCAGTTCCGCGTACACCGCGCTGCGTGTGTCCTCACCCATCGCCGTTCCCCTCTCCCTTCCCTCCTCCGCCGGTCCCCTTTACTCTGACGGTCCGTCAGGCAATGCGCCATATCCGGGAGGGCCGATGTCACTGCTCCAGGGCAAGACGGTCGTGGTCTCGGGGGTCGGTGCCGGGCTCGGACACCAGGTCGCGGCGGCCGTGGTGCGGGACGGCGGCAACGCGGTGCTCGGCGCCCGTACGAAGGAGAACCTCGCCAAGTCCGCCGCCGCCCTCGATCCGGAGGGCGCGCAGACGGCTCACCGGGCGACGGACATCACCGACGAGACGCAGTGCGAGGCGCTCGCGGCGCTGGCACTGGAACGGTTCGGCGGGATCGACGCCGTGGTCCATGTCGCCGCGTGGGACAGCTACTTCGGCGGCATCCAGGACGCGGATTTCGCCACCTGGCACGCGGTCATCGACGTGAACCTGCTGGGCACTCTGCGGATGACGCGAGCCTGTCTGGCGGGGCTCAAGGAGGGCGGCGGCTCGGTGGTCCTCATCGGCACCCAGTCCTCGGTGGCCGCGCCGTCCCAGGTGCGGCAGGCGGCCTACGCGGCGTCGAAGGGGGCGCTCACCAGCGCCATGTACTCGCTCGCCCGGGAGCTCGGCCCCCACCGGATCCGGGTCAACACCGTGCTGCCCGGCTGGATGTGGGGCCCGCCCGTGCAGGCCTACGTCCGGTTCACCGCACACACCGAGGGCGTACCGGAGGACGAGGTGACACGGCGCCTGACGGACCGGATGGCGCTGCCGGAACTGGCCACGGACGGCGATGTGGCGGACGCGGTCGTCTTTCTGGCGTCCGACCGGGCGCGGGCGATCACCGGGCAGTCCCTGCTCGTGAACGCCGGGGAACTGATGCGCTGACGACCCCTGTCCCGTCACATCGGCGGCTCCTCGCGTTGGCGTGACGTCATCGAATGCCCCGTGTCTCCCCTCCGGGCCGTACGGGACCCGCATCCCGGTGCCCTGTCCGTCGCGCCTGATCCAGCTGATCCACCCGATCCATGGGATGTCTCCCGACTGGCGAAGTGCCCGCTCATGGTGTGGTCCGCGTCACGCGTGCGACAACCGGCGGACAAGTCAAGAGAACGTAAAATCGTTCGCCTTGCTGACTTACGTTCATATCCATGACCTAGAAAAGTCTTGACCATCCGCCTGACCGGCGGTTCAATCCCCGAAGTCCCCGCTCCCGCACGGGGGCACCGCCCGTGTGTGCGTACTGGCGAAGTGCCGTCCGGTAAGCGCAGGTTCACAAGGCGGACCCCTGGAGGGGGCACATGAACGGTCTCGACTGGACTGTCCTGGTCGCGTACTTCGGCGTGATGACCGCGATCGGTGTCTGGTCCCACAAACGCGTCGACAACGTCAGCGACTTCTTCACCGCGGGCGGCAGGATGCCGTGGTGGCTGTCGGGCATCTCGCACCACATGTCGGGCTACAGCGCGGTGATGTTCACGGGCTACGCCGGCATCGCCTACACCTACGGCGTCACGTCCTACGTGACCTGGGCACTGCCCATCGCCATCGGCGTGCTGATAGGCGCGAAACTGTTCGCGCCCCGGCTGAACCGGCTGCGTTCACGGCTGCACGTGGCCTCGCCGCTGGAGTATCTGAAGGACCGCTACAACGTGCCCACCCAGCAGGCCCTGGCCTGGTCCGGGATCCTGCTGAAGATTGTCGACGTGGGCGCGAAATGGGCGGCGATCGCGACCCTGCTCAGCGTCTTCACCGGGGTCACCCTCACCCAGGGCATCCTCATCACCGGCGGCATCACGGCCGTGTACTGCACGATCGGCGGTCTGTGGGCGGACGCGCTGACCGAACTGGGCCAGTTCGTCATCCAGTTGCTCGCGGGCCTCGCCATGCTGATCATCGCGCTGCACAAGATCTCCGACCAGGGCGGTCTGTCCAAGGCGCTGGACTCGCCGAAGCTGGCCGGTCACGGGCACGGGTTCGCGGGCCCGTACCTGACGGTCTTCTTCATCGCGTACCTGTTCATCAAGCTCTTCGAGTACAACGGCGGCATGTGGAACCAGGCCCAGCGCTACATGGCCACGGGCAGCCCCCGGGAGGCGACACGCTCCGCCCTGCTGTCGGCGGGCCTGTGGTTCGTCTGGCCGGTCATCCTCTTCATCCCGATGTGGCTGTCCCCGCTCCTGGTCACGGCGCAGAAGCCGGACGGCTCCGACGCGTACGGCCTGATGACCGAACAGCTGCTGCCGCACGGGCTGCTGGGCCTGGTGGTCGTCGGCTTCTTCTCGCACACGATGGCCATGTGCTCCTCCGACGCGAACGCGATCGCGGCCGTGTTCACCCGCGACGTGATGCCGGTGTTCTCGAAGGCGGCCCGGACCTGGAACGTCCGCGCCGGTCTGATCGCGGGCCGGGTCACCACGGTCGCCTTCCTGGGACTGTCGATGGCGGTGGCGACCCAGGTCAACTCCCCCACCTTCAAGGACATCATCACGGTCGTCATCAAGTGGGTGGCCGGTCTGATGGGGCCGATCGCGATCCCGTTCATCCTGGGCCTGCTGCGCCCGCTGCGCCGCTCGGGCCCGACGGCGGCGCTCGTCAGCTGGGCGGCCGGTCTGCTGGCGTTCTTCTTCGTCAACTACCACCTGGACTTCTCCCAGCGCTCGGACGTGAAGCTGGAGTACCAGGTGGCGCTGCCCATGGTGATCTCCCTGGTGCTGTACATCGTGATCGGCCTGGTCAGGCCGGAGGACACACCGGAGCGGGTCGCGATCATCGAGACGCTGAACACGGACGACGACGGGTCCGCGGTGTCCGTGCCCGCCCCGGGCGCGACCGGCGGCACCACGGGCACGACCGGCGCCACGACCAGCCCTTCGGGCGTGTAGTCCGGGGAGCCCTGAGGGGCCGTACCCGGAGCCCTCGGGTGCGGCCCCTAAGCCCGCGGATACCGCACGAGCCACCCCGGGGACGAACCGCCCGGACCGTGCAGCGCAGGGCCCTGCGTCATCTCCATGGCGAAGTCGTCCGCCAGCACCAGCATCGTGGGACGGCCCTCCAGTTCGGCCAGCCAGGCCGGCGGGAGGGCCGTCTCGCCGTGCAGCGCCCCGAGCAGCCCGCCCGTCAGCGCCGCCGCGGCCGCCGAGGGCCCGCCGTGGTTCACGGCGAGGCACAGCGCGTGCCGTACGTCCTCCCCGACGAGCGCGCAGTACACGGCGACCGCGAGCGCCCCCTCCGCCGTACCGCCGCCGGCCAGCTCCTCGATCCGGGCGGGCGTGGGCATGCCCTGCCGCACGGCGCCCAGCGCGTGCTGCAGCGCCTCCGCGACCGGCTGGTGTCCCGGCCATGGGGTCAGCAGCGCGAGCGCCCGCTGTACCGCCGCGTCCAGGATCTCCCCGCGGGACAGCGCGTGCACGATCACGGCGTACGCGCCCGCGGCGAAGTACGCGACGGGGTGCCCGTGCGTCTGCGCCGCGCACTCGATCGCCAGTTGCAGCACCAACTGCGGCTCCCAGCCGACGAGCAGCCCGAAGGGCGCGGAGCGGGCCGCCGCGTCGGGGCCCGGCTCACCGGGGTTCTTGGGCGCGTCCAGTGTGCCCATGGTGCCGTCGCCGAGCCCGAGCAGACAGGCCCGGGCCGGGGAGCGGCGGGCGTACAGCCACTCCTCGCGGGCCAGCCAGCCGTCCTCCGTGCGGCGCTCGTCGGGCCCCCAGTCGTGCTGGGTGGCCGCCCAGCGCAGATACGCCCGGTGCAGATCGGTCGGCGGATGCCAGGCGCCGGTGTCCCTGCGGACCTGGGCGCGGATGAGCCCGTCGAAGGAGAACAGGGTGAGCTGGGTGTGCCGGCTGATCGCGCCGCGCCCGCCGGGTCCGGAGGCGAGGTCGGTGAGCCCCTCGGGCCCGTGCGCCTCCTTGATCTGCTCCAGGGACAGCCCGTCGACCGGGGCGCCCAGCGCGTCGCCGACGGCCGCGCCGAGCAACGTGCCGCGCACACGGCTGCGGAAGTCCTGCTGCTCGGTGCGACCCCAGACGGCACCGGATGTCGCACTCACCCCAGGCCTCCTCTTGGCACCGCCCGTACGTCCGACGCGCAGCACTGTAATCGAACGGGGACGTCCGGTCGGGGGCGCCCGGCCGTCATGCACACCACACTTCGGTGTGCGCCCGAAAATGATCTAGGAGCGGCCGGAAGCCCTCTCCATAGTTGGACCATGGCCGAAACCAGAACCCCCCGTCCCCTGCCCGCACTTCGTGTCGCCGCCACCGCCCTCGTCGGCAGCGTCGCCCTCTACATCGCACTCGTCGCGTTCGGGAACATCACCGACTTCGGGACCAACCAGCAGTTCGTCCGCCATGTTCTCGCCATGGACACCACGTTCAAGGACGACGATCTGATGTGGCACGCGATCACCTCGCACGCCCTCCAGGACTCCGCCTATGTCGCGATCATCGTCTGGGAGACGGCGGCGGCGCTGCTCCTGATAGCCGCGACCTGGCTCTGGGCCCGGCGCCACCCGAGCGCCCGCCGGCTGTCCACCATCGGCCTGTCGATGCTTCTGGTGCTGTTCGGCGCGGGCTTCATCGCGATCGGCGGGGAGTGGTTCGCGATGTGGCAGTCCAAGACGTGGAACGGTCTGGACGCGGCGACCCGCGTCATCGTCCTGACCGGCGTGGTCCTCCTGGTGACCAACCTGCCGGGAGCGGCCGCGGAGGACAGCTGACCCCCGCACCGACCGACGAACCCGCAGTTCCCCGCCGGCCCGGACCCCACCGCACGCCTCCCCGTCGGCTGCCCGACAGGGGCACGGTGAGGTGACCGGGCCGGCCGCGGCCCCTCGGAGCCCCGCTCTCAGTCCAGTACCGGCAGCAGTTCCGGCAGATGCCCGTCCGACGCCGCCGCCGCGCGCCGGCGTTCCTCCGGGACCTCGCCGTAGAGCGTCGTACGGGGCTTCGCCGGGCGACCCGCCGCCTCGGCCACCGCGACCAGTTCCCTGACCGACTTGTACGAGCCGTACGAGGAGCCCGCCATCCGGGAGATGGTCTCCTCCATCAGCGTGCCGCCCAGGTCGTTGGCGCCGGAGCGGAGCATCTCCGCCGCGCCCTCGGCGCCCAGTTTCACCCAGCTGGTCTGGATGTTGGGGATATGGGGGTGGAGCAGCAGCCTCGCCATCGCCGTCACCGCACGGTTGTCCCGCAGGGTCGGGCCGGGGCGGGCGATGCCCGCCAGATAGACGGGGGCGTTGGTGTGGATGAAGGGGAGGGTGACGAACTCCGTGAAGCCGCCCGTCTGCTGCTGGATGCGGGAGAGGGTGCGGAAGTGGCCGAGCCAGTGGCGGGGCTGGTCCACATGGCCGTACATCATCGTCGAGGAGGACCGGATGCCCAGCTCATGGGCGGTCGTGACGACCTCGATCCAGGTCGCCGTCGGCAGCTTGCCCTTGGTGAGCACCCAGCGGACCTCGTCGTCCAGGATCTCCGCGGCCGTGCCCGGGATCGTGTCGAGACCCGCCTCCTTCGCCGCCGTCAGCCACTCGCGGATCGACAGTCCGGTGCGGGTGGCGCCGTTGACCACCTCCATCGGGGAGAAGGCGTGCACATGCATGCCGGGGACGCGGGACCGCACCGCCTTGACGATGTCGAAGTACGCCGTTCCGGGCAGGTCGGGATGGATGCCGCCTTGCATGCACACCTCCACCGCGCCCACGTCCCACGCCTGCTGGGCCCGGTCGGCGACCTGCTCCAGCGACAGCGTGTAGGCGTCGGCGTCCGTGCGGCGCTGGGCGAACGCGCAGAAGCGGCAGCCGGTGTAGCAGACGTTGGTGAAGTTGATGTTCCGGGTGACGATGTAGGTGACGTCGTCGCCCACCGCCGACGTGCGCACGTCGTCCGCGATCCGGCACAGCGCGTCCAGCGCGGGGCCGTCCGCGTGCAGCAGGGCCAGCGCCTCGGCGTCCGTCAGCCGCGTGGGGTCGTCCGCCGCCGTGCGCAGTGCCGCCCGTACGTCCGCGTCGATGCGCTCCGGCGCCATGCCCGGCGCGGCCGCCTCCCGCAGCGCCTCCCAGTCGCCGTACACCTCGTCGAAGTCGTCCCGGCGGTCGCCCGTACGGCCGTCGGTGTCGATCGTGCGGTGCAGATCGGTGCGCCCGGCGGAGGTGAACACCTCCTCCGGCTCCTGCCACGGGTGCCCCTCGACCACCGCGTCCGCCCGGGCCAGACCCGTCTCGGGGTCGGCGAGGGCGTCCACGTGCGGCCGCAGCCGCGGGTCCAACCAGGGCTCTCCGCGCCGCACGAACTCCGGGTAGACACAGAGGCGTTCGCGCAGCTCGAAGCCGGCCGCCGCGGAACGCTCCCGCAACTGCTCGATCTGCGGCCACGGCCGCTCCGGGTTCACATGGTCGATGGTCAGCGGGGACACCCCGCCCCAGTCGTCGATGCCGGCGTCGATGAGCCGCTCGTACTCGCCGTCCACCAGGTTCGGCGGCGCCTGCAGACAGGCGCTCGGGCCCATGATGTGCCGGGCCACCGCCACCGTGGCGACCAGTTCGTCCAGTTCCGCGTCCGGCATCCCGCGCATCGCCGTGTCCGGCTTGGCGCGGAAGTTCTGGATGATCAGCTCCTGGACGCCGTGGTACGCCCGCGCCACCTTCCGCAGCGCGAACAGCGACTCGGCTCGCTCCTCGTAGGTCTCGCCGATCCCGATCAGAAGCCCGGAGGTGAAGGGCACCGAGGAACGGCCCGCGTCCTCAAGGACCCGCAGCCGCACCGCCGGTTCCTTGTCCGGGGAGCCGTAGTGGGGGCCGCCCGGCTCGGACCACAGCCGCCGTGCCGTCGTCTCCAGCATCATCCCCATCGACGGCGCCACCGGCTTCAGCCGCTGGAAGTCCGTCCATGACATGACGCCCGGGTTGAGGTGCGGCAGCAGGCCCGTCTCCTCCAGGATCCGGATCGAGATGGCCCGTACATAGGCGATCGTGTCGTCGTAGCCGTGCGCGTCCAGCCACTCGCGGGCCTCGGGCCAGCGGTCCTCCGGCTTGTCGCCCAGGGTGATCAGGGCCTCTTTGCAGCCCAGGGCCGCGCCCTTGCGGGCGATGTCGAGGACCTCGTCCGGGGACATGAACATCCCGTGCCCGGCCCGGCGCAGCTTGCCCGGGACCGTCACGAAGGTGCAGTAGTGGCACTTGTCCCGGCACAGTCGGGTCAGCGGGACGAAGACGCTCTTCGAGTAGGTGATGACACCCGGCCGGCCCGCGGCCGCGAGGCCCGCGTCCCGTACCCGGGCGGCGGACGCGGCGAGGTCGTCCAGGTCCGCGCCGCGGGCCTGGAGCAGCACCGCGGCCTCGGCGACGTCGAGTGCGACACCCTCACGAGCACGTTTGAGGGCGCGACGCATGGAGTTCTCGGTGGGGCCGGTTCCGGAGGTCGCGGAAGTCGTCATCCTCCGAGCATACGTTTGCCGTGATCAGCCCAGAGGGGTGGACGGGCAACCGTACGGCGGCCGGACACCACGGGTGTCGGGAGCTCGCACGGGCACCGGATGTTCCGCCGACACGCGGCGGGCGATCGGCGTCCCGTGCGCAGGAGTTCACGGCCGGAGGAGAGAGTGTCGGGTGCGGCCCCTGCCCACCCCCTGTCATCCGACACGTTGGGAGCAGCAGCATGTGCGAGGACGACCACGGCATCGGCAGACGCGCACTGTTCGTGACGAGCGCGGCCGTCGCCCTTACGTTGGGAACCGTGAGTTTCTCCGACGGTCCCGCGGCCGAGGCGGCCGACAACCAGGAGACGAGGACGGTGCGCGGCACCCTGCCGCCCGGCTCCCCCGACTTCGTCTACCTCCCCGTCGACGTCCCCGCGGGCGTCCGGGAGATCAAGGTCGCCTACTCCTACGACAAGCCGTCCGTCCCGGCCGGCACCCAGGGCAACGCCCTCGACATCGGCCTCTTCGACGAGCGCGGCACCGAGCTGGGCGGCAAGGGCTTCCGCGGCTGGTCCGGCGGCGCGCGCTCGGAGTTCTTCGTCCGCGCGGACGACGCGACCCCCGGCTATCTGCCCGGCCCGGTCCGCCCCGGCACCTGGCACATCGCGCTGGGCCCCTACACGGTGGCCCCGCAGGGCCTGGCCTACGAGATCACCATCACCCTCACCTACGGCGAGCAGGGCGTCACCCCGACGCCGGTGTATCCGCCGTCCCGGGCCAAGGGCCGGGGCCGCGCCTGGTACCGCGGCGACTGCCATATGCACTCCTGGTACTCCGACGGCCGCCGCACGCCCGCCGAGATCGCGGCGCTGGCCAGGGCCGCGGGCCTGGACTTCATCAACTCCTCCGAACACAACACGCACTCCTCGCACGCGCACTGGGCCGACCAGGCGGGCGACGACCTGCTGATCATGCTCGGCGAGGAGGTGACGACCCGTAACGGCCATGTGCTCGCGCTGGGCACCGAACCGGGCACCTTCGTCGACTGGCGCTACCGGGCGCGCGACAACCGCTGGGCCCGGTTCGCCCGGGAGATCCACCGGGCGGGCGGACTGGTCGTGCCCGCCCATCCGCACGCCACCTGTGTCGGCTGTGGCTGGAAGTTCGGCTTCGCCGAGGCGGACGCGGTGGAGGTGTGGAACGGTCCCTTCACCCCGGACGACGAGGCGACGCTGGCGGAGTGGGACAACACGCTGGTGGCGTCGGTCCGGGAGGGGCACGGCCGCTGGCTCCCGGCGATGGGCAACAGCGACGCACACCGCGACCCCGACGCGATCGGCACCCCGCAGACGGTGGTCCTCGCGGACGACCTGACCAGGGAGGCCGTCCAGGAGGGGATCCGCGTGGGCCGCTCGTACGTGGCCGAGTCGAAGAGCGTCTCGCTGGCCTTCGGCGTCTCGGGCGGCCACGGCGAGCACGCCGGGATCGGCGAGCGGCTGCGGGTGGACCGCGACACCCCGGTCACGGTCCGGCTGGAGGCGCAGGGCGCGCCTCGCTGCTCGGTCCGCTTCGTCACCGACCAGGGCGCGCTGTTCACGAGCGATCCGCTGCCGGTGTCCGGGGCGGGCACGGTGGAGTGGCACACGACACCGTCGTACGCGGCCTATGTACGGGCGGAGCTGCGGCACGAGGCGGCGGTGGGTCCGGTGCCGGGGGTGCTGGCCGCGTTCACGAACCCGATCTTCCTGGGCCGGTCGTAGGGTCCTGGGCCGCCAAAGGCGTGCGGCCGTTCACCGGGGCGCGACGGTCTATCTCCCGGGGCGCGACGGCCGTTCTCCGGGGGCGCGACGGTCTTTCCCCTGGGGCGCGACGGTCTTTCCCCTGGGGCGCGACGGTCTTTCCCGCGCGCCCCGCTGAGCGGTCTGCCAGACTGCGCGGAGGCCTCGCCCTTCACGTCGTCAGGGGGGACACACGACCATGCCGGGCTTCACCGACCTCAAATACCGTGCGGTCACGGCGCTCCAGCGCCATCTCGTCAATCCGGTGCAGCGCCGTATGCCGCTCCAGACGCTCCTGGAGACCACGGGCCGCGTCTCGGGCCTGCCGCGCCGGACCCCCCTCGGCGGGCGCCGTATCGGCGGCTCTTTCTGGCTGGTGTCCGAGCACGGCGAGAAGTCCCAGTACATCCGCAACATCCAGGCCGATCCCCGGGTGCGGGTCCGCATCAGGGGCCGCTGGTACGCGGGCACGGCCCACCCGCTGCCGGACGACGACGCCCGGGCCCGGCTGCGGACGCTGCCCCGCCTCAACAGCGCGGCGGTACAGGCGCTCGGCACGGGGCTGCTCACGGTGCGGGTGGACCTGGACGACTGAGGCGGTCGCCGGCCGGTCCGTTCACCCCGGCCACACGATCGCCTGCAGCTCGCTGTACGCGTGCAGGGCGTACGAGCCGACGTCGCGGCCCACCCCGCTCTTCTTGAAGCCGCCGAACGGTGCCTCCATGTTGCGGCCGACGGTGTTGACGCCCACCTGGCCCGCCCGCAGCCGGCGGGCGACACGGAACGCGCGGGCCACGTCCCGGGACCAGACGTAGTCGATGAGGCCGTAGTCGGTGGCGTCGGCCAGGGCGATGCCCTCCTCCTCGTCCTCGAACGGCACGACCGCGACCACCGGACCGAAGATCTCCTCCCGGACCACCCGCATAGCGGGCGTGCAGTCCGCGAGGAGGGTGGGCGCCACATAGAAGCCCCGCTCGTTCGGGGGGCGTTCGCCCCCGGCGACCAGCCGCGCGCCCTCCTTGCGGCCCGACTCCACATACGCCTCCACGCGGTCCCGGTGCGCCGCCGAGATCACCGGCCCCACCACCGTGCCCGGCGCGCGCGGATCCCCGACCGTCAGCCGCCGGGCGTGGGCGCCCAGTTCGGACACCAGCCGGTCGTAGACACCCCGCTGGGCGATCACCCGGGTGGGTGCCGTGCAGATCTGGCCGCTGTAGAAGGAGAACGTCGTCCCGATCCCGGCGACCGCCGCGTCCAGATCCGCGTCGTCGAAGACCAGCGCCGCGCCCTTGCCGCCCAGCTCCATCAGCTGCCGCTTCATGGACCGGCCGCACACCTCGGCGATCCGCTGCCCGACCGCCGTGGACCCGGTGAAGCTCACCATGTCCACCTCGGGGCAGTCGACGGCCGCCTCGCCGACCTCCGGCCGCGAACCGCTCACCACGTTCACGACACCCGGCGGCGCGCCCGCCTCCTGAAGGGCCTCGGCCATCCGGTACACGGACAGCGGATCCTGCGGGGCCGGCTTGACGACCACCGTGTTGCCCATGGCCAGCGCGGGCGCGACCTTGCCCGCCGGGTTCGCCCACGGGTTGTTGTACGAGGTGATGCAGGCGACCACGCCGACCGGGCGGCGCTCCGCGACCGCGCCGACGACCGTCGCCGGGCCGAACGGGCCCGCCTCGTTGATCTGCGGCGGCAGCGGCTGCTCCACCGGCTCCACGCGCGCGTACCGCCGGAACCGGGCCGCCGCGACACCGACCTGCATCCCGCGCGCCGTACGGGTCGTGGCGCCGCTCTCCGCCTGCGCCAGCGCCGCGTGCGGCACGAGGTTGCGCCGTATCGCCTCCGCCGCCCGTGCCAGCACCGCCGCCCGTTCCTCCGGCGCCGTCCGCGACCAGGGCCCGAACGCCTCGCGGGCCGCCGCGCAGGCCGCGTGCACCTGGTCCCGCGAGGCCTCCGGCGCCCAACCGGCGATCCCCTCGGTCGCCGGGTCGACGACCGGGTGGTGCCCGTCCTCGGGCTCGACCCACGCCCCGCCGATGAACAGCCGCTGCCGCTCGGTCACGTGGTGCTCACCGTCCTGGTGTCCCGTCCGGAACGCAGCACCCGGCCCGGCACGGCACCGGTCACCACGTCGTCCCGGATCGCCTCGACGCCGTTGACCCAGACCGCGTTCACCCCGATCGCCCGGGAGTCCAGGCGCGGGCTCTCGCCTGGCAGGTCGTGCACCAGGGTGGCGTGCCCGGCGTCCACGCGCTCCGGGTCGAACAGGACCAGGTCCGCGTGGAAGCCCTCCCGTACCCGGCCCCGCTCCCGCAGCCCGAACAGCTGCGCGGGATCGTCGGTCAGCATCTTCACGGCCTGCTCCAGCGGCACCAGCCTCCGGCCGCGCAGACAGTCCCCGAGGAACCGGGTGGTGTACGGGGCCCCGCACATACGGTCCAGATGGGCGCCCGCGTCGGAGCCGCCGAGCAGGACGTCCTGGTGGCGCCAGGTCTCGGCCCGCAGTGCCCAGGAGTCCGGGTCGTTGTCGGTGGGCATGGGCCACAGGACCGTGCGCAGGTCGTCGTCGGCGCAGATCTCGACCAGGCAGGCGAAGGGGTCCTGGCCGCGCTCGGCCGCGATGTCACGTACCACCCGCCCGGTCAGGCCCTCGTTGCGCGGGCTGTAGGTGTCCCCGATGACGTACCGCCCGAAGTCGGCGAGGCGCCGGAAGACGCCCGCCTCCTTGGAGTGGGCGCGCCGAAGCAGTTCGTCCCGGACCTGCGGGTCCCGGAGCCTGGTGATCCGCTCGGGCACCGGAAGGCCCAGCACCGGGCCCCAGCCGGGGATCAGGTTGAGGGCACAGAAGGTGCCGAGCGACATGTTCATCGGGGTGAGGATCGGCATGGTGAGGGCCACCACCCGGCCGCCCGCCTTCCGGGCGCGTTCGCTCGCGAGCAGCTGACGCGGCACCCGCTCGGGGACGGCGGCGTCGATCGTGAGCACGTTCCAGTTCAGGGGCCGTCCGGCCGTCGCGCTCATGTCCGCCAGCAGATCGATCTCGGCGTCGCTGAACTGGTCCAGGCAGCCCGCCACGATCGCCTCGATCTGGGTGCCCTCGTGCGCGCCCACCGCCCGCGACAGGGCCAGCAGCTCGGCCGGCCGGGCATGGCGGGAGGCGACGGGGGCGCCGTCGCCGTCGGAGTGCGTGGAGGACTGGGTGGTGGACAGGCCCCAGGCCCCCGCGTCCATGGCCTCGTGGAACAGCCGGAGCATGGCGTCCAGCTGCTCGGGGGTGGGCTGTCCGCCGATCGCGTCCGGGCCCATCACATGGCGGCGCAGCGCGCAGTGTCCCGCCATGAAGCCCGCGTTGACGGCGATCCTGCCTTCGAGGGCGTCGAGGTACTCCCCGAAGCCGTGCCAGTTCCAGGGCGCCCCCTCCTCCAGGGCGACCAGGGACATCCCCTCCACCTTGGACATCATCCGGCGGGTGTAGTCGGCGTCGGCGGGCCGCTCGGGGTTGAGCGGGGCGAGGGTGAAGCCGCAGTTGCCGGCGGCGACCGTGGTGACCCCGTGGTTCAGGGAAGGGGTCGCGTACGGGTCCCAGAAGAGCTGGGCGTCATAGTGGGTGTGTGGGTCGACGAAGCCGGGGGCGAGCACCAGGCCGTCGGCGTCCTCGCCGCTCCGGGCCGCCTCGGTGATCTTCCCTACGGCGGCGACCCGGCCGTCCCGTATCCCGACGTCGGCGGTGTACCCGGGCGCGCCGGTCCCGTCCACGACGGTCGCGCCCCTGATGACGTGGTCGAGCATGCCGGGCACCCCCTCAGACGGCCTGACGGAACCGGGTCGTGCGGTGCACCGGGTCCGTGTCGATCTTCGGGATCACGTGCTCGCCGATCAGCCGGATCGTCCGGAGCGTCTCCTCCTTCGGGATCCCGACCGGCAGCCCGAAGCTGAGCTGGTCGGCCCCGGCCTGCTCCCACCGCTTGCACTGGGTGAGGACCTCGTCCGGGTCGCCGCAGATGAGCAGCTCCTCCTCGACGAGGAGTTCGATGAACTCCTCGGTGTACTCGGGCAGCGTCTCCGGCCAGACCGGGAAGCCCTCCGGGCGGGGGAAGGTGTCGTGGTAGCGGAAGACGAGGGAGGGCAGATAGTGCAGTTGTCCGGCCGCCGCGGTCCGGATCGCCTCCTCGTGCGTGGGCGCGCACACGGCGGTGGTCGTCACCATCACGTTGTCGTTGACGAAGTCCCCGACGGGCTCGGCGTCCACGACCGCCGTCTTGTACTGCTCCAGGACCCACTCCATGTCGGAGACCTTCTGCACACTGAACCCGAGCACCCCGAGGCCCTTGCGGGCGGCCATGGCGTACGAGGGCGGGGACCCGGCGGCGTACCACATCGCGGGGTGCGACTTCCCGTACGGCTTGGGGAGCACCTTGCGCGGCGGCAGGGACCAGTGCTTGCCCCGGAAGCCCGGATACTCGTCCTGGAGCCACATCCTGGGGAACTCGGCGATGGTCTCCTCCCAGATCTCCTTGGTGTGGTTCATGTCGGTGATGCCGGGGAGGAAGCCGAGGATCTCGTGGGAGCCCGCGCCCCGGCCGCTGCCGAACTCGAAGCGTCCCTCGGTGAGGTGGTCGAGCATGGCGACCTTCTCGGCGACCTTCACCGGGTGGTTCACCTGGGCGAGGGGGTTGAAGATGCCGGAGCCGAGGTGGATGCGCTCGGTGGCATGGGCGAGGTAGCCGAGGAAGACGTCGTTGGCGGAGAGGTGCGAGTACTCCTCCAGGAAGTGGTGCTCGGAGGCCCAGGCGTACTTGAAGCCGGACGCGTCCGCCTGGATGACGTACTCGGTCTCCTCCATCAGTGCCTTGTGCTCCGCGAGCGGGTCGGTCTCGGCCCGCTTCCCCACGTATCCCTGTACAAAGAGCCCGAATTCCACGGAGTTTCACCGTCCCCACGAGTGTGTGCCGCCGACGGGTGCCTTGTCCCGCCGGACGGCCCTATCTGACTGCCTGTCAGTTTCGTCTGCGGCCGACTCTGACACCGGCCGGTGGGAGCGTCAATAGCTGACGATCCGTCAGAGAACGGAGACCCCGGCCAGCCAGCCGCCGTCGATCACGAAGGGCTGTCCGGTGATGTACGAGGAGTCGTCCGAGGTCAGGAAGAGGGCGAGCCGCGCCACCTCCTCCGGCCTGCCGATCCGGCCGAGCGGCACGAGCCTGCGGTACACCTCGTCCAGGGCCCGGGACATCTCCCCCGCGTCCGCGTGCGGGTCCAGCCGGCCCGGATTGGCCATCGGGGTGTCGATGGCGCCGGGACACACGGCGTTGACCCGGATCCCCTCCGACGCCAGCTCGATCGCGGCGACCCGGGTGAGGCCGAGAACGGCGTGCTTGGTCGCCGTGTACGTGCCCACGGCCGCCATCCCCGTCAGCGCGGTGTAGGAGGCGGTGTTGACGATGGTGCCGCCCCCGGCGTCCGCGATCTCGGGCGCCACGGCCCTGATACCGAGGAAACAGCCCACCTGGTTGACCTGGACGACCTGCATGAACTCGTCCAGCGGCGTGTCGGCCAGGGCGTTGAAACGGAGGATCCCGGCGTTGTTGACCAGCCCGTCGATCCGCCCGTACGTCTCCTTCGCATGAGCCACGGCGGCGGTCCAGTCGTCCTCCCGCCCCACATCGAGACGGACGTACGACTGCCCGAGCTCCTTGGCGACGGCCTCCCCCTGGTCGTCGAGCACATCCGCGAGGACGACCCGGGCGCCCTCCGCCGTGAACAGCCGCGCCTCCTGCTCGCCCTGCCCGCGCGCCGCCCCGGTGACGATGACGACGCGCCCGTCCAGCTTGCCCATGCGGCCTGCCTCTCAGTCCAGACGGGGCGCGACCTCGGCCCCGAACGCGGCGATCTGGTCGGTGAGTTCGGCACGGCTCCGGCTGCGGAACCGCACCTGGATCTGGTGCACGCCCATCGCGCGATAGGCGCGCAGGGAGTCGGCGACCGCCTCCGGCGCGCCGCAGAGCGTCCGTGGCCCGACGTCCCAGCCCGGCTCTCCGAGGTACAGCGGTTCGGTGATGGCACCGACGGTGAAGGGGGCGTCGAGCCCCGCCTGTGCGCGGAACCGCCGCAGCCGGTCGATCTGCGCGGGCAGCCGGTGGCGCGGATCCCCCTGGGGCAGCCAGCCGTCGCCCTTCAGCGCGGCCCGGCGCACGGCGGCGGACGAGGAGCCGCCGACCCACAGCGGGACGCGTGGCTGGGCGGGCCGGGGGCGCTGCCCGAGCCCCTCGAAGTCGTACGCCTTGCCGTGGTGGACGGGGAACTCGTCCGGCCCCAGCGCCGCCCTGAGGGCGTCGATCGTCTCGTCGAGCACGGCGCCCCGCTGCCCGAAGTCCACGCCCAGTGCCTCGAACTCCTCCCGCACGTGCCCGGCCCCCACCCCGAGGACGAGCCGTCCGCCCGAGAGGTGGTCGAGGGTCGCGTACTGCTTGGCCGTGACGAGCGGATGCCGCAGCCCGACGATCGCGACATGGCTGAGCAGCCGTACCCGCCCGGTGACGCCGGCGAGGTGGGCGAGGGTGGCGACGGGGTCGTACCAGACCGTGCTCATCGCGGGGGCGAGCCGGCGCGGGACGGCGACGTGGTCGCAGCATGCGACGTAGTCGAACCCGGCGGCGTCGGCGGTCCGGGCGATCGCGACGAGGTCACCGGGACCGGCATCGGCCTCCCAGGGCTCGGCGTAGATCGTGGACCGGGACTGGACGGGCAGCTGCATCCCGTACCGCAGGGCGTCCCCGCTCACCGCCCCGGCCACAGGCCGTCCTCGGTCAGCCCGAGCAGCTCGATCGCGTTGCGCCGTACGATCCGGTCGACCACGTCCGCGTCCAGGTGCCCCATCTGGGCCTCCCCGACCTCGCGCGACTTCGGCCAGGTGGAGTCGGAGTGCGGATAGTCGGTCTCGTAGAGGACGTTCCCGACCCCGATGGAGTCCAGGCTCCTCAGACCGAAGGCGTCGTCGAAGAAGCAGCCGTAGACATGCTCGGCGAACAGCTCGGACGGCGGGCGGTGGACCTTGTCGGCGACACCGCCCCAGGCGCGGTTCTCCTCCCAGACGACATCGGCGCGCTCCAGGATGTACGGGATCCAGCCGATCTGCCCTTCCGCGTACATCACCTTCAGATTCGGGAAGCGCTCGAACTTGCCGCTCATCAGCCAGTCGACCATCGAGAAGCAGCAGTTGGCGAAGGTGATGGTGGAGCCGACGGCGGGCGGGGCGTCGGCGGAGGTGGACGGCATCCTGCTGCTGGAGCCGATGTGCATGGCGACGACGGTGCCGGTCTCGTCGCAGGCGGCGAGCAAGGGATCCCAGCCGTCGCTGTGCACGGACGGCAGCCCGAGACGGGGCGGGATCTCGGAGAAGGCGACGGCGCGCACCCCGCGCTCGGCGTTGCGGCGCACCTCGGCGGCGGCGAGGCGGGCATCCCAGAGGGGGACGATGGTGAGGGGTATGAGACGCCCGTGCGCCTGCGGCCCGCACCATTCCTCCACCATCCAGTCGTTGTACGCCCGGACGCACAGCAGCCCGAGCTCACGGTCCTCGGCCTCGGTGAAGGTCTGCCCGCAGAAGCGGGGGAAGGTGGGGAAGCAGACGGCGGACCGGACGTGGTTGACGTCCATGTCGGCAAGGCGGTGGGGCACGTCGTAGGAGCCGGGCCGCATCTGCTCGTAGGTGATGACCTCCAGCTTGATCTCGTCCCTGTCGTACCCGACGGCGGTGTCGAGACGGGTGAGGGGCCGGCGCAGCTCCTCGTACACCCACCAGTCCCCGAGCGGCCCCTCGTCACCGGGCTCGCCCATGACGGGCGCGAACTTCCCGCCCAGGAACGTCAGCTCCTTCAGGGGGGCGCGGACGATACGCGGCCCGATGTCCCGGTACTTGGCGGGGAGCCGGTCCTGCCAGACGTGCGGGGGCTCCACGGTGTGGTCGTCGACGGAGATGATCTGCGGGAACGTGGCGTTGTTCGGTGACGTCTCCATGCGGGCACCGTAGCGCCGATCTGACGGCCCGTCAGTAAACTCGGCGCCTCCCGGCGTGAATCCGCATCTTCCGTTATGAGAAGAGCGTGTGTGGACCCTGTGACGCACAGCGCCACAGCCTGTGATCGGCGTCTCCCATGGCTGACGCATCCGCCATGAACAAGGCAAACTGGCCTCTCGGTCGTGAACGGTTCGGCAGGGGGCCAGGGGGCAACGATGGACGGTGTGCCGCGAGTACCTGAGCAGCGGAGTGCCGAGGAACCGGCGACTCTGCGCTTCGGCGTGCTCGGACCGGTGCGCGCCTGGCGTGAGGAGGAGCCGCTGGCCACGGGCACACCGCAACAACGCGCCCTGCTGGCCGCGTTGTTGCTGCGGGAGGGCCGTACGGCGACGGCGTCCGAGCTGATCGACGCGCTCTGGGGCGACGAACCGCCGCCGCGGGCGCTGGCGGCCGTACGGACGTACGCCTCCCGGCTGCGGAAGGCACTCTCCCCGGATGTCCTGGTCAGCGAATCGGGCGGCTACGCGGTACGGCTGGACGAGTCCCGCTCCCTGGACCTGGCCGCGGCCCAGGAACTGGCCGCGGAGGCGGAGAAGGCCAAGAGCTCCGGAGACCTGGGCCACGCCCGGAACGTCCTGAACGAGGCACTGGCGCTGTGGGACGGGGAGCCGCTCGCCGGAGTGCCCGGCCCGTACGCGGAGGCGCAGCGGGTCCGCCTGGAGGAACTGCGCCTGCAACTTCTCGAATCCCGCCTGGACATGGACCTGGAGCAGGGCTGCCACGCGGAGGCGGTGTCGGAACTGACCGCCCTCACGGCGGCCCACCCGCTGCGCGAACGCCTCCGGGAACTGCTGATGCTGGCGCTGTACCGCTCGGGCCGCCAGGCGGAGGCGCTGGCGGTCTACGCGGACACCCGCCGACTGCTGGCCGACGAACTCGGGGTCGACCCCCGCCCGGGCCTGAAGGAACTCCAGCAGCGCATCCTCCAGGCGGACCCGGGCCTGGCGGAACCGTCGGCTCCGGCGCCCGAGCCGGCCGCGCCCCCCGTCCGCCCGGCGCAACTGCCGGCGACCGTGCCTGACTTCACCGGCCGCTCCGCCTTCGTCACCGAGCTGAGCGAGGTGCTGGCGTCCGCGGACGGCCGGGTGATGGCGGTCTCCGCGCTGGCGGGCATCGGCGGCGTGGGCAAGACGACGCTGGCGGTGCACGTCGCCCACCAGGCCCGGTCGGCCTTCCCGGACGGACAGCTGTACGTCGACCTGCAGGGCGCGGGCCCGAGGGCGGCGGAACCGGAGACGGTCCTGGGCTCCTTCCTGCGCGCGTTGGGCACGGCGGACTCTGCGATTCCCGACTCCCTGGAGGAGCGTTCGGCGCTGTACCGGTCGGTCCTGGACGGCCGTCGGGTCCTGGTCCTGCTGGACAACGCCAAGGACGCGGCCCAGGTACGCCCGCTGCTGCCCGGCACGGAGGGCTGCGCGGCCCTGGTGACGGCGCGGGTGCGGATGGTGGATCTGGCCGGTGCGCACCTGGTGGACCTGGACGTGATGTCCCCGGACGAGGCGCTGGCGCTCTTCACCAAGATCGTGGGCGAGGAGCGGGTGGTCTCGGAACGGGAAGCGGCGCTGGACGTGGTGGCGGCCTGCGGCTTCCTGCCGCTGGCGATCCGCATCGCGGCGTCACGGCTCGCGGCACGCCGGACGTGGACGGTGTCGGTCCTGGCGGCGAAGCTGGCGGACGAACGACGCCGCCTCGACGAACTCCAGGCCGGAGACCTGGCGGTGAAGGCCACCTTCGAACTGGGCTACGGCCAACTGGAGCCGGCCCAGGCCCGCGCCTTCCGCCTCCTGGGCCTGGCGGACGGCCCGGACATATCCCTCGCCGCCGCCGCGGCGGTGCTGGACCTGCCGCTGGAAGAGACCGAGGACCTGCTGGAGTCCCTGGTGGACACGTCCCTCGTGGAGTCGGCCGCCCCGGGCCGCTACCGCTACCACGACCTGGTCCGCCTCTACGCCCGCGCCTGCGCCGAACGCGACGAACATCCGCCGAGCGAGCGGGGCACGGCGATGTCCCGACTGCTGGACTTCTATCTGGCCACGGCGGCGGGGGTGTACGCGATCGAACGTCCCGGGGACCGACTGGTGGACCACCTTGAGGCCACGCAACACCCCGGCCTGACCTTCGCGCACGGAAAGGCTGCCGTCGACTGGCTGTACGCCGAGGCCGATTGCCTGCTCGCCTGCGTTCGCCAGAGCGCGAGCCACGGCATGCTTCGACGCGCCGTCGACCTGTTGTGGGTCGCGAAGGATCTGACCGAGTCCGGCGCCAACTCCCACCAGTACGAGACAACTGCGGTGGCTCTGTGCCAACTGGCCCAGGAGACAGGTGACGCACGGGCGGAAGGACGGGCGCGCACCGCACTGACCAACGCCTTGTTGGTCTCCGACCGATTCACGCAGGCGGACGAGGAGGCTCGGCTCGCCATACTTCTCGCCCAGAGCGTCGGCGACCTCGCTCCGTGCTGCTGGGCGCCCAACGACCGAGGAATCATCGCCCTCTACCAAGGTCGGTACACCGACGGCGAGAAGCACCTGCAGGAAGCCATCGCCAACTACCGTGCCGACGGGAACCTGTCGGGTGAAGGCAGCGCCCTGTGCAATCTGTCTCGTATCCACGTGAACCTCGGCCGCGTGAACAGCGCGGTCGATCTGGCACGCCGTGGAGTCGCGATCTACGACCAGCTGGGTGCGACCCTGCGTCTCGCCAACGGCCGTCTGGCACTCGGCATCGCTCTGAGTCGCGCCGAGCAGGACGGCGAAGCCCTCGATCAGCTCTCCGAAGCGCTTCGGCTCTTCCGTGAGAACCGCCAGAGGCTCTGGGAGGGCACGGCGAACTTCCGCATCGCCGAAGCACATCTGCTCGGCGGCCGCCCCGCCCGCGCGGCACAGCATGCGGAGCAAGCCCTCGCCCTGAGAGTCATCGGAGGCGACTGGATGCGCGCCAACGTCCTGACCACGCTCGGCCGCGCTCTCAGTGAACTCGGCCAGACGGACCGCGCCAAGGCGTGCTGGCGTGAGGCGCTGAACATCTACGAGCAGTCCGACGCCCCCGAGGCCGACCAGGTCAGGACGCTGCTGGCGCCCGTGGCGGCGGCCTGACCGGCGGTCGCTGCACACGTTCATTGTTTGTTTATCGCCGTTCGCCATCCTCGGAGTTGCTGATCCGTCGCATCGGGGGACAGACGGCTAGGCGATCAGGCCGCACCGCTAATCTGAGCGGCCACGCAGTGCCCGTCCGGCGACCCTCGGGGGAGCCGCCGGACGGGCCTCAGCCCATAGAGCGTTCGACAGGAAGAAGCCGGCGATGAGCGAAGGCACGAAGCACAACAAGACGAACCCGCTGGAGAACCACGCGGGAAGCTCGACCGACGGCTCCGCGGTGAAGCCGCTGGAAAACCACGCGGGAAGCGTTACCCAGAGCGAGACCATCAAGCCGCTGGAGAACCACGCCGGCAGCGTGGAGGAGGGCGTTTTCACCACCCTGGAGAACCACGCCGGGAGCGAGAAGGCCTAAAGCGTCTTCCATCGACGGGGGATCGGCCGCGGCGGCGCGGAGGGGGAGCCGCCGCGGCCGATTTACGTCAAGAGACCCATCGCCGTACCTGTCGCTCGGACTCGCTGCCCGCTGACCGACTCTCAGTGGTCCCGCCGCCGCGGATCGCCCCCGGCTCGCCCTCGGCCCCTTGGGTCGCTCAAAGTTCGTCGATCAGTTCCGTCGCTCGGAGTACCGCCGCCAACGCGTCCGGGGCGCCCGTGCGCTGGTGGACCTCCAGGCTGGTGTCCGCGAGTTTGACGACGTGTTCGTCGCCGTGGCGGACGGCCAGGGCGAACACCTCGGCCGCCGACTCGGGGGCCGCCGGGAGGCTGTGCCGGGGGACGGGGGCGGCGGGGGTGTAGGCCGCGGTCACGGCGGCGCTCGCGGCCCAGGCAGCGTCGTAGCTCATGACCCATTGGGGGCGGGGCAGTGCGGGCAGGGTGCGCAGGACGGCCATGGGGGCGGTCGCCGTGTGGACCAGCATGACGGCCGAGCCGTGCGCGGTCGTGAGGTAGCGCAGGACGGCGGCTGTCGTCAGGTCGGCCAGCCGGTCCCGGGCCTGCTCGGCATCGGTGGCCGGTCGCAGTGCGGCCAGCGCGGTGGGCCAGTCGGTGAGGCCGGTGAGCTGGTCGAGCCGGTGGTTGATGCCCGCGCTCTGGTCGGGCACGCGAGGGACGCCGGCCAGAGCGGACATGGCGTCGGCACTCCCGGAGGGGCCGGCCGCCGGAACCGGCTGCCAGCGCCCGGCCCAGTAGCCGAGGGCCTGGCCCAGTTCGGCCAGGCGCGGCCCGTCCTCGTGGTCGAGCAGAGCGTGGACCGCGTGGCCGGTGCGGATCACGCCGTGGGTGGCGCCGGCCGCGATGCCCGGCAGCAGCCGCGGCCACCATGTCTCCAGCACCGTACGCCAGGGTTGTTCCGTCACCTCGCGCGCGAAGAAGGCGAGCCAGTCGCCGAGACGGTGCGGGTCACCGAGCGCCGTACGCCAGGTGTCGTCCGTGACGGGCGAGAGGCCGCGTGGCAGATCGTCCAGTCGCCGGGTGTAGAGGTCCAGCCAGCGGTGGACCTGGCGCGCGTGTCCGCGCCGGACCATGGACTCCACCGCCATGGGGCCGTGGTTGCTCAACCAGCCCTCGAACTCCGGTCCTGTCCGGTGCAACCGTTCGTATGCCTCGTCGAGTGTGCCGTCGTTGTCCATGAGTTCCGAGGGTAGGTGGCGGCCGATGCGCGTTCATCGGCCGCGGGATCGAGGCATGCCCCTGCGTCGGGCCTAGGTCTTCTCTTTCGGATCACTCTCACGGGCGTGCGATAGGTTGCCCGCCATGACTGGACTCGGACCCATTGCCTAGCCACCTGCCTCGATGAGGACCGAACGGCTCGCGCTCCGCGAGTCCGAGGCCCTAGACCGTGCGGCGGCGCCGCCGCGCATTCGCCCGCTCAGCGGTCGCTGAGCCGACCGCTCATCCACTGCAGCGCGCCCGGGATCTCCCGGAGCCAGGTGTTGAAGTTGTGACCGCCGCTGTCGAGGATGAGCGACGAGATCCTGGTCACCTTGTTGGCCCGCACCTGCTGGATGAAGTTGAGCGTGTCCTTGTAGTGGTATTCGCCGTGCTTGCTGCTCGTGACGAGCAGCGAGGTGTTGGGCGCCGGCACGTGCTTGAGGTACCACATCAGGTCGGCGCGGTTCTTCAACTGCTTGTTCCCGTGGAAGAGGTCGCCTGTGGTCGGGTCGATCGGCGCCTTGTAGAACGGCGACAGACCCACCGCGGCGGCATAGACGTCCGGGTGGTGCATCGCGAACTTCAGCGCGCAGTAGCCACCCGTGGAGTCACCGATGACGCCCCAGCCGAAGGGACTCACGCCCACCCTCCTGTAGTGGGACCGGACGGCGTCGGGGAGGTCCTTCGTGAAGAACGTCTCGACTTGCGGCCCGCCCGGCACGTCCACGCACTCCGTGTCCCGTGGCGGCACCACGGTCGGCCGCAGCATCACCAGGATCATCGGCTGCATCTTGCCCTGCTTGGACAGCTCGTGCGCCGTCTGCGGGTATTTCAGCCCCTTGATGAGCGCCGCGGCCGTACCCGGGTAGCCGGAGAGGACGACGCCCACCGGGAACGACCGCGTGCGGAACGCCGGCTGGAAGTACTCCGGCGGCAGGTAGACGTACGCGGGCGTGGCGATATGGGTCTTCGGTCCGAATATGGTGACTCTCTGAATCTGGCCGCCGATCTGCGGCTGCGCGCCGCCCGAGACGTTCACCGCCTGCGTGCCGACCACCTGGAGGGGGCCGCCGCTCGATCCCGCGGCACCGTTGTCGACGACCACGCCCTGCCCGTTCTCCTGACCGAACAGATCGGACCAACTGGCGTAGAACCCGAAGGCCTGGTTGGCGGCCAGTCCGAGCGACGCGACAACGGTGAGCTGAGTGGCGAACAGCAGGCCGACCCGTCCGCCGACGGCCTGCCAGTTGCGCCGCGCCAGCCTCGGCCAGCACCAGACCGTGCCTACGAACAGCAGCACGGCCAGCATCAGCGCCAGCACCAGCACTTTGTTGCTTGTGAGACCCATAGGTTCTTTCCCTGACTGCGCTTTCCGTCCCCTGGAGCGCACTCACGCCTTCGCACGGGCTTGCCCCGGACTTTCCTTCGGTTTTGAACCGGCTTTGTGATGGGGGAGTGAACCTCACTCCCCAAGACACCGTCCTGGAGTGCGCAATGTGGCCGGATGTCCGGACAGGCGCCAGACTCAAGGTCACTCGCAGAACTACGGGATGCGATGTCCGTCAGGGTAGATGAGGAAAAGCCGGGTCAGGTTCCGAAACAATCTGTGGTGGGCGCATATTCCGCGGCCCTCACCCGGAAACCGTCCCCGCGCCGGCCGGCACGGCCTGCACGCTCGCGGGAGTCCTCGACATCGCAGGCGGGCGCCTTCCCGCGCTTCCGCACAGTCGTATGCACCGCACATGGCCGAGATCCTGCCAGTCCACCCCCGTCCGGGCCGCCAACGGCTCCATCCGACTCTCCGCCAGGGGGATTTTCTTTATCGAACCGAGATCTAAAGGAATCGACTAAAGAGGCTTACCGAAAACCGAAAAAGCACCCTCCACCCTTAACAAGCCTTACTGAAAATTTACCCCGCCTGGTCTCTCGAAAATATCCAGGAGGTATTTCGCACGTGGCCCGATCGTCGTGAAGTCAAAGAGACAGGGCCTCAGGCCCCCAGGACCACCTTCACGCCGCTCCTGGTGACCGCTGATGCCCCAGGCGCACACGCCCCCGCAGTTCCCCCTTCACCACCTTCCCGCTCGCGTTCCTCGGGAGTTCCGCGACGAACTCCACCTCCCTCGGGACCTTGTAGTTCGCCATCTCGCGGCGGGACCAGGCGATCAGGTCGTCGCCGGTCAGCAGGGACCCGGGGCGTCGGACCACGTAGGCCTTGCCGACCTCGCCCAGCCGGGCGTCCGGTATGCCGATCACCGCCGCGTCCGCCACGTCCGGGTGCAGGGCGAGCAGTTGCTCTATCTCCGCCGGGTAGGCGTTGAAGCCGCCCACGATGTACATGTCCTTCAGCCGGTCCGTGATCCTCAGATTGCCCGCCTCGTCCAACACGCCCACGTCGCCCGTGCGGAGCCAGCCGTCCGGGGCCAGGACCTCCGACGTGGCGGCGGCGTCCTCGTAGTAGCCCCGCATGACGTGGAAGCCTCGGACCAGGATCTCCCCGGGGGTGCCCGGGGGCAGGGGCTCGCCCTTCGGGTTCGCCACCCTCACCTCCGTGCCGGGGATGGCCCGCCCCGATGTCGCCGCGATCAGTGAGGGGTCGTCGCCGCGGCGGCACATCGTCACGAAGCCGCTGGCCTCCGACAGGCCGTACGCCGTCAGGACCGTCTCGACGCCGAGTTCCCCGCGCAGGCGTTCCACGAGGCGGAGCGGGATCACCGCCGCTCCCGTCACCACCAGGCGCAGGGCCGAGAGGTCGTGTGCGTTCCGGGAGGGGTGGTCGAGGAGGGACTGATGGAGGGTGGGCGGGCCGGGGAGCACCGAGATCCGTTCCGCGGCGATGTTCGCCAGCGCAGTGGTCACGTTGAACACCGGTTGCGGGATCATCGTCGCGCCCCGCATCAGACAGGCCAGTACGCCGGCCTTGTAGCCGAAGGTGTGGAAGAAGGGGTTGACGATCAGATAGCGGTCGCCCCGGCTCAGGCCCGCCAGGTCCGTCCAGATCCCGTACGCCCGGAGCGTCTGGGCGTGGGTGATCACCGCGCCCTTGGGGCGGCCCGTCGTGCCGGAGGTGAAGACGATGTCCGACGGCGCCTCGCCGGTCACGGACGATGCCCGTCGGCGTACCGCCGGCTCCCCCACGCCCTCCCCGTCGGCCAGGAAGTCCTTCCAGGTGCGGAAGTCGGCCGGGGCGTCGTCCGCCAGGACCACCACCTGCTCCAGGTGGGGCAGGCGAGGGAGAGGGCCGCCGCCTCCGTCTGCGGGGCTGCCTCCGGCGCCATCTGCGGGGCCGTCCCCCGCTGCCCGTCGTAGCGAGGCGACGTACGACGTGCCGAGGAACGTGCCCGTCACGAACAGCAGTTTCGCCCTGCTTCGCGCCAGGACGTACGCGGCCTCGGTGCCCTTGAAGCGCGTGTTGAGGGGGACCAGGACCGCGCCCGCCGAGACCGCGCCGAGGGCCGAGACGATCCAGTCCAGGGTGTTGGGGGCCCAGATCGCCACGCGGTCGCCGAGGGCGACGCCGTTCGCGATGCACGCCGCCGCCGCGCGGTCCACGCGGGCGCCCAGTTCGGCGTACGAGATCCGGGTGCGGCCCTCGACCACCGCCTCCACCTCGCCGTAGCGACGGGCGGCGTTCCGGACCAGTCCCGGGATGCTGCCCCACTCCACGTCACCGCGCACAGCGACCTCCCCACGGTACGCATGGCTGACTGACCGTCAGATTAGCGGTAACCTGACGGACTGTCAGCAAACCGTCCGGGGGGAGAGGTGCAGCCATGGCAGGGCTCAAGGACGCCACCGCCATCGTCGGCATCGGTCAGACCGCCTTCGCCAAACGGCTCCCCGAGTCCGAGAAGACCCTGGCCTGCCGTGCCGTCCTCTCCGCCCTCGACGACGCCGGAATCGCGCCCGGCGAGGTCGACGCGCTCGCCTCGTACACCATGGAGGAGACCGACGAGGTGGAGCTGGCGAAGGCCCTCGGGCTCGGTGACCTCACCTTCTTCAGCAAGGTCGGGTACGGCGGCGGCGGTTCCTGCGCCACCGTCGCGCATCTCGCCGCCGCCGTCACCACCGGGCAGGCGACCGTCGGCGTCGCCTGGCGGTCCCGCAAGCGCGGCAGCGGGCCCCGGCCCTGGCGGAACACGGCCGTCCAACTGCCCGCTCCCGCCCAGTGGACGCGCCCCTTCGGGCTGCTGCGGCCGGCCGACGAGATCGGGATGCTGGCCCGCCGGTACATGCACGAGTACGGCGCCACCCGGGACCACTTCTTCAACGTGGCCCTCGCCTGCCGGAACAGGGCCAACCAGAACCCCGCCGCGATCATGTACGAGCGCCCGCTGACGAGGGAGATGTACATGACCTCCCGCTGGATCAGCGAGCCGCTGTGCCTCTTCGACAACTGCCTGGAGACGGACGGGGCGCTGGCCTGTGTCGTCGTCTCCGCCGCCCGCGCCCGTGACTGCCGGCACCGGCCGGTGTACGTCCACGCCGCCGCCCAGGGGCTCCCCGCCCAGCACCACGGCATGGTCAACTACTGGAACGACGACCCGCTCACCGGTCCGGCCTGGACGGCCGCGCGGCATCTGTGGAAGCACGCCGACCTCACCCCGGACGACGTGGACGTCGCACAGATCTACGACGCCTTCACGCCCCTCGTGCCGCTCTCCCTGGAGGGCTACGGCTTCTGCGGCCGGGGGGAGGGCGCGGCCTTCACCGAGGGAGGAGCGCTGGAGCTCGGCGGGCGGCTGCCCGTCAACACCGGGGGCGGCGGACTGTCCGAGGCGTACGTCCACGGGTTCAATCTCGTCAACGAAGGCGTGAAGCAGCTGCGCGGGACCAGTACCGCGCAGGTCCCGGGCGCCGCCGCCTGTCTGGTCACCGCCGGCGAGGGTGTGCCGACCTCCGCCCTGCTGCTGAGGAGCTGACACCATGGCCGACACCCTGCTGTCCCCCGTGCCCGACGAGGACGGCGCACCCTTCTGGGAGTACGTCGGCCGGGGCGAGCTGCGCGTCCAGGGCTGCGCCGACTGCGGTGAACTCCGCTTCCCCCCGCGCCCCTGCTGCCCGCACTGCCGGTCGTTCGCGAGCGAGTGGCGGCGGGTGAGCGGGGCGGGACGGATCTGGTCGTACGTCGTCCCGCATCCGCCGCTGCTCCCCGCCTACGCGGCACAGGCGCCGTACAACGTGATCGTGGTGGAGCTGGCGGAGGCGCCGCGCATCCGGCTCGTCGGGAACCTCGTCGCCGGGCCCGGCGCACCGCTGGACTCGATGCCGCTCGACCGGATCCGGATCGGTGCCAGGGTGCAGGTCGTCTTCGGCGCGGACGGGCTGCCGCGTTGGGTTCTGGAGCGGCCGTGAGCGGGGGGCTGCGGGTCGCCGCCGACCCGGCCACGGGCGTCGCGGTCGTCACGCTCGACCGGCCCGCCCGGCTCAACGCGATCGATCTGGCGATGACCCGCGAACTGGGCGACTGCTGGCGGCGGCTGCGGTTCGACGACTCCGTACGGGCCGTCGTGCTCACCGGGGCGGGCGAGCGGGCCTTCTGCACGGGGATCGACCGGGACACCCGGGTGCCGCAGCCCGCCTCGCCCTACATGGTGGACGATCCCCTGCTCGGGATCGGCCCGAAGGCGAACGGCCTGTGGAAGCCGGTGATCGCCGCCGTGCGGGGCATGGCCTGCGGAGGGGCGTTCTATCTGCTGGGCGAGAGCGACTTCCTCGTGGCGGACACGACCGCGGCCTTCTTCGACCCGCACACGAGCTACGGGATGGTCAGCGCGTACGAGTCCGTCCTCATGGCCCATCGGATGCCCCACGGGGAGGCGGCGCGCATGGCCCTGATGGGCACCGCCGAGCGGATCTCGGCACGGCGGGCGTACGAGATCGGCCTGGTGTCCGAACTCACCGAGCCCGGTGGCGCGGTGGAGGCGGCGGTGCGCTGTGCCGAGGTCATCGCCTCTTACCCGCCGGAGGGGGTCCAGGGCACCGTGCGGGCGCTGTGGGCGGCGCAGGAGACGGCGCGGGCCGCGGCCTTCGCACAGGCGCCGCAGCTGATCGCACTCGGGAACCTGCCGCCCGAACGGCAGGCGGAGCTGTTCGCCGCGCGGCGGGCGGGGGGCCACCGGGTGCGGTGAGCGCCCTGCGCCCCTTGGGGGGCGGCCTCCTGGCTCAGGCCGTCCGCGCCGTGCCCGTCCCCTTCTCGGCGTCCAGCGCGTACACACAGCGGTCCTTGCTGCACGCGTACACCACGCCGTCCTTCACCACGGGCGCACCGGTGATCTCCCCGCCCGTGGCCAGCTTCCAGCGCAGGCGCCCGTCGTCGGCCTTCAGCGTGTAGAGCAGGTGGTCCGTGGAGCCGAAGTGGATACGGCCCTCCGCCACCGCCGGGGTGCCCACGATGTCGCCGCCCGCCTGGAAGCGCCACTTCGGGGTGCCCGTGACCGCGTCCAGGGTGTACAGGCCCTTGCCGCTGCCCACGTGGACGTGGCCTCCGGCGACCAGCACCGGGTCGATCGCGGCCCGCGCCTCCGTCGCGATGCGCCAGCGGTCGCGGCCGTCCGCCGCGTCGAGGGCGTACACCGTGCCCAGGTAGTCCGCGAGGTAGATGCCGCCGCCGGTGACGGCGGGGCCGGGCACGAAGGCCGGCGGGCACAGGAACACTGCGGGCGCCTCGAAGTGCCAGCGCACCATGCCGGTCGCCACCTCGATGGACAGCACCCGGGTGCCGGCGGAGACGTAGACGCAGCCGTCCGACGCGTGCGTCAGGCGCACCGGCACCCCGCCGCAGGACGCCGCGTCCCCGATCGGGTACGACCAGCGCTCCTCGCCCGTACGCGCCTGGAGGGCCCGCAGCCGGGCGTCCTGCCAGACGTACACCGTGCCGTCGTGGACCAGCGGCCCGGCCTCCGGCGCCTCGAAGTCGGTCTGGGCGCCGCTGATCTCCCACAGCTTCTGCCCGTTCGTCGCCTCCCACGCCTGTACGCCGCCGCCGCGGGTGCCGGTGACGACCGTGCCCCGCTCGGCCTTGAGCGAGTACACCCAGCCGTCCAGGGACAGCCGCCACAGGTCCGTGCCCTCGCGGGCGTCCAGGGCGAAGAGCGTGGGGCCGTCCGAGGCGTGGACCCGGCCGTCGGCGACCGCCATCGACCAGGCGACATCACGGGTCTTGAAGCGGCGCCGGCCCGTCGCCACGTCCAGGGCGTGCACCTCGAAGGAGGTCACGTACACGAGGTCGTCGGCAACCGTCGGGGTGCCCCAGAGGTCGTTCGACATACGGAAGCGCCATGGGCGCCAGCCGGAGGCCGTCTCCGGGGGCGGGGGCGGGGGCGCGATCGCGGGGACGGCTCCGACCGCCCCGTCGACACCGCCGGCCGGGCGGGACCAGGACGCGGCGAGGCCCGCCTCGGGGGGAGGCGCCTTCACGGCGGCCGCCCGCGCGTCGGCGACTCTGGGCCCGGGGCCGATCGGCACCGAGGCGCCCGCGAGCCGCACGGGTCCGGCGTCGGGTGCGCCGACCGGCACCGGCACCGGGTCGTACGACGGCGGGGGCGGCACCGCGGGCCGTCCGCCGCCGGCGCTGCGGCCGCTGGGGAGGGAGGGCTTGGCCGGCGGGCGTCCGCCGCGGCGGCCCTCGATCAGGGTGACCGCCTTCTCGGGCAGCCATGCCGAGGCCGTACCGCTGTCGTCGGAGCCCGAGCCGAAGAGGTGGGGCGCGAGCTGGGCCTGGAGGTCGGCCGGGTTGGGGCGGCCCGTGGCCTCCATCTGCATACAGGACTCGATGAGCGGGCGCAGCTCGTCCGGCAGGCCGGACAGGTCCGGACCCTCGCGCAGCAGCATGAAGACGGTCTCGACGGGGTTGGCGCCGTGGAACGGGGGATGTCCGGTGGCCGCGAAGACGAGCATCGAGCCGAGCGAGAAGACATCGCTCGCGCCGGTCACGCTGCGCGAGTCCTTCGCCTGTTCGGGGGACATGTAGGCGGGCGTACCGACGGCGACGTTCGTCATCGTCAGACGTGTGTTCGACACGCCGGAGGCGATACCGAAGTCGATCACCCGGGGGCCGTCCTCGACGACGAGGACGTTCGACGGTTTGAGGTCGCGGTGGACCAGGCCCGCCCCGTGGATGGACTGCAGCGCCTCCGCCACGCCCGCGGCCAGCCAGCGCACCGCCTGGGCCGGCAGCGGCCCGCACTCGGTCACTATCTCTTCCAGGGAGGGCGCGGGCACATACGCGGTGGCGAGCCACGGCACGGCCGCGCGCGGGTCGGCGTCGACCACGGCCGCCGTGTAGAAGCCGGAGACCGCCCGGGCGGCCTCCACCTCACGGGTGAAACGCACCCGGAACAACTGGTCCTCGGCCAGCTCGGTGCGCACCGTCTTGATCGCCACGCGCCGGCCCGACGCCGAGCGCGCGAGATAGACCAGCCCCATGCCGCCCGCACCCAGCCGTCCCAGTACCTCGAACGGCCCGATCCGCCGCGGATCGTGCTGCGTCAGCTGATCCACCACTTGCCTGCCACCTCCCCGTACGGGTCGCGTCATCCGCGTCGTGCGCGCGACCCCGTGCAGCGTCTCACCACCGCACCGCCATGGCGGCACGCACCCTGATTCTTCCTGTCCGGGGCACCTGTGGCGAACCCGGGGGCGGATCGGGGTGTCTCAGGACAAAACCATGCCCGGCGCCCACGGGAAAGCGGGCGCCCGCATGGTGGAACGCCCGACGCGCCCCGGAAGTGCCGCCCCCGGGCGCGCCGTGGCGCCTTGCTACCTCTGGAGCAGCGCGAAGGACGCCCCCTGATTGTCCGTGACGACCGCCACCCGTCCGTACGAGGCCTCGAACGGCGGTACCTGTACCCGACCCCCCAGTCGGCCCACTGCTTCGACCGCAGCCGCCCTGTCCCGCACCCCGAAATGGAGGAGGAAGTGGGGCGGCATCTCGGCCGGGAAGACGTCCTGGAGCGGGGCGCATCCGAAGTCGGGAGCGGCACTCGGCCCGGACAGAGCGGGGAAGAGCCCCGTGTAGAAGGCGTTCGCGGCGGCGGTGTCCCGCGTGTAGAGCTCGGACCAGGTGAAGCAGCCGGGCTCGTGCCGCTTGCCGAAGCCCGGGTGCGTCCCGGCCTGCCACAGCCCGAACACGGCGCCCTCGGGGTCCGAGGTCAGAGCCGTCCCGCCGAGGCGGCCCACGGGGGTGGGCGGGACGATCACCTGGCCGCCGGCCGCCTGGATCCGCCCGGCGAGGGCGGTGACGTCGGGCGTCGCGAAGTACACCGTCCAGACGGTGGGCATCCGGCCGTCCCGCTTGCGGACCAGCGCGGCCACCGGTGCGCCGTCCAGGCACGCCCACACGGAGGAGGCGTGCAGCTCCTCGAAGGTCCATCCGAAGAGCCCGCCGTAGAACCGCTTGCCCGCCTCCAGGTCCGGCAGCTGGACGTCGGCCCAGCAGGGGACGCCCTCGGGGAAGGCGGTGTCGCCCGGGTCCGCGCCGCCCGGGGACGAGTCGCTCCGGGGGGCGGCGCCGTTCGCCGTGGAGGCGTCGTCGCCCGTTGACGGGGACGCCGGAGGCGACGGCGGATTTTCGGCCATGCCGCCAAGTTAGAAGGGATTCCCGCGGGGCGCTCGTGTACGTACTCCCTTCTCACCAGCCACGGAAGCACTCAGGAGCCCCTCCACTCCCCATTTGCAGTCGGCCGAATCGCGCTCCCATCACCCCTCGGTAAGCTGACGGCATGACAGGACAAGTGCGTACCGTCGACGGCCGTGTGGCCGGTCGGCGTGGGCAGGCGACCCGGCAGAAGCTGCTCGACTGCCTCAGCGAGATGCTCAGCTCCTCGCCTTACCGGGACGTCAAAGTCATCGATGTCGCCCGCAAGGCCGGGACCTCCCCCGCCACCTTCTACCAGTACTTCCCGGACGTCGAGGGCGCCGTCCTGGAGATCGCCGAGCAAATGGCCACGGAGGGCGCCGGGTTGACCCAGCTGCTCGACGGCCGCTCGTGGGTCGGCAAGGCGGGCTGGCAGACGGCGCAGGAACTCGTGGACGGTTTCCTGGAGTTCTGGCGCAAGCACGATGCGATCCTGCGGGTCGTCGACCTGGGCGCGGCCGAGGGCGACAAGCGCTTCTACAAGATCCGCATGAAGATCCTGAACTCGGTGACCAACTCCCTCGCGGACTCGATCGCCGAACTCCAGTCCAAGGGCAGGGTCGACAAGGACGTGAGCCCGGCGGCCGTGGCCGGTGCGCTCGTGGCGATGCTCGCGTCCGTGGCCTCCCACCAGAAGGGCTTCACGTCCTGGGGCGTCAAGCAGGCCGAACTACGGCCGAACCTGGCGCTGTTGGTGTATCTGGGCGTGACCGAGAAGAAGCCGGCGAGGTAGCCCCGCCGCACACTTTTCCCCTGACCAGGCCGGCTGTTCGCGGTTCCGGCACACGTTCTGTCATACGGGCGGTGGTCCACTGCGGTGGGCCACCGCCCGCTGCTCATGTGCGGGTCATGGGCAACGGACGGTCCTCGACCACATGCTTCATCACCAGGGTGGACGTCAGCCGCTGCACGCCCGGCAGGGTGGCCAGCCGCTCGTCGTACAGCCGCTGGAAGGCGGCGAGGTCCGCGGTCGCGATCCGCAGCAGATAGTCGGGGTCGCCGAAGAGCCGCCGGGCCTCCACGACGTGCTCCACCTCGCCCAGCGCCCGCTCGAACCCCGCGACGGTGTCCCGGTCCTCCTGACGCATCGAGACGAAGACCAGCGCCTCGAAGTTCAGCCCGACGGCGGCGGGGTCCACCACCGCCCGGTAGCCGCGGATGGCTCCGCTGCGCTCCAGTTCGCGCAGCCGCCGGTGGCACGGCGACACACTGAGCCGCACCCGCGCGGCCAGCTCGGTCACGGTCAGCCGCCCGTCCTGCTGGAGCTCGGCAAGGATTTTCTGGTCTACGGAGTCCATGAGGGAAATTCTCCCTCACCAGGCCCGGCGTTGGGGAAACTTAGGGAACACTTTCACCCTCTTCGCGCCTAATGTCACCACCATGAACACGGGAGCGATGATGTCCTTCCTCGCCGTGGACCTGCTGCTGGTGTGCGTGCCGGGTGCCGACTGGGCGTACGCGATCGCGGCGGGCCTGCGCGGACGGTCGGTGGTGCCGGCGGTGGGGGGCCTGGTGGGCGGGTACGCGGTGCACACGGCACTGGCGGCGGCGGGGCTCGCCGTCCTGGTGGCGGGGTCGCCGGGGCTGCTGACGGCGTTGACGGTGGCGGGCGCCGGGTATCTGGTGTGGCTCGGGTGGGGCGTGCTGCGCCGGCCGGGCACTCCGGGCGCTGCCGCCGGGGAGGACACCGACGCGAGTGCGGCCCGGGTCTTCCTGCGGGGCGCCGGCATCAGCGGCCTCAACCCCAAGGGCCTGCTGCTCTACCTCTCCGTGCTGCCGCAGTTCCTGGTCACGCGGGGGGCGCGGCTGCCCGTGGCGGTGCAGACGGGGGTGCTCGGTCTCGCTCACATGGCCTGCTGCGCGGCCGTCTACCTGACCGTCGGGGTCCTGGCCCGCAAGGTCCTGGCCGCCCGGCCCGCCGCGGCCCGCGCGGTCACCCGGACGAGTGGGGCGGCGATGCTGGGGATCGGCGCGTTCCTGCTGGTGGAGCGGCTGGCGACGCTCTGAGCCCCGCAGAGGGCCGCCCGCCGCGTGATCAGCGTCGTACGAGCCGGAAGAGCCGGATCTCGCGCTGCACCCGCGCCTGGTAGGTCGCGTACGGCGGCCAGAAGGCGAGCACCGCCCGCCAGGCCGCCGCCCGCTCCTCGCCCGCCAGCAGATGGGCCGTGACCGGGATCTCCTCCCCCTTCCAGCTGATCCCGGCGTCGCGGTGGACGAGGAGGTTGGCGGTCCAGGCGGGGTGGCCGGGCCGTCCGAAGTTGGAGCCGACGAGGAGCCAGCTGCCGCCCTCCTCCGGCATGCACGCGAGGGGGGTGCGGCGTTCGAGGCCGCTTCTCGCACCGGTGCAGACGAGGATCACGCCCGGCAGCATCCGCGCGCTGGGCAGGACCCTGCCCCGGGTCAGCCGGTGCACCGTACGGTCCAGCGCGGGCACGACATGCGGCGCGACCTTCGCGAAGGCCCGCGCGGAGGACACCTTCTGCACGATCCGCACACCCAGGGCCGTCACATCGCCACCTCCGTCGCCGTGAAGAGCCGTGCCGTGCCGGCGGCGTGCGCCCGCAGCCGGTGCACGGGGCCGAACAGCAGCTCGTCCCCGGCCGCCCGCTTGAAGTACAGATGCGCCTCGTGCTCCCAGGTGAAGCCCATGCCGCCGTGCAGCTGGATCCCCTGGCCCGCGGCGGAGCGCAGCGCCCGGAGGGCCTGGGCGAGCGCGAGCCCGCCGACCCGTTCCCCGTGCCGGGTGGCCCAGGCCGCGTAGTACGCCGCCGAACGCGCCGCCTGCACCCGGACGTACACATCGGCCAGCCGGTGCTGCACGGCCTGGAAGGAGCCGATCGCCCGGCCGAACTGCTCCCGCCGCTTGACGTACTCGACGGTCCTCTCCAACGCCCGGTCGGCGGCCCCGACGGCCTCGCAGGCCAGGACGGCGGCGGCGCGGTCCCCGACGGCGGCGAGCGCCTCGGTCACATCGGCGCCGTCCTCACCCAGCACCTCGCCATCCGCATCGCGCAGTTGCACGCGTGCGCACGGCCGTGTCGCGTCGAGGGCGGTCTGCCGCGTCCGCACCCCGCCCTCCCGCACCAGGAACAGCAGGGTCCGGGACCGGGCGAACCCGCCGGTGTGCGCGGCGACGACCAGGAGCCCGGCGCTGTGCCCGTCGAGCACCTGCCCGGCCTCCCCGTACAGCCGCCAGACACCGTCCGCCCGCCGGGCCTGGACGCCGCCGGCCCGTCCGCCGCCCGCCCAGTCGCCCCGGTTGTCACCGACGAGACCGAGGGCGGTGGCGAGGGCCGTCCCGGGCACGGCGAGGGCGGCGGTCAGCTCCCCGGAGGCGATACGGGGCAGCAGCTCGGCGCGCTGGACCTCGGTACCGAGGGCGTGCAGCAGGGGCGCGGCGAGGGCGGCCGTGGACAGCAGCGGGGAGGGGGCGAGGCAGCGTCCTGTCTCCTCGCAGGCGAGGGCGAGTTCGGTGGTGGTGCAGCCGGCCCCGCCGTAGGCCTCGGGGAGCGCGAGCCCGCTCAGGCCGAGCTGCCCGGCGAGGGTGCCCCACAGGGCGGGGTCGTACCCGGCGTCGGTGTCGGCGGCGGCCCGGACGTCCTGCGGCCCGCAGCGACCCGCGAGCACCTTGCGCACCGTACGGCGGATCTCGTCCTGTTCGGCGGTGAAGCGGGTGTCCATGGGCGGGTCCCCTCTGCATCTGACGCTCCGTCATGTTAGGGCGCCCGCTCCCGTCTGCACAGGCCCGACGGCAAGCAATCTGATGTACCGTCAGATTCATGAGTGCTGCGACCGCTCGACGGAAGACCGCGATCGCCGGGGTGTCCCTGTCCGACTGCGGCCGGCTCGACGAGGCGACGCCGTACGCCCTGCACGCCCAGGCCGCCCGCCGCGCTCTGGCCGACTCCGGGCTGGACCGCTCGGTGATCGACGGCTTCGCCTCCGCGGGCCTCGGCACCCTGGCTCCGGCGGAGGTCGCCGAGTATCTGGGGCTGCGGCCCACCTGGGTCGACTCCACCTCCGTCGGCGGCGCCACCTGGGAGGTCATGGCGGCCCACGCGGCGGACGCGATCGCGGCCGGCCACGCCCGGGCAGTGCTGCTGGCCTACGGCTCGACGGCCCGCGCGGACGTGAGAGCCGGCCGCCGCACCGGCACCCTGTCCTTCGGCGCCCGCGGGCCCCTGCAGTTCGAGGCCCCCTACGGCCACACGCTCATCGCCAAGTACGCGATGGCCGCTCGCCGCCATATGCACCGGTACGGCACCACGCTCGACCAGCTCGCCGAGGTGGCGGTGCAGGCACGGGCGAACGCGGCCGCGAACCCGGAGGCGATGTTCCGCACGCCGGTCACCGTCGACGAGGTCCTGTCCGGCCCGGTGATCGCGGACCCCTTCACCAAGCTGCACTGCTGCATACGCTCCGACGGCGGGGCGGCGGTGCTGCTGGTGGCCGGGGAGCTGGTACCGGACTGTCGTACGGCACCGGTGTGGGTGCTCGGGACCGGCGAGCACGTCTCCCACACGACGATGTCCGAATGGCCCGACTTCACCGTGTCCCCGGCGGCGGTCAGCGGTCCTCTCGCCTTTGAGCGGGCGGGCGTACGCCCGGCGGAGATCGACTTCGCGGAGATCTACGACGCCTTCACCTATATGACCCTGGTGACGCTGGAGGACCTCGGGTTCTGCGGGAAGGGCGAGGGCGGGGCGTTCGTGACGCAGGGGCGGCTCCTGGTGCGCGGCGGACAGCTGCCGGTGAACACGGACGGGGGCGGCCTCTCGGCCCAGCACCCCGGTATGCGGGGGCTGTTCCTGCTGGTGGAGGCGGTACGGCAGTTGCGGGGCGAGGCCGGGGAGCGCCAAGTGCGGGTTCGCGACGGCGAGTTGCCGCGACTGGCCGTGGCGTCCGGTACGGGGGGCTGGTTCTGCTCGTCGGGGACGTTGGTGCTGGGGCGGTGAGCCGAAGGGCCCGGGCACGCCACGACGCCCGTACGTTCGTCTACGAGTTCCCTTCGTCTTCGACAACCTGGCCCACCCGGGCTTCGCGCCCCTGCTCGGCTACACCCGGCCGCAGCACATCGCCGACGGCATGCACGCCGCGTGGGTCTCCTTCGCCGCCACGGGCGATCCGGGCTGGCCCGCCTGCCGCGAACCGGACCCCACGGTCCGCCACTTCGGCACGTCACCGGGGCTCGTGCACGACCCCCGCCGCGACCTGCGGACCCCGTGGGAGGGCCTGCGCTGAGACCCCTGCCCGCGGCCCGGACCGGGGCCTGCCCCGCGCCGTCGGACCCGGCGGCGATACTCGGAGCATGGGAACGGATCTTCACGAGCTGCTCAGGTCCCTGAGGGTCTGGGACGTCGAGCTGCCCTCCTTCGACCCGGCGACGGCGCCCGAGGACCCGCTGACGCTGTTCACGCGGTGGTTCGCGGAGGCGGTGGCGGCGGGGCAGACCGAGCCGCACACGATGTCCCTGGCGACGGCGGACGCCGACGGCACGCCCGATGTGCGCATCGTGATGCTGCACGGAGCGGACGCGCAGGGATGGGCGTTCGCCACGCACGCGGACAGCCGCAAGGGCCGCCAGCTGGCGGTGCGGCCGTATGCCGCGCTGAACTTCTACTGGCCCGTCCAGGGCCGCCAGGTCCGGGTGCGCGGGCCGGTCACGGTCGCGCCCTCGGCGGAGGGCCAGGCGGATCTGCACGCCCGATCGACCGGCGCGCTGGCCGCGGCGCTCACGGGCCGCCAGAGCCACGTGCTCGCATCGGCGGAGCAGTTGGCGCGGGCCTCGCAGGAGGCGTGGGAGCGGGCGCGGCGCGAGCCGGACGCCCCGGTCCCGTCCTGGACGCTCTACCGCCTCAGACCACAGGAGGTCGAGTTCTTCCAGGGAGACGCGGGACGGCGGCATGTACGGCTGGTCTACCGCCGGGAGGGGGAGGCATGGACCCGGCACCTGCTGTGGCCCTGAGGGCGCCCGCAGTGCTGTGACCGGGAAGGCTTGCCGGTGAACCTTCCTGGTCACAGCACTAGGAGAGATCCGGTTCCGGGTCGCTCGCGATGCGGCCGTGGAGATGCGCGTCGCGGAAAGCGTCCTGCCGGCCGCTCTCGAACATGGCGCCGCGCAACGTCCCCTCGTAGCGGAAGCCGCATCGTTCCGCGATCCGGCAGGACGCCTCGTGGCCCAGGGCGTGGCCCAGTTCCAGGCGGTGGAGGCCCAGGTCGGTCAGGGCCCAGTGGGCGGCGACGGCCAGGGCCCGGGTGGCGACGCCCCGGCCGCGGGCCTCGGGCAGCACCCAGTAGCCGACGCGGGCGACGCTCAGCACATGGTCGATCTCGTTGACGCCGATGTGTCCCAGTGTCGTACCGCTCGCCGCGTCCGTGATCCGGAACGAGGCGTTCGTCCCCTTCGCCGCGCCCACCGCCTTCGACCGCAGTGACTGGCGCGCCTCGGCCCGGTCGTGCACGATCTTCAACGGGGTGTTCCACCGTCCGAAGTCCGGGTCGGTCAGCCCGCGGAACCATGCGTCCAACTGCTCCTCGGACTCCGGATCCCAGACGGTCAGCCGCAGGCCGTGGTCCTGCAGTTCGGGGAAGGGGGACGGGCCGGGGGACTTCCGATGTATGTCGGTCATCGGACCATTGAACCAATCCGCGGGCCGGGCTCAGCGGCCCGGCGGCCGGAACACCGGAACCCCCTCCCGGAACGCCGCCTCCAGCGCCATCCCCACCCGCAGCCGGGCCTCGGCACACTCCACCACCTCGGTCATCATCCGAGGCCCCTCCGCCAGGTCGACCACGGCGGCGACATACGGGGTGCGCTCCGCGAAGGGTGGCAGGTCGTTGCGGTGGACGACGGACCAGGTGTGCAGGGTGGCGTGCCCGCTCGCCTGCTCCCAGGTCACGTCCTCGCTCCAGCAGTACGGGCAGAACTCCCGCGGGTAGTGGTGCGCGCGGGCGCACGCCGCGCAGCGGCGGATCAACAGCCGTCCCCCGGCCGCCGCGTCCCAGTAGCGGCGGGTGAAGGCGTCGACGTCGGGGAGGTCGAAGCGCCCGGTCACCGGAACAGCCCCAGCGCGCTGTCCACGGACCATGTCTGCCACGCCATCCCGAACAGCCCGACCAGCGAGATGAGCGCCATCATCGAGTTCTGCCCCTGCTCGGCCCAGTCATGGATCATGAGGGCGAAGTAGAGGACGTTGAGGAGCAGGCCGCCGACGAGGGCGACCGGGGTCAGAAAGCCCGCGATCAGGCCGAGCCCGAGGGCCAGTTCCGCGTAGACGACCACATACGCCATCGTCCGCGGCCGGGGCGCGACCATCGCGTCGAAGCCTCTGCGCACCGCGGCCCACCGATGCCCGGACGCGATGTCCGCGGCCCAGGCGATGCCGCTGCCCCGCTCGAACCACGCCTTCTTGTCCTTGTGCCGCCAGCTCTCCAGCCACCACAGCCCGAGCCCGATGCGGAGCACCGCGAACCACTCCGCGCCGGTGAGCCAGATCGTGTCCATGAAGTGCATCCACCCCCACCGGCCGGTTATCTGACGGTACGTCAGTTCAGCGCATGGACGACGACCCCGCAAGAGGCGGCCACCGGGAATCCCATTCGGTCACTCCGGCCGACGCGAACCGACACACCTCCGACCGTATGCCGCCAGTTCCCCGCACGACTTCTACAGGTGTGATCAAGTCGCAACCGATTCCGGGCTTGACCGAGACCCATCAACCACCAGCGGGGTTACGCTCCGCTCATGGCCGACTCGACTGCTGCTTCGCCGCACCCCGTGGTGCCCGTCCACGAGGACCGACCGGTCTACGTCATCGGCGGCGGGCCGGGTGGGCTGGCCGCGGCCTGCGCGCTGCGCGCCCGGGGGGTACGGGCCGTCGTGCTGGAGCGGTCCGACCGCGTCGGAGCGTCCTGGCGGCACCACTACGACCGGCTGCATCTGCACACCACCCGGCGCCTGTCGGCCCTGCCCGGGCTGCCGATACCGCGGTCCTTCGGGCGGTGGGTGTCACGTGACAACGTGGTGCGGTACCTGGAGAAGTACGCCGAGCACCACCAGCTGGAGATCGTCACCGGCGTCGAGGTCTCGCGCGTCGAGCCCGCGCCGGACGGCACCGGCTGGCTGCTGCACGCCACCGGCGGCCGTCGGCTGACCGGCGGCGCGGTCGTCGTCGCCACCGGCTGCAACCACACCCCGCACGTGCCCGACTGGCCCGGTCTCGACGCCTACACCGGCGAGTTCCTGCATGCCGGCGAGTACCGCAACGCGGCCCCCTACGCCGGGCGCGACGTCCTCGTCGTCGGCGTAGGCAACACCGGCGCCGAGATCGCCGTCGACCTGGTGGAGGGCGGGGCCTCACGGGTGCGGCTGTCGGTACGGACGCCGCCGCACATCGTGCGCCGCTCGACCGCCGGGTGGGCCGCCCAGTACACGGGCGTGCTCGTCCGCCGCCTTCCGGTACGGCTCGTCGACCGGCTGGCCGGGCCGACGGCGAAGCTGAGCGTGCCCGATCTGTCGGCGCAGGGGCTGGCCCGGCCCGAGACCGGGCTCTACAGCCGGGTCAACGAGGGTTCCATCCCGGTGCAGGACGTCGGGCTCATCGACGCCGTGCGCAAGGGGCGGGTCGAGATCGTGGCGGCCGTCGACGGCTTCGAGGCCGACAAGGTCGCCCTCGCCGACGGCAGCCGCGTCGAGCCGGAGGCGGTGATCGCCGCCACCGGATACGTCCGCGCGCTGGAGGGCCTCGTCGGCCATCTCGACGTCCTCGACGCCCACGGGAAGCCGGTCGTCCACGGCGCCCGCACCCCGCACTCCGCACCCGGCCTCTACTTCACCGGCTTCACCAACCCGATCAGCGGCATGCTCCGCGAACTGGCCCTGGACGCCCGGAAGATAGCGAAGGCGGCGGCACGGCGCCTGGAACGGACCCGAGCGGGTCACTGACCCGGCCGCCGCGCCCTCGGCAGGTCCAGCGGCCCGGCAGCCCGGTCCAGCGGCCCAGCAGCCCCCGACCCCGCAGCCCCGCAGCCCCGCAGCCCCGCAGCCCCGCAGCCCCGGCGGCGCGATTGCCCCTGGCCGACCGCGGGCATTCTTTGTCTGCACGGTCATTCCTGACATAGCGTCAGTTCCACTAACCTGACGGTACGTCAGTTATCGGCGCCGTCACACAGGAGCGGGGCGGATCGATGCTTGGATCAACCCATGGCAGCCTGACCACCGACTCCCGCCGGGCCCGGGTCGTCGCCTGCGAGGAGCGGACCTCGCCCGTGGTGCACGGCAGGCCCGCCGGCGCCGGGGAACTGGACGTCAGCGGCCGGCCGCTGTACGCCGCCGTCCCCGACCTGGACCGGTTCTTCCGGCCCGAGTCCGTCGCCGTCGTCGGGGCCAGTGACACCGAGGGGCGGCCCGGCACCGGGATCACCCGGCAGCTGCTCTGCTGGGCCGAACGCGTCGGCGCCCGGCTGTACCCCGTGCACCCCACCCGCCGATCCGTCTTCGGTCTTCCCTGCACCCCCCGCGTCACAGACCTGCCCGAACAGATCGATCTCGCCGTACTGCTCGTCTCCGATCCCCTTCCCGTCATCGAGGAACTCGGCGCGGCCAAGGCCAGGTTCGCCGTCGCCTTCGCCTCCGGTTTCGCCGAGACCGGTGAGCAGGGTGCCGCCGCGCAGGCCCGGCTGGCCGCGGCCGTGGAACGGTCCGGGATCCGGCTGCTCGGCCCCAACACCAATCTCAACGCCTTCGAGCGGTTCCGGGACGACCTCGGCGGGCCGGCCATCGCGCTCATCACCCAGTCCGGTCACCAGGGGCGGCCCGTCTTCGCGCTCCAGGAACTGGGCGTCCGGCTCTCCCACTGGGCCCCGACCGGCAACGAAGCCGACCTGGAGACCGCCGACTTCCTCTCCTACTTCGCCGAGCGGCCCGAGGTCGGCGCCATCGCCTGCTACATCGAGGGGCTGAAGGACGGCCGCTCCTTCCTCCTGGCCGCCGACCGGGCCGCCCGGCGCGGGGTGCCGGTCGTCGCGGTCAAGGTCGGACGCACCGCGACCGGTACCCGCACCGCCGCCTCACACACCGGCAAGCTGACCGGCGCGGACGACGTGGTCGACGCGGCGATGCGGCAGTACGGGATCATCCGCGTCGACGGCCTCGACGAACTCCAGGACACCGCCACCCTGCTGGCCCGGGCCCGCGCCCCGCGCGCGGACGGTGTCGTCGTCTATTCGATCTCGGGCGGCACGGGCGCGCACGTCGCGGACCTCGCGGCCGAGGCGGGGCTGCGGCTGCCGGTGCTGTCCGAGGCCAGGCAGGCCGAGCTGCACCAGTGGATACCCGAGTACCTGAGCGTGGCCAACCCGATCGACAACGGCGGTCACCCGGTGGGCGACTGGCGCGGGCGGAAGATCATCGACGCGATCCTGGACGACCCGGAGGTGGGCGTTCTCATCTGCCCCGTCACCGGGCCCTTCCCGCCGCTGAGCGATCGTCTCGTGCAGGATCTCGTGGACGCGGCGGAGCACACGGACAAGCTGGTGTGCGTGGTGTGGGGGTCGCCGGTCGGCACCGAGGCCGCCTACCGCGAGACGCTGCTGGGGTCCTCGCGTGTCGCCACCTTCCGCACCGTCGCGAACTGCCTCATGGCCGTCCGCGCCCATCTCGACCACCACCGCTTCGTCGACGGCTACCGCTCCCCCTTCGACGAGGCCCCCCGCACTCCCTCGCCGTCCTTCCGCAAGGCGCGGGCGCTGATACGGCCCGGGGAGCAGCTGAGCGAGCACGCGGCGAAGCAGCTGCTGCGGGCGTACGGCATCCGCGTACCGCGCGAGCAGTTGGTGACCAGCGCGGCGGCGGCCGTGCGGGCGGCGGGGCTCGTCGGCTACCCGGTGGTGATGAAGGCATCCGGCGCGCGGATCGCCCACAAGACCGAACTCGGGCTGGTGAAGGTCGGACTCACCTCCGCGAGCCAGGTCAGGGACGCCTACCGGGAGCTGGCGGACATCGCGCGCTACGAGGGGATCTCGCTCGACGGCGTGCTCGTGTGCCAGATGGTGGAGCGCGGCGTCGAGATGGTCGTCGGCGTCGGCCACGACCCTCTCTTCGGGCCCACGGTCACGGTCGGGCTCGGCGGTGTGCTCGTCGAGGTGCTGCGGGACGCGGCTGTGCGCGTGCCGCCGTTCGGCGAGGAGCAGGCGCGGGCCATGCTCGGCGAACTGCGCGGGCGGCCCCTGCTGGACGGGGTGCGCGGGCGTCCCCCGGCCGACCTGGACGCGCTCGTGGAGGTCGTGCTCCGTGTCCAGCGCATGGCTCTGGAGCTGGGGGACGGGATCGCGGAGCTGGAGATCAACCCGCTGATGGTGCTGCCCAGCGGGCAGGGGGCCGTGGCCCTGGACGCGCTGGTGGTGTGCCGCTGAGGCCCGTGACATCCGGACGAAGAAACGGAACATGAAGAAACGGAACATGATGACGCCCTCCCCCGAAGGACCCGCCGAGTCGGAACAACCCGTCGAGTCCGAACAACCTGTTGATCCCGAGGAATCCGTAGAGCCCGAAGAATCCTCAGAGTCCGAACAACCCGTTGAGCCCGAAGAATCCGTTGAGTCATTGGTACGGCACACCACTGACAATCACGTCCGCTGGCTCACCCTCAACCGCCCCGCATCCCTCAACGCCATCACCCCTGACCTGCGAGAACGTCTGATCCGCAGTTTTCTCGACGCCTCCGCCGACCCGGAGGTGCGGGCCGTGGTCCTCACCGGTGCGGGCCGCGGCTTCTGTGCCGGCGCGGACCTGCGCGGCGGCGCGGCGGCCGGTGAGCGGCTCCCCGGCGATGTCGCCCGGACCATCCGCGAGGGCGCCCAGCGCCTGATCGCCGCGGTCCTGGACTGCGAGAAGCCGGTGATCGCCGCCGTGAACGGCACCGCCGCGGGCCTGGGCGCCCATCTCGCTCTCGCCTGCGACCTGGTCCTCGCCACCGCGCCGGCCCGGTTCATCGAGATCTTCGTGCGCCGGGGGCTGGTGCCGGACGGCGGCGGCGCCTATCTGCTGCCCCGGCTGGTCGGCCCGCAGCGCGCCAAGGAACTGATGTTCTTCGGTGACGCGCTGACCGCCGCCGATGCGGAACAGCTGGGCCTGGTCAACCGGGTGGTACCGGCGGACGGTCTGGAGCAGGCCGCGCGCGCCTGGGCCGAGCGTCTGGCCGCCGGGCCGACCCGCGCCCTCGCGCTCACCAAGCAGCTGGTCAACGCGTCCCTGGACGGCGATCGCGCCACCGCGTTCACCGCCGAGGCGGCGGCCCAGGAGATCAACATGACCACCGTGGACGCGAACGAGGGTGTGGCGAGCTTCGTGGAGCGCCGGGAGCCCCGCTATCGGGGCCGTTGAGGTTCCCCGAGGGGTTCACTTCTGACATGTCGTCAGCTTCAATGGGCGCTGTGATGGGACACGCAGGGATGGCGGCCTCCGCCGTCCGTTACCTCAGGTCGGTCGGGGCGGCCACAGCCGCGGAGCCCGTCGAGGCGCTGCCACGGCCCGAGTTGCGGGCCGTCGGCGACGACGAACGGGCGCCGGTCGACCCGGGTGAGTTCCGGCGCGTCCTCGGGCACTTCGCGACCGGTGTCACCGTGATCACCGCGCCCGCCGGGGACGGCGAGAGCGGGCCGGCCGGGTTCGCCTGCCAGTCCTTCTCGTCTCTGTCCCTCGACCCTCCGCTGGTCGTCTTCCTGGTCGGCCGGACCTCGCGGACCTGGCCGCGGATCGCCCGCGCGGGCGTCTTCTGCGTCAATGTGCTGGGCGCCCACCAGGGCGAGTTGTGCCGGGGTTTCGCGGTGAGCGGCGGGGACAAGTTCGCCGGCGTGGACCACGGACCCGCGCCGTTCTCCGGCTCCCCGCGTCTCGCCGGAGCCCCGGCGTGGATCGACTGCGCGATCCACGCCGTGCATACGGGCGGGGACCATCTGATCGTGGTGGGCCGGGTGGCGGCCCTGGGGACCGGCGACGGCACGGATGCTCCGCTGCTGTTCCACAAGGGCCGCTTCCTGTAGGGAGTCGGCGGGTTCGGAAGGGCGAGCGGTCAGGCGAGCGCCGGCACGCCCGCCGGGCGGCGGCGGATCACCAGCGCCATCAGGGCCGCCGCCGCGCACAGCGCACCCGCCGCGTACCAGACGACGTCGTAGGAGCCGAACGTGTCCCGCGCGACACCGCCGAGGAACGCGACCAGGGCCGCGCCGACCTGGTGGGAGGCGAGGACCCAGCCGAAGACGATGGCGCTGTCCTCGCCGTACTGCTCCCGGCACAGCGCCAGGGTGGGCGGGACGGTGGCCACCCAGTCCAGGCCGTAGAAGACGATGAAGAAGATCATCGGAGGGTGGACGGCGGGGGCCAGCAGCATGGGCAGGAAGAGCAGCGAGAGTCCACGCAGGGCGTAGTAGACCGCGAGCAGCCGGCGCGGTTCGAAGCGGTCCGTGAACCAGCCCGAGGCGATCGTGCCCACGACGTCGAAGACGCCGATGACCGCGAGCAGCGAGGCAGCCGCCGTGATCGGCATGCCGTGGTCGTGGGCCGCCGGCACGAAGTGGGTCTGGACCAGGCCGTTGGTGGATGCGCCGCAGATCGCGAAGGTGCCGGCCAGCAGCCAGAACGTCCCCGTGCGCACCACCGAGGTCAGCACGGTGACGGTCCGGCGTGCGGCACCGCGCACGGGTTCCGGCCGGGGCACGAACTCAAGTGCGCCGTACGGCTTCTGGCCCACGTCCGCCGGATGGTCCCGCAGCAGCAGCCAGACGAAGGGGATGACCGCGAAGGCGGCGAGGGCCACCGTGCCCGCGGCCGGGCGCCAGCCGTGGTCCTGGACCATCCAGGACAGCAGGGGCAGGAAGACCAGCTGTCCGGAAGCGGACGCGGCGGTCAGGATGCCGCTCACCAGTCCGCGGCGCGCGGTGAACCAGCGGTTGGTGACCGTCGCCGCGAACGCGAGCGCCATCGCTCCCGTGCCCAGGCCGACGAGCAGGCCCCAGCAGAGCAGGAGCTGCCAGGCAGTGGTCATCCAGATGGTCGCGCCGGAGCCGAGCGCGATGACCGCGAGGGCCGCGGCGACGACCCGGCGGATGCCGAAGCGGTCCATCAGGGCGGCCGCGAACGGCGCGGTCACTCCGTACAGCGCCAGGTTGACGGACACCGCCGCGCCGATGGTGCCGCGTGACCAGCCGAACTCCTGGTGCAGTGGGTCGATCAGCAGACCGGGCAGCGAGCGGAAGGCGGCGGCGCCGGTGATGGTCACGAAGGTGACGGCGGCGACGAACCAGGCCCGATGGATACGGGACGGCGTCGTATCGGTTCGGGATTCCTCTACGGCTGCGGCTTCGGTTGTCTCGGTCACGACTAGAGGATCCTGGCCGCGCATCCGTCGAACGAGTGGCCCGAAGGACAACATTGATTAGGATCGGGCCATGACTCGTGAGCCAGCGTTCCGGCCGCACCGTGTCGTCGTCCTCGTCCTGGACGGGCTGCTGCCCTTCGAACTGGGCATCCCGCACCGGATCTTCGGGCGCCCGCAGGACGCCTCGGGACGGCCTCTGTACGAGGTCCTCACCTGCTCGGTCCGGCCGCCCGGCCCGGTCGAGACCGACGCGGACTTCACCGTCCACGTCCCGCACGGCCCGGAGGTCCTGGCCACCGCCGACACCGTCGTCGTGCCGACGTCCTACGCGCTGGGGCCGGTCTTCGAGCGGGGCGTTCTCTCGGACGAGCTGGCCGCCGCGTTCGCGCGCATCCGGCCCGGCACCCGGCTCGTGTCCATCTGCACGGGCGCCTACGTCCTCGCGGCCGCCGGTCGCCTCGACGGGCGGCCCGCCACCACGCACTGGGCCGACGCGGAGCACTTCCAGCGGCTCTTCCCGCGGATCAAGGTCGATGCGGACGTCCTGTTCATCGACGACGGCGACGTCCTGACCTCGGCCGGGGTGGCGGCCGGAATCGACCTGTGCCTGCACATCGTGCGCCGCGACCACGGCACCGCGGTCGCCAACGACGTGGCCCGCCGTATGGTCGTACCGCCGCACCGCGACGGCGGCCAGGCCCAGTACATCCACCGTCCCGTGCCCGATCCGCAGCTGGCCACCACGACCGCCGCCCGTGCCTGGGCCCTCGGCCGCCTGCACGAGCCCATCCAGCTGCGCGACATGGCCGAACAGGAGGCCATGTCCGTACGCACCTTCACGCGCCGCTTCCGCGAGGAGGTCGGGGTGAGCCCCGGCCAGTGGCTCACCCAGCAGCGCGTCGAACGGGCCCGCCATCTGCTGGAGTCCACGGACCTGTCGATCGACCAGGTGGCGCGGGACTCCGGCTTCGGCACGGCGCAGTCGATGCGGCAGCACCTCCAGGCGGCGCTGGGGGTGACGCCCACCGTCTACCGGCGGACGTTCCGCACGGACGCCGCCGACGGCGCCGACGGGGCGGCGGCCGGGAACTCGGCCGGTCTCAGAAGGTGAGGACCGCCCTCGCCACCCTTCCCGCGTGTGCGTCCGCCGCGGCCTTCTCGTAGTCCTCGACCGGGTACGTCGCCGTCACCAACTCGTCCAGCAGCAGACGGCCCTCGCGGTACAGCCGGGCGTAGAGCGCTATGTCCCGCTGGGGGCGGGAGGAGCCGTAACGGCAGCCCAGGACGGACTTGTCCAGATACATCGAGGACACCAGGAACGTGGCCTCCGCCCCCGCCGGGGGCACCCCCAGCAGGACCGCCTGGCCATGGCGGTCCAAGGAGTCGATCGCCGCACGGATCAGCTCCACCCGGCCCACACACTCGAACGCGTGGTCGACGCCGGTCGGCAGGAGGTCCCTGAGCCCGTCCGCCGAGGCCAGGAAGTCCGTCGCGCCGAACTGCCGCGCCACCGCCTCCTTCGCCGGGTTGGCGTCCACCGCCACGATCCGCGAGGCGCCCGCGATCCGGGCGCCCTGGCAGACGTTGAGACCGATCCCGCCCGCGCCGATGACGAGGACGGTGTCGCCCTGGTCCACCCGTGCGCGGTTGAGCACGGCGCCCACGCCGGTCAGGACACCGCATCCGATCAGCGCCGCCGACGGCATCGGGATGTCCTCGGGGACGCGTACGGCCTGGACCGCCTTCACCACGGTGCGTTCCGCGAAGGCGGAGTTCGACGCGAACTGGTACACCGGACGGCCGGCCCAGGTGAACGGACGGCCGGGCCGACCGATCGCCTTCCGGCACATCGTCGGCCGGCCCCGGTCGCACTCCGCGCACGCCCCGCAGTTCGCCAGGGTGGACAGCGCCACATGGTCCCCGGGCCGGACATGGGCGACCCCATCGCCCACCGCCTCCACCACACCCGCGCCCTCATGGCCGAGCACCACAGGAACGGGGAAAGGTATGGTCCCGTCCACCACGGACAGATCGCTGTGGCACAGTCCCGCCGCCGCGACCGCCACCCGCACCTCGCCGGGACCCGGGTCCCGTACCTCCAGGTCGTCCACGACCCGCGGCTGTGTGCCGTCGTAGATCACGCCTCGTATCGTGTCTGGCATCGCCACTCCCTCAGGCCGCCGGTCCCCTGGGTTCCTTGGGCAGGCCGAGCACACGCTCGGCGATGATCGTGCGCTGGATCTCGTCGGAGCCGCCGTAGATGGTGTCGGCGCGGCCGAAGAGGAACAGATGCTGGTCCGCGTCCAGTTCGTACGGGGAGCCCGGCGTCCAGTCGGCCGGGGCCGCCGCCCCCGCGGCTCCCCGTACCAGCATCGCCAGCTCGCCCAGCCGCTGGTGCCAGCGCCCCCACAGCAGCTTGGCCACGCTGGGGGCGCCCGCGTCGGCCGTGCCGCCCAAGGTGCGCAGGGCGTTCCAGCGCATCGCCCGCAGTTCGGCCCACTGGGCGACGAGACGGTCGCGTACGACGGGGTCGTCGGCCGCGCCCGTCGCCACCGCCGTCCGTACGATCCCGCCCAGCTCCCGGGCGAATCCGATCTGCTGGGCGAGGGTGGAGACGCCCCGCTCGAAGCCGAGCAGGCTCATCGCGACCCGCCAGCCCGCTCCCTCGCCGCCGACCACATGTTCGGCGCGGGCCGTCGCCCCGTCGAAGAACACCTCGTTGAACTCGCTGGTCCCGGTGAGCTGGCGGATCGGGCGGACCTCGATACGGCCGGGCTGGTCCATCGGGACGAGGAGGAAGGTCAGGCCGTGATGACGGCGGGCGGCCGGGTCGGTGCGGGCGAGGACGAAGCACCAGTCGGCCTGGTGGGCCAGCGAGGTCCAGATCTTCTGGCCGGTGACGCGGTACGTCCCCGGGGTGTCGCGTACGGCGGCGGTGCGGACGCCCGCGAGGTCGGAGCCCGCGCCGGGTTCGCTGTAGCCCTGGCACCAGAGTTCGTCGCCGCGCGCTATGGGGGGCAGGAAGCGGGACTTCTGCTCGGGGGTGCCGTGGGCGATGAGGGTGGGGGCGAGGAGGTTCTCGCCGATGTGGCCGGAGCGGGGCGGCGCACCCGACCTCGCGTACTCCTCCGCCCAGACGACCTGCTGGGTGAGGGTGGCGCGGCGGTTGCCATAGCCGTCCTCCGGCCAGCCGAGGCCTATCCAGCCGGCGGCGCCGAGGGTGCGTTCCCATGCGCGCCGGCCGGTGTCCGGGGCAAGACGGGTCCTCAGCCAGGCCCTCGCTTCGGTACGAAAGGCCTGGTCTTCGGGGTTGGGGCCGAACTCCACGGTCACCGCCTCGCATCGGGTCGACTGGTGTGAGCAGCTGCGGCCGGCCGCCGCTTCAGGTGTGGGGCCGTTTCCCTTCCCGCGCCGCCCGCTGCTTCAGGTGTTGGGCCGCTTCCCTTCTCGGGCCGCCCGCTCCATCGCCTCCAGTTGTGCGAGGAGCGGCATCGGGTCCGCCCCCACCGCCCCGCTGAGGACGTCGGCGATTCGCTCCGGGCTCCAGGAACCCTCCGCGTAGGCCGCCCTCAGCTCCCTCGGCTGGGCCCAGACCGCGAGTTTGGGGCCTGCGATCGTGTACACCTGGCCCGTGATGCCCTGTTCCCGGGCGCGGTCCGAGAGCAGATAGACCACGAGCGCGGCCACGTCCTCCGGTTCGCCGATGTCCTTCAGCTCCATGGGGACGTTCGCCGACATCCGAGTGCGGGCCACCGGCGCCACCGCGTTCGCCGTCACCCCGTACTTGTGCAGGCCGAGCGCGGCACTGCGGACGAGGGAGATGATGCCGCCCTTCGCCGCACTGTAGTTGGCCTGCGCGACGGATCCCTGGTGGTTGCCGCTCGTGAAGCCGATCAGGGTGCCCGACCGCTGTGCGCGCATGACCGCCGAGGCGGCCCGGAACACCGTGAAGGTGCCCTTGAGGTGGGTGGCGACCACGGGGTCCCACTCCTCCTCCGTCATGTTGAAGAGCATCCGCTCGCGCAGGATGCCCGCCACGCACACCACCCCGTCCAGGCGGCCGTACGACGCGAGCGCCTCGTCCACCACCCGCTGTCCGCCCGCCATCGTCGCGATGTCGTCGGCCACCGCGACGGCCTGGCCGCCCGCGGCCTCGATCTCCTTGACCACGGCCTCGGCGACCGCGCTGGTGGGGGCGGCGCCCTCCACGGACACCCCGAGGTCGTTGACGACGACCCGGGCCCCCTCGGCCGCCGCGGCCAGCGCCACCGCTCGTCCGATCCCACGGCCCGCACCGGTCACGGCGACGACCTTGCCCGCCAAGAAGTTCCCCACGCCCGGCCCCTCCCACAGTATCTGACGGTCCGTTAGTTTTCTGATTCTACGGCCCGTCGGCCGCTCGGAGACAAGCCCCGGGGAGGACTCATGTCACTGCCGGCCGAGTTCCACGAGATCGCCAGGCGCGTGAACAACTGGGGGCGTTGGGGCGCGGACGACGAGATCGGGACCCTGAACCTGATCAGCGACGGGGTGGTGCGGGAGGCCGCCACCTGTGTGCGCAGCGGTCTGCGTGTCCCGCTCGCCCTTCCCCTGCGGCAGGACGGGGTGCAGACCGGTGCGATCCCGGGGCGGGTCGATCCCCTGCACGTCATGGTGCAGATCAACCAGGAGGTCTTCGGTCCCGGCACCGTGGCGTGCAGCGACGACGCGGTGACCATGGGGTTGCAGGCGGGCACCCACTGGGACGCGCTCAGCCATGTCTCGCACTCCGGGAGGCTCTACAACGGGCGCCCGGCCGACACCATCACCCCCCACGCGGGTGCGGCGTTCGGCGGGATCGACAAGCCGCGGCACATCGTCTCCCGCGGTGTGCTGCTCGATGTGGCCCGCGCACTCGGCCGGGAACGGCTCGACGGCGGGCACGCCGTCACCCCCGAAGACCTCGACGCGGCCGAGGAGTTCGCCGGTACGCGCGTACGGGCCGGGGACATCGTGCTCGTACGGACCGGGCAGATCCGGAGCTGCCTGGCGGGCGACCGGCACGGCTACGGGTATCCGTCGCCGGGGCTGTCCGTGCGCACCCCGGAGTGGTTCCACGCGCGCGATGTGGCGGCCGTCGCCAACGACACGCTCACCTTCGAGATCTTCCCTCCCGAGATCGAGGATCTGTGGCTGCCCGTCCATGCGCTGGATCTCGTGGAGATGGGGATGCCGCAGGGCCAGAACTGGAATCTCGAAGAGTTGTCCACAGCCTGTGGAGAAACAGGGCGCCATGCCTTCCTGCTGTCGGCGACGCCCGAGCCGTTCACCGGTGGCACGGGAGGGCCCGTGGCGCCGGTGGCGATCCTCTAGGGGGCGCGGCCGGGTTGGCACGGGGAAGAGGGGCGGCAGGGAAGGTGGTTCGGATGGCGGCACGCCCTTGCTCGCCCCGAGCGCGGCACCGCGCACCGCCATCCGGCCCCGGCGCGCCCGCCCGCCCCTCGGACGATCTCGGAGGATCGTCCGACCCTGTAGGGAGCCGCCGCCGCATCGCGATCCGCACTCGCCGAGGGCCCCGTCACCGCGACCCTCGCCGTCCCCTCGCGGCGCACCGCTGGACACCAGCGTGATCACCCGGACACAGGGCGTCAACAGCCGCTCGGGGATTCCTCACTTACGCCCTCGACAGCGCGCACGGAAGCACGCCCCGGCGCATCCGAACTCCGCTCCGCCCCGGACGGCCGAGCCGGTGCGGCCGGGCGCCCGGGCGCGTACGCCCGCGCCACGGACCGGCCAAGGCTCACGCCCGCGCCAGGAACCCGGCCAGGGCACACCCTGGCGACCGATCCCGTGTGCGCGGATTCCGCTAGTGCTGTGGCCGGACGGTTTGCCGGATAGCTCGCGGCGTCCGGTGCGTTAGATCGCACGGCGGAGCATCGCCCGCGTACTGGATGTACTCGGGTGATACGACAACGCGGCGAGATGCCGTGCCTGGGGGCACCTCCCAGTCGCCAGGCTGGGGGAGTCGCGAGCCGGTGAACCTTTCCGGTCGCGGCACTAGACCGCGCCGAACGCGAGATCGGCGAGCGCCGTCTCGCTCGCGCAGGCCGCGATCCGGCCTGCGACCGCCGCGGTGCAGCGGTCCACCTCGCACCAGATGCGCTTGCCCGCGCCCTCCGGGTCCCAGCCCCAGCGGTCGGCGAGGCCGTCGACAAGTTCCAGCCCGCGGCCACCGGTCTCGTCGCCCAGCGCGTGCCGGGGCACCGGCGGGCGGGCGCTGATGTCGGCCACCTCAAGACGGACGGTGCCCGACGGGGCGCCGGAGGGGTCGTCCCGGACCCCCGTCAGCAGCAGGCGCAGCACGGCGGGACAGCCGGTGTGCACCACGGCATTGGTGACCAGTTCGGAGACGAGCAGGATCAGGGTCTCGGCGAGCGGCTCCTCCGCGCCTATCCCCGACCCGGCGAGCCGGGAGCGTGCCCATCTCCGGGCTCGCCCCACCTCCGCGGGGTCGGGCCGGATCTCCAGCTGCACTTGAAGCACCTGCACCGCTCACACCATCCGAACCGGCGGACACATCGCCTCGCGCCTCGCGAGCGCCACGATCGTGGTCATCGTCTGCATGGCAGGAACCAGGATCACACACCGTGATTCCCTTGCACGACAGCATGGTTGACGTACAGTCACCCCAACAAGCGCTTCGGGCATATTCCAGCGTGAAGGAGTACGCGTACGCCATACTGTGCGACGCTTGCCACGGGGAGTCGAACAGGCGAATACGGGGGCCCGCACCGCCCCGCGAGCGGCATGCGTCGCCGGATCCGGCGCCGCCACAGGGGCCGCACCGGTAAGGCTCGTGCTCGGAACCACTCGCATCCCACACAAGGTACCGGAGCCCCGTCCCGACTCCAGCCCGTGACAAGTCACGCGTAGGACACAACCCGGTATCAACGCTCCGTAATTCTGGATTGCCACAATCCGCGACACCCACAGGCACTTACCCCGAAGAATGCCTGGACAGAGGGGGTCAGAGCGCCTCGGAGAGGAGATCATCGGCCAAGATGCCGTAACTCTGCGTATCGTTACCCGTACGATGGGTCCGCACCCAGGCCCGCTTCAGGAACAGATGCACCTCGGCCTCCCATGTGAAACCCATACCGCCGTGGACCTGGAGGCAGTCGCGCGCGCCGCGGACCGCCGCCTCGTCGGCGAGCAGACGGGCCGCGGCGAGGTCGAGGGGATCGGCGGTGACGGCAGCGGCGTACACCGCCGCCCGGGCCGTCTCCACCCGCACCAGGCTCTGCGCGCACAGCCCCTGGACCGCCTGGAAGGCACCGATCGGCCGCCCGAACTGCTCGCGGGTCCGCGCGTACGCCACCGCCAGCTCGCAGGTCCGGGCGGCGCCGCCCAGTTGCTCGGCGGCGGTGAGGAGGACGGCCACCGGGTCCGGGTGGCCGGGCACGGGGGCGGCGCCCCGGGGCCGCACCACCCGGTGCAGAGGGGTCAGCGGGTCCACCGAGCGGACCGGTACGGCACCCGTCGCGTCCCCCCGCACGACGTCCGCCTCGGCCAGCCACTCCACCAGGCCGCCGGACACGTCCGTGACCACCGTCTCGCCGCTCGCCGCGCCCGGCACCTCGCCGGCCGCCAGATGCGTGGCCACCAGCGGGCCCGGCAGCAGCGCCCGGCCCGCCTCCTCGAAGGCGAGGACCGCCTCGGGCAGCCCCAGCCCGACCCCGCCCGCCGCCTCCGGCAGCCGCAGCGCGAACAGGCCCGCCTCGCCCAGCGCACGCCAGAGCGCGCGGTCGAGCACACCGGGCCGCGCGACGGCGGCGCGCAGCGCGTCCCGGCCGAAGCGGCCCGCCAGCAGCGCGCGCACGCCCGCCCGCAACGCCTGCTGGTCGTCGGTCAGTTGGAAGCGCACGGTCGGTCACCGCCCCTTCGGCAGCCCCAGGATGCGTTCGGCCACGATGTTCTGCTGGATCTGCGAGGTGCCGGCCGCGATCGTGTACGACAGCGAGGACAGCCGGTCCAGGACCCAGGGGTGGCCGAGGTCCAGGGAACCGGCGCCCAGCACCTCGGCGGCGGTGTCGAAGAGTTCCTGACGGGCGTGCGAGTACCGCAGCTTGAAGACCGAGCCGCCGACGCCCGGCACTCCCCCGGTCCGCTCCGCCTCGCTCACGTTCCACTGGGTGAGCCGCCACAGGGCACGGAACTCCGCGTTCAGCCGGCCCAGCCGCCGGCGGAGCGTGACGTCGTCCCAGCGGCCGTTGTCGTGTGCCGCGCGGGCGAGTTCGCGCAGCACCCGGCGGCAGGCCACCACCTCCCCGACGAACGCCGTGCCTCGCTCGAAGGAGAGCGTCACCATGGTCACGCGCCAGCCGTCGTTCTCGGCGCCGACCCGGTTGGCCACCGGCACCCGCACCTCGTCGAGGAACACCTCGGCGAACTCGTTCGACCCCGCGAGCGTCCGCAGCGGCCGTACGGTGACACCCGGTGCGTCCATGGACAGCGCGAGCCAGGTGATGCCCCGGTGTCTCGGGGCCGAGGGATCCGTACGGACCAGCAGCTCGCACCAGTCCGCCACTTCGGCGTGGGAGGTCCAGATCTTGGACCCGCTCACCACATAGGTGTCGCCGTCCCGCCACGCGCGCGTGCGCAGCGACGCCAGGTCGGAGCCGGCCTCCGGTTCGCTGAACCCCTGGCACCACACCTCCTCGCCGCGCAGCACGGGCGGCAGCCAGCGGGCCCGCTGCTCGGGGGTGCCCTCGGCGGCGATCGTCGGCCCGGCGTGCAGCAGTCCGACGAAGTTGGCGCCGACATAGGGTGCGCCCGCATTCTCCGTCTCCTCCAGGAAGATCAGATGCTGGGTGGGGGTGGCTCCCCGCCCGCCCGCGTCCACGGGCCAGTGCAGGCCCGCGTATCCGGCGTCGTGGAGCATCCGCTGCCAGCGGAGGTCGTAGGCGCGCCGGGCCGGCCAGTCGTCGGGGGACGGCTTCGGGGGCAGGGTCGGCAGCACCTCGGCCAGCCAGGCGCGCAGCCCGGCCCGGAACTCCTCCTCCTCGGGCGAGTGGGCGAGTTCCACTAGCGGTCCAGGTCGGCCGGCTCGGTCATGGGTGCGATCCCCTCCCCTGGCGCCAGAAGATCTGACGGGTAGTCAGATCAGCCGGGCAGCAGACTAGTCCCGCACCTCTGGACCGGCAAGGCGGTCGGCCCTACGCTCTGGACACTATCTGACTGACCGTCAGCTACAGGGGGGTCGATGTGAACGACACCGCGCACGCGCTGGGCATGTCCCGGACGCTCTGGGAACTGGCCGCCCGGCGCGCCGCCCTCACCCCCGACCGGCCCGTTCTGCTCCAGGGAGAGCGTTCGCTGAGCTTCGGCGAGCTGTGCACGCGGGCCGAGCGGGTGGCCGCCGGCCTCTACGGCCTGGGCGTGCGCCCTGGAACCGTGGTCGCCTGGCAGCTGCCCACCCGTATCGAGACGGCTCTGCTGTCCTTCGCGCTGGCCCGCCTCGGGGCCGTCCAGACCCCCGTCATCCCCTTCTACCGGGAGCGCGAGGTCGGCTTCGCGCTCGGCCGGGCACGGGCGGAGTTCTTCGCGGTGCCGGGCGTCTGGCGGGGGTTCGACCACACGGCGATGGCGCGGCAGCTCGGCGCGCGGGGCGTCTTCCGGGCGTACGACGACGAGGACCTGCCCGACGGGGACCCGTCCGTGCTGCCTCCCCCGCCCGCCGAGGGCACCTCGGTCCGCTGGATCTACTGGACCTCCGGGACGACCTCCGACCCCAAGGGCGTCCTGCACACGGACCGTTCCCTCATCGCGGGCGGGGCCTGCCTCGCGCACGCGCTGCGGCTGTCCGAGCACGACGTGGGCTCGATCGCCTTCCCGTACGCGCACATCGGCGGGCCCGACTACACGGTGATGCTGCTGCTGTACGGCTTCCCGGCGGTGTTGTTCGAGCAGTTCGCGCTGCCGGACGCACTGGAGGAGTACCGCAGGCACGGGGTGACGGTGGCCGGCGGATCCACCGCCTTCTACTCGATGTTCCTCGCCGAGCAGCGCAAGCAGCCGGGCGCCCGGCTGATCCCGACGCTGCGGCTGCTGGCGGGCGGCGGGGCGCCCAAGCCTCCCGAGCTGTACCACCAGGTGGTCAGGGAGATGGGGGTGCAGCTCGCGCACGGGTACGGCATGACCGAGGTGCCCGTGATCACCATGGGACGGCCGGACGACTCGGCGCGCAACCTGGCGACGACCGAGGGACGGCCGCCCGAGGGGATGCAGATACGGATCGTCGACGGGGAGGTGCGTCTGCGGGGAGAGGCCGTCTGCCAGGGCTATCTGGACCCGGCAGGCCCGGCGGAGGCCTTCGACGAGGAGGGGTTCTTCGTCACGGGCGACCTCGGGCGCCTCACCGACAGCGGTCATCTGGTGCTGACCGGACGCCTGAAGGACGTCATCATCCGCAAGGGCGAGAACATCTCGGCCAAGGAGATCGAGGACCTGCTCCACGGGCACCCCGCGGTGCGGGACGTCGCGGTGATCGGGCTGCCCGACCGGGACTGCGGCGAGCGGGTCTGCGCGGTGGTGGAACAGCCGCTCGGCGCACAGGAGTTGACCTTGGACGCGGTCGTCTCGTATCTGCGCGCCGAGGGGCTGTCGGTGCACAAGCTGCCGGAGCGGCTGGAGGTGGTGGACGTCCTGCCGCGGAACGACACCCTGCGGAAGGTGCTCAAGTACAAGCTGCGGGAGCGCTACTCCGGCACGGTGAAGTAGCGCGCGACCGCGGTCACGACCTCCGCCTCGCCGACCGTGCCGTCCCCGTCGGCGTCGAGCGCCGTGACGGCCGCCCGGGCGATCTCCTCGCCCACGCCGAGCGCCCTGAGGACGCGCACGGTCTCCTGCACCGTGGCCCGGCCGTCGTGGTCACCGTCCGCGACGGCGAGCGCCGCGTGCAGGAAGGGGCGGGCGATCTCCGCGAACCGCTCGGGATTGTCGCGCAGCCGCTTGACCGCGCCGCCCACGAACTCCTCGCGGGTGATGCGCTGGTCGCCGTCCCGGTCCGCTATGCCGGCCATGCCCTGCCAGAACGCTTCGCCCCCGGCGTACAGGGCCTGCCCCTGCTCGGATCTGGCCGCGGTGCCGAACTCGGCGAGGACCGCCTTGGCCGCGGCGCTGAAGTCCTCCCGGTCGATGTAGCCGTTGCCGTCCAGGTCGAAGGTGGCGAAACGGGCGGCGATCCTGCGCTCGTACTCGGTGCTGACCATGGTGTTCTCGGGCCGCCTTACATGAGTCGGGGTACGTCTCGGACGGAGCGTACGACGCCTGAGGCGCGGGGGGAGACGGAAAACGACGCTTGTACCAAGACCGCAGGAATTCCGGGACAACAGTGTCGCTGTCCTGGAGTGTTCCGTTGACGGGGGTGCGCCGGGCGCGTCGCGGGGGTGGAGACGGGGGCATACGGGCGGAGCGCGCGGGTCATGGACGGGGCGCAGGGGGTGATACGGACGCGCGTGGGGGCTCACGGCGGGTGGGGGGGAGGGGCTCACGCGGGTGGGCGTGGGAGGCCTTTGCGGGTGGGCACGGAGGGGCCTTTGAGGGTGGCCGTAAATAGCCCGCACGGGTGGGCGTGAGGGGCTCAGGCGGAAGGACCGCGGAGGCTCACGGGAAGGGGGCGCGAGGGGCTCACGCGGACAAGGGGCGTGACTCCTCGTCGGTGGCCGAGACCACATCCGCGTAGACATCGAAGAGGCGGCGCACCCCGAGCGCGGCGAGGACCCTGTTGACGTGCGCGCCCTCCGCCGGGCTGGGTCCGGGCAGGATCAGTCTGAGTCCGCCCTGGCAGGAGCGGATCAGCCGGCGGGTGGCGACGAGCACACCAACGCCACTGGAGTCGCAGAAGACGACGTCCGACAGATCGAGGACGACCCGGTGCCGGCCGTCCGCCACCGCGTCGTGCACCCGCTGGCGCAGCACCGGCGACGTCACCAGGTCCAGTTCACCCGAGACATGGAGCACGGCCCACTCGCCGCGCTCCCCGTAGGTCACCTTGAGCGTCACCGCCACGCCTCCCGCACACTTGCGTCCCGACAAAAAACGGAAGTCATTCCTACGCTTCCTTCAGCGCGGCTGCCCCAACGCCCCTCCATGAAACACCGAACTATTGATCGGAAGCGCGTGCCAGATGAGCCAATCCGATCGGTAACGGTCTTGTTCGTTCAGGACCGATCGGAGGGGCCCTCGGCGTGGACGGCCGCCTGAAGCACCGAACTCGTGCGGCCGGCCTGTATCACCTGCGGCTCGTCAAGGGGCGCACATTGCCGTAAAGGGGCGTGCGTTGTCCGACGTGCCGACTACATTCGAGGAGACAGGGGTCACAGGCTGGACGGAACGGGCGCCGGGCACCACCGGAGGGGAGGGCGGCGTGACGAAGAAGGATGCACCACCCCGCTGGGACCGCAGGATGCAGCAGCGGCTCGCCCGCGGCGAGGCGGCCGCGCTCGGCGAGTGCTACGACCGGTTCGCCTCGCTGGTGCACGGGCTCGCCCACCGTGTGCTCGGGGACGAGGCGGCGGCCGACGCCGTCACACGGGAGGTGTTCGCCCGCCTCTGGGAGAACCCCGAGGAGTACGACCCGAAGCAGAGCCCCCTGCGCTCCTGGATCGCCCTGCTGACCCATCGGCTCGCCGTGCGGCGGCTGCGCGCCACCGAGACCGCTGCACTCGCCAGGGACGGCCGGACCCCCGAGGAGCTGGAGCACAAGGTGCGCCGCGCCGCGGTCGCGGCCCGCGCGGACTACATCGTCACCGCCATGCCGGTACCGCTGCGCGCCGCCCTGGAGCGCGCCTACTTCCAGCGCCGGGACTACCGCCAGACCGCCGCCGACCTCGGCATCACCGCGGACGAGGCCCGGCGCCGCCTCCGCCTCGGCCTCCAGTTGCTGTCCACGGCCTACGAGACGGACCCCTCGGGCGCCCCCGACGAACCGGGGGCCGCGTGATGACCGGGGTGCAGGGTGGCGAGGAGGCGGGGACCCGGGCGGCCCTCGCGGCGGCCGAAGCGCCGCCCGTGTTCGAACACCGGGTGCTGAAGGCGCTGCTCGGGGCCTGGGCGCTCGCCGCCTGTACGGCGAAGGAGACGGCGGCCGTGGAGGCGCACCTCGGGGACTGCGGCCCCTGCGCGGACGAGGCCCGGCGGCTGCGCGAGGCGGTGGGGCTGTTGCACCGCCCGGAGAGCCTCGACCTCGATCCGGGGCTGCGCACCCGGGTCCTGGAGACCTGCCTGGACCGGCGCCCGCCCCGAATCCCGGTACCGGACTGGGCCGATCCGTACGACGCGGAGGCCGCGCGCCTGGACGCCCTGCTCCAGGACATAGGCGACGCCGAGTGGCACGCGCCCGTACGGCTGCGGTGGTTCGACGGGACGGGACCGGCGAGTCGTCGTACGACCGTCGCCGGGGTGATCGCCCATCTGCTCTCCGTCGACGGACTGGTGGCCCTGGCGCTGGGGCTGGACGACCCGCTCACGGGCACAACCGCCGAGTCCGCCACACCGCAAGGGCGCACGGAGGCGTACTGGCGCGATGCCCACTTCCCGCCGACCCGGTCCGTGCGCTCCCCCTGGCGGGAGCAGAGCCGCGATCTGGTGCGGACGGTGTCGTTCACCGGCGGGACCGGGAAGCTCACGGTGGACTACGGCGGGTTCGGACTGCCGCTGCACGACGCGATGCTGGACCGGGCCTTCGAGTGCTGGGTGCACGCCGAGGACATCGCGGACGCCGTCGACTACCCGTACGAGCCGCCGGCGCCGCGCCATCTGAACCGGATGATCGACCTGGCGGCGCGGATGCTCCCCGACGTGCTCGCGGCACGGCGGCGGGCCGGGCTGGCCTCGCCCGCCCGCACCCGGCATCTGGTCCCGGCGGGCCGGCCCGGGCGCAGTCTGCGTCTGGAGATCGAGGGCTCGGGCGGCGGCGAGTGGCTGATCGCCCTCGACTCCCCCGGTGCGATCCCCTCCGCCGAGCACGAGGTGGCGCACGTCGCACTCGACGGGGTGGAGTTCTGCCGGCTGGCCGCCGGCCATGTGCCGCCCGAGGAGGCGGCCGCGGGACAGCTGGGCGACCGGGAGGCGATCAGGGACGTGCTGTTCGCGACCGCGTCACTGAGCCGGATGTAGGGCGGACGCGGTCGCGTCCATGGGTCGGAAGCACATCGGAAGCACACCGGATACGGGTCGGACACGGTCGCGTTCGCGGACCCGGGTGCGGGCAGGGTCCGTGCGCGGGACACGTACCGGATCCGAGCGGTGCCCTACGCGAACACCACCGTGCGCCGGCCGTTCGGCAGGATCCGGCGCTCGGCGTGCCACTTGACCGCGCGCGCCAGCGCCTGGCACTCCACGTCGCGGCCGATCGCGACCAGCTGGTCCGGGGTCACGTCGTGGCCGACGCGCTCCACCTCCTGCTCGATGATCGGGCCCTCGTCGAGGTCGGCCGTGACGTAGTGCGCGGTCGCGCCGATCAGCTTCACACCGCGCGCGTGGGCCTGGTGGTACGGCTTCGCTCCCTTGAAGCTCGGCAGGAACGAGTGGTGGATGTTGATGATCCGGCCGCTGAGCTGCTTGCACAGGTCGTCGGAGATCACCTGCATATAGCGGGCCAGGACCACCAGCTCGACGTCGCGCTCGCGGACCAGCTCCAGCAGCCGGGTCTCGGCCTCCGACTTGGTGTCCTTCGTCACAGGGATGTGGTGGAAGGGGATGTTGTACGAACCCACGAGCTCGGCGAAGTCGGTGTGGTTCGAGACCACGGCCGCTATCTCCACCGGCAGCGCCCCGGTACGGGCGCGGAAGAGCAGGTCGTTCAGGCAGTGGCCGAACTTGCTGACCATGAGAACGACGCGCATCTTGTCGTCGGCCCGGCTGATCCGCCAGTCCATCTGGAAGGAGTCACCGATCGCCGCGAAGCTCGCGCGCAGCTTGTCCACGGTGACCGGAGCCTCGGCCGAGAAGTGGACCCGCATGAAGAACAGTTCCGTGTCGTGGTCGCCGAACTGCTGGCTGTCCACGATGTTGCAGCCGGTCATGAACAGATAGCTCGACACGGCGTGCACGATGCCCTGCTTGTCCGGGCAGGAAAGGGTGAGGACGTACTGGTCGGCGGTGGCCGCGGCTCGGGAGGTCTGCTCACTCATGCAGGCCAGGGTCTCATGACCGGGGGCCCGGGAGGAGGGCCGTCCCGCCACCCGGACGGCTACGCCGTCCGGGTCAGGATCCGCAGCACCTCCAGCGTGCGCGGGGGCGCGTCCGGGTCCTCGCCGTCGCTGGTCGCGAGCCGCATGTGCGCGTCGCGTGCCGCCCGCACCGCCTCCGGCCACGCGGGGTCGTTGACGTACGTCTCCACCGGCGCGTCCGGCCCGACCTGGTGCATGATCCGCAGCACCCGCAGGACGGCGGTGTCCACGAGCGCCGCCTCCTGCGAGTCACGGAAGATCGTGCCGACGTATTTCTCGGCCGACCAGTTGTCCAGCCAGGTGTCCTCGACCAGGCGGTACACGGCGTCGGTGACGTCGCCGTATCCCTCGACACCGGCCAGCCAGACGTCCCGCTGGAACACCGGGTCGGAGAGCATGTGCAGCGCGGAGCGCACATTGCTGCGCCAGCGCCACCATGGCATGTCGTTGAGTGGCATGCCGCCCATGGTGGATGAGCGACGGCCGCGACGGGAAGAGTTCTCCGAACCTTGCACGGTCATCGATCGTACGTTCCCTGCGAAATGCGGATCACAGGCCCCCGTAATTCACCTCTGGGACACCTTGCGCTAACCGGTGGTCACTCGCGGGTTAGCTGTGTGACGGAATCGTGCGGGTCTATGACCGGCAGGCGACGCACCAGCACCTCCACCACCAGCCCCCGCAGTCAGGATTCCGTCCGTAAAAAAGCGACTCCCCGCGCCAGGACGGCCCTGCTCACCGCGGGTGCCCTGGTGGCGGTCGGGTCGATCGCCGCCGCGTGCGGTGTCATCCCCGGCACCGCGGGGGGCTCCGGGGACGGCACCGTGACCGTCATGACCTGGGCACCGGACAAGACCTCGGCGACCAACAAGCCGGGCATGCCCGCGATGGCGAAGGCCTACGCACGCTACGTCAACGCGCACGGCGGGATCGCCGGCCACAAGCTCAACGTCCTGACCTGCAACGACCACAATGACTACGTGGACGCCGCGCGATGCGCCCGCACCGCCGTCAAGGAGAAGGCCGTCGCGGTCGTCGGCTCCTACAGCCAGTACGCGTCCTCCTTCCTCTCCCCGCTGGAGTCGGCCGGCATCCCCTACATCGGCGGCTACGGACTCACCGACGACGAGTTCAAGAGCGTCCTCTCCTACCCCGTCAACGGCGGTCAGCCCGCGCTGCTGGCCGGACTCGGCGAGGAACTGGGCAAGAGCTGCGGTCCCGTCGCACTGGTACGGCCCGACACCATCGCCGGCGACCAGCTTCCGCTGCTGCTCGACGCCGGACTGAAGGCGGGCGGCCACGCCGACGCCGAGGACGTGCGCGCCGCCGAGGACGCCACCGCCCTCGACCAGCAGGCGCAGCAGGCGCTGCAGAAGGCGACCGTGAATCCGCAACTCAAGGGGTGCGTGGTGCCCTCGCTCGACGAGCGCACCGGCACGTTCATGGACTCCTTCCGCCGCCTGAGCGACAGCTACCCGGCGGTGCGCACGGCCTCCGTGCTCGGCAGCGTCGACCAGTCGGTGATCGACACGTCGGGCGGCAAGTCGGGACCGTACGAGGACGCCTACATCACCAGCTGGTACCCGGAGGCCACGGACGCGCGCTGGCAACCGATGAAGAAGGTGATCCGCGAGCAGGCCTTCGGCGACAACCGGATCGACCCGGCGGACGCCGGTGTGCAGACCACGTGGATCGCGTACACCGTCCTGTCGAAGGTCATCGAATCGCTCGGCACCGGCGAGATCACCGCGCAGGGAATCCGCTCGGCCCTCGACAACGGCCTGAAGGTGGACACGGGGGGTCTCACTCCGACCCTGAGGTGGCGCTTCCAGGACCTGACCGCGGTGGTCGACTTCCCGCGCCTGATCAACTCGGACGTGACGCTCCAGGTCGTCCACGACGGACGGCTGGTGGGAGCGCGCAAGGGCTTTGTGAACGTGGGCAAGACGCTGGAGAACGCGACCAGCGAGTGAGCCGTGCCGCAGGGGGCGCCGCCCGGTCCGTGCGGATGAGCGGACGGCGTGTGCGGCCCTGCGGTCCGTGCGATCAGCGGACAGACGTGAGGTGCACCACCCCGGTCCGCGCGTGCGGCGGGGGGTGCACCTCGCGGTGTGTCACAGCTGGGTCGGCTGGCGCTGGGTCAGGCCGTACTTCTGGGCGATGGCGTTCCACAGGTTGGCGGCCTTGGCCTTCTGGGCGCTGGCCGTGCCGCTGGCCCGGTTGCCGGCCGCGGTCTGGCCGGTGGTGCGGGCCTGGCCCTTGTGGCACCCCTTCTTGTCGGCCGAGACCTGGTCGGCCCAGGCCGCGTAGTGGGTGTCGGCGGCGGCGGACGCCTTCCACGCGCTGGTGAGCGCGGCGGTCAGCTCACCGTGCGCGGGGAGCTTGTCGACCGCGAGCCCGGACAGCCGGCCGACCAGGTCGTTGCGCTGCTTCGCCGCGTCGCGCAGATCGGTGCCGGCCTGGTCGAGGTTCTGGCAGCCCTTGACGTCGGCCACCGCCTTGATCACCGCGCCACGGCTGTTGCCGCTGTCCGAGAGGAGTTTGTCGAGCGCGACGGCCTGCGCCTTGGCCGGGTCGCCGCCGCCCGACGAGGAGGACGAGGAGTCCGCGGCCGGGCCGGTCGCCGCGACAGACGTGCTGTGGTCGCCCTTGTCGCCGCCGCCGAGCAGGGCGCCCGCTCCGATGCCGAGGACGACGATGCCCACGCCGACGGCCGCGATGAGCGGAACGCGCGAACCCCTACGGGCGCCTCCGCCGTCGTCGCCGCGCCGTCCGGCCGTCCGGCCCGGGGGCATACCCGGGGCATCCGGCGCGTCGAACCGCGGCAGGTTCTGGGTGGACTCGGCGCCGCCCGGGCCGGCCCGGAAGAGGTTGTCGAACACCGCCGGCGGCTGCCCGGCGCCGCCCGCCGGGGCGCCGTAGGGAGCCGGGCCCGGCTGTCCGGGCACGGGCGGGAGGTACTGCGTGGCCTGCGCGTCGGGACCGGCGGGGGGCATCGCCCCGGACCGGCCGAGGAACTGTGTCGCGTCGTCCGTCGGCCGCTCCGGCGGCAGGGCTCCCGCGACCGGCGGGATGAACTGGGTGGCTCCCTCGGCGGTGACCGGCGGGAGGTACTGCGTCGCGCCCTCGTCGGGCGCGGTGGCCACCGGGGGGATGTACTGCGTGGCGCCCTCGTCCACGGGGGCCGGCAGGGGTGCGGAGTGCGGCGGCTGCGGCCCGCCGTGGACCGGGAGCTGCCCGTTCGTCCCGTACGGGGACGGCTGCGCGCCCTCGGGCGGCAGCGGCCCGGCGCCGCCCTGCCGCGGTCCGGGGACGTCGCCCCAGGCGGAACGGGGGTCGGCGGGCTGCTCCCAGGACTGCTGCGCCGGCTGCTGCGCCCCCCAGGACTGCCCGGCGTCGGCGCCCCAGCCCTGGGCGGGGGGCGTCTGGGCCGACTGCTGCCCCGGACCCCACGGCTGGCCCCAGCTCTGGCCGCCCGCCGGGGTGGTGTGGCCGTCGGGGGCGGGCGCGGGGGGCGCGCCGTGGCGGCCCGCAGGGACCGCGGCACCGTTCGCCCCGCCCGTCATGCCCGGCAGCAGGGGCTCGCCGCCGTCGGAGGGCAGCACGATGCCTTCGCGCGCGGGCCGCGCCGAGGGCTCCTCGCCCTGTCCACTCTGCGTCACCGGGACTCCTACGATCGGGGGAACCTACGGAATCGTCGGCTCACGCTACCGGGTCCCCTGAGCCGGGTGCCACGCCGCACGGGTGGAGCGGCCCCCCGAGAGCGGGGGGAACCACGCGAGCAGTCACAAACCACCAGGGAGGGGCGGGGCGGCGAGTCCCTCCGTTCACGGTGGGTTCATCTCTGTGCGCGGCCGGGCCCCCGTCCACGACGGGAGACACCGTCCACGGCCGGCCGGGGCCCGCGCGCCGGGATCTCCGCGAGCCCCCGCGCCGGGATCTCCGGTGGCTCCCCGGCCGGAGGCCTACGCCGCGGCTGCCAGGTCCATCCGCGCCCCGAACTCCCGGACCACCGCCTCGTCCTGGTACGGCTCCAGCCGCTGCTGGAGGTCCTCCAGATACTCGGCGCCGCGGTTGGACCTGAGGGAGCCGAGCAGTTCCACGGCCCTCAGGCCCGTGTGGCAGGCCTGTTCCACCTCGCGCTGCTGCACCTGGGCCGTGGCGAGCAGCACATAGCCGATCGCCCGGCGCCGGGCCCGGGACTCGGGGTGCCCGGCGAGGGACTCCTCCGCGCGCCGGGCCGCCGCCTCGGCCTGCCCCAGATCCCGGTGGCAGTGCGCCAGTTCGTCCGCCAGATACGCGTGATCGAAGTGGGCGATCCACGCCGGGTCGTCCCCGGACGCCGTGTCGGCGGCCTCCAGTGCCGTGACCGCGCGCCCCGCCGCGAGCTGGGTGGCGCGGACATCGCCCATCAGCGCGTGCCCCCGCGCCTCGGCGGCATGGAACATCGCCTCCGCGCGCGGGGTGACCCGTCCGCGTGCCCCCTCCTGGGCGGCGCGCGCCAACTGCGCGATCTCGCGCGGGTTTCCGAGCTGCGCGGCGAGATGACTCATGGAGGCGGCCAGCACATAGCCGCCGTACCCGCGGTCGCCCGCCGCCTGGGCGAGCCGCAGCGCCTGGATGTAGTACCGCTGCGCGAGTCCGGGCTGCCCGGTGTCGACGGCCATGTATCCGGCGAGTTCGGTCAGCCGGGCGACCGCGGCGAACAGGTCGCGTCCCACGGCCTCCCGGTAGGAGCCGGCCAGCAGTCCCGAGACGACGCTGTTGAGGTAGTGCACGACGACCGGGCGCACATGGCCGCTGCCGTACTGGTGGTCCAGCTGGACCAGTGCCTGGGTCGTCGCGCGCACCGCGGCCACGTCCGACGGGCCCACCCGCGGCCCGGCCGACCGCGCGACCTGCGCGTCCGGCGCGGAGATCAGCCAGTCCCGGCTCGGCTCGACCAGCGCCGACGCGGCGACCGACGAGCCGGACAGGAAGTCCCGGCGGCCGACGTCGCTGCGCCACAGCTCGCAGACCTGCTCGATGGCGCCGAGCACCGTGGGCGAGAACTGCAGACCCACGCCGGACGCGAGGTTCTTGCCGTTGGCCATGCCGATCTCGTCGATCGTGACCGTGCGGCCCAGCTTGCGGCCCAGCGCCTCGGCGATGATCGCCGGGGCCCGGCCCCTCGGCTGCTGTCCGCGCAGCCAACGGGCCACCGACGTCTTGTCGTAGCGCAGATCGAGGCCGTGTTCGGCGCCGCACATGTTGACCCGGCGGGCGAGCCCCGCGTTCGAGCAGCCCGCTTCCTGAATGAGTGCCTGAAGCCGTTCGTTCGGCTGTCGTGCGACGAGTGGCCTTGCGGCCATGGCGTACCCCCTGTGGGTGCGGTGCCTGCTCACGCACCGAGTTGACGTGTCTTCTCCGGCCGGACCACCGGGAACACTCTTTCCGTGCACCGAAAAGATCCGGCCTTGAAGATCGATGCCCAGCGGACATGCCTCTGATGCGAGACATGCGAGGATTGCCGGGGTAAAGACTGATGCTGTCCCCCCCCACCTGGTTACCCCGCCCCCGCTGCCGATCCTCTTGCGCGCCCCCACCCGTGCATCCATGCGCCCCGCCCGCGGAACCGGTGCTCCTCCCCGGCGCATGTGGGACAAAACCTGATAGAAAGGGCATGCCCAAAAACCGTTCCCCGGGCGGGAGATGGCTCGCGGTAGGCGGGCGTAACCCCCGGTGACGACTAGAGTTGAGTTCATCGTGGAAGACACCATCGCGGGCCCTGAAGCTGCCCACATCCCCAAGCAGCGCGGCGACTCACTCCTGGAAGCCGCGGTTCGTTACGCCGAGGAACGCCACTGGGACGTGTTCCCGGGCACCTGGCTGGAGGCCGTGGCGGGGATGCACCGCTGTTCCTGCGATCAGCCCTCCTGCCCCACGCCCGGCGCGCACCCGGCGGGCGACGACTGGGCGACGCAGGCGACCGGCAGCGCGACGGCCGTGCGACGGATGTGGTCCACACAGCCCACCGCGTCCATCCTGCTGCCCACCGGGCGGACGTTCGACGCCATCGAGGTCCCGGAGACGGCCGGCTTCCTCGCCCTCGCGCGCATGGAGCGGATGGAGCTGACCCTCGGGCCGGTGACGCTGGCGCCGGACCGGCGTATGCGGTTCTTCGTCCTGCCCGGGGCCTCCGCGAAGGTCCCCGACCTGGTGCGCAACCTGGGCTGGTCGCCCTCCTCCCTCGATCTGGTCACCCTCGGCGAGGGCGGATACGTGGCCGCGCCGCCCACCCGGTACGGGTCGCGGGGGGCCGTGCAGTGGGCCTGCCGGCCGACGCCCGCGAACCGGTGGCTGCCGGACGCCGAGGAGCTGATCTCCCCGCTGGCGTACGCCTGCGGAAGGGATCGGTAGCCCGTTCGCGATCCCGTCCGCCGGTCCCGGCCGCGTCGGAGGGCACTCGCCCATACCCGCGCGGCGGCCCGGCCGAACGGCCACCGGCCCATGCCCCCAGGGACGCAACCGCCCCCGTATGGTGCTCCCATGACCAATGGAGCAGGGGCGGGCACGCCCGCCGTACGGGTGCAGGGGCTCTGGAAGAGGTACGGGGAACAGGTCGCCGTCGCGGGGATCGATCTGGAGCTGCCCGCAGGGCGGTTCATCGGGCTCGTCGGGCCGAACGGCGCCGGCAAGACCACCACCCTGTCCATGGTCACCGGGCTGCTGCGGCCCGACCAGGGGACCGTCGAGATCGTCGGGCACGACGTGTGGCGCGACCCGGTCGCGATCAAGGCCCGCATCGGCGTCCTGCCCGAGGGCCTGCGCCTCTTCGAGCGTCTCTCCGGCCGTGAACTCCTCGCGTACACCGGCAGGTTGCGGGGACTGCCCGGCGCCGAGGTGGACAAGCGGGCCACCCAGCTCCTCGACGTCCTCGACCTGGCCGGGGCCCAGCACAAGCTGGTGGTCGACTACTCGACCGGTATGCGCAAGAAGATCGGGCTCGCCTGCGCCCTTCTCCACAACCCCGAAGTGCTCTTCCTGGACGAGCCGTTCGAGGGCGTGGACCCGGTCTCCGCGCAGACCATCCGCGGTGTCCTGGAGCGGTACACCGCCTCCGGCGCCACCGTCGTCTTCTCCTCCCATGTGATGGAGCTGGTTGAGTCGCTGTGCGACTGGGTCGCGGTCATGGCCGCCGGACGCATCCGCGCGCACGGCCCGCTCGCCGACGTACGGGGCAGCGCGCCCACGCTCCAACAGGCGTTCCTCGAACTGGTCGGTGCGCGCGCCCAGAACACCGGTGCCGACCTCGACTGGCTCGGCGGCGGCGCCCGATGAGCGCCCCCGGTCTCACTCCCACCCTCGTACGACTCAAGCTGTCCCTGCTGCGCAACGGGCTGCGGCAGTCCGCCGGGCGGCGGGCCGCGTATGTCACGACCGTCGTCGTGGTGCTGCTGTTCGCGGCCCTGCAGCTGATCGGTCTGATCGCCCTGCGCGGCTCGACGCACGCCGCCACCGTCGCCGTGCTGCTGGCCATGATCCTGGCGCTGGGCTGGGCCGTGATGCCGCTGTTCTTCCCCAGCGGGGACGAGACCCTGGACCCGACCCGCCTGGTGATGCTGCCGCTGCGCCCGCAGCCGCTCATACGGGCCCTGCTGGTGGCGTCCCTGGTCGGCATCGGGCCCCTGTTCACCCTGTGCCTGTTCGCCGGTTCCGTGGTGTCCGTGGCGCACGGGGCGGCGGCCTACGCCACCGCCGTCGTCGCGGTCGTGCTCGCACTGCTGGTGTGCGTGGCGCTCGCCCGAGCCGTGGCCGCCGCCAACATCCGGCTGCTGACCAGCCGCAAAGGGCGTGATCTGGCCGTCCTGAGCGGGCTCGTCGTCGCCGTCGGCGCCCAGCTCGTGAACTTCGGCGCGCAGCGGCTCGGTCCGGGCGGACTCACGCAGCTGAACCCGGTCGCGGACGTGCTGCGCTGGGTTCCGCCGGCCTCCGCGATCGGCGCGGTGGACTCCATGAGCAAGGGCTCCTACGGCACCGGGCTCGCCCAGCTCGCGCTGAGCGCCGCCGCGGTGGCGGGGCTGGGGACCCTGTGGTCGCGCAGTCTGACGAAGCTGATGACCGCGCCGGACGGGTCCACCCTGCAGGCCGCCGAACCGGGCCCCCGGGAGGGCGCCTCGACGCGGCTGTCCCGGCTGCTGCCCGCGGGCCGCACCGGCACGGTGATGGAGCGCAGCCTGCGCTATGTGTGGCGCGACCCCAAGACCAAGGCGGCGTGGGTGACCTCGCTGGCGATCGGGCTGATCGTGCCGGTCTTCAACGCCCTCCAGGGCACCGGCTCCGTCTACTTCGCCTGCTTCGCGGCGGGGATGCTCGGCATCCAGATGTACAACCAGTTCGGCCAGGACACCTCCGCGTTCTGGATGGTCGCGATGACGATCTCCTCGCCCCGTGACGCCTACGCCGAACTGCGCGGCCGGGCGCTGGCCCTGCTGCTGATCACCGTGCCGTACGCCGCCCTCGTCACCGTCGTCACCACCGCGCTGCTCGGCGCCTGGCCCAGGCTGCCCGAGGTGCTCGGACTGTCCTTCGCCCTGCTCGGCGCGATGCTGGCGACCGGCGCCTGGACCTCGGCGAGCTTCCCGTACTCGATCCCGCAGGAGGGCTACAAGAACGTGGTCCCCGGGCAGGCGGGGCTCGCCTGGATCTCCCTCTTCGGCGGCATGGTCTCGGGGGCCCTGCTGTCCTCGCCCGTGATCGCGGCGACGATCTGGCTGAACGTCACGTCGGACGGGAAGCACTGGGCCTGGCTGCTGCTGCCCGCCGGCGCCGTCTACGGGGCGCTGCTCGTCCTTCTCGGACTGCGTCTCGCGGCACCCCGGACGGCACGGCGGCTGCCGGAGATCCTGGCGGCGGTGAGCAAGGGGTAGGGCTGTGACCAGGGGTCCCGGGCCGGGTGCGGTCAGGGGGTGAGCAGGCCGTCGACGAACGGTTCGATCGCCGCGCGCCAGGCCTCCGGCTGGTCGTAGTGGACGAGGTGGCCCGCGTCGGGCACCTCCGCGTACCGGCCGTGCGGCAGGACGCGCACCATCTCCTGTGCCTCCGCCCGGCCCAGTTCGCCGTCCAGGCCGCGGACGACCAGGGCCGGGCACCGGACCTGCGCCAGCTCCTCCCAGTGCGCGTCGTAGACCCACGTCCGGCGGGACTTCAGCATCTGCTCGGGTTCGAAGACGGGCCGCCAGCCGTCCGCCGACTCGGCCATCACCTCGGCGTAGAACGCGCCGCGGGCCGGATTGGGGCGTTCCACCCAGGGGTCGTCCTCGCCGAACCACTTGCGGACGTCGGCGAGCGTGGCGAAGGGCAGGGGCCAGGACTTGAACCAGCCCTCCCACTCGCGCTGTGACGCGGCGCCGAGCGCGGAGGCCCGCATGTCACAGACGACCAGGCCGCGGACCAGGTCCGGGCGTTTGGCCGCGAGCTGCCAGGCGGTCAGGGCGCCCATGGCGTGGCCGACCAGGACGACCGGGGCGAGGCCGAGCTGCTCTACGGCGGCCTCGGCGTCGTCGATGTAGTCCTCGCGGGTGTACTCGCCCTCGGGCGGCTTGTCGCTCTGGCCGTGGCCGCGCTGGTCGAGCGCGACGGCACGACGCCGCTCGGAGAGCCAGCGGGCGGTGGACGCCCAGTGCGAGGCCCGGCCCATGAGCCCGTGCAGTAAGAGCACACCGGGCGGGTGCTCGGCCTCCCCGGTCTTGGGAGGCTCCGCGAACTCCCATGCGGCGAGGCGTACGCCGCCCGCTCCGGTCACGTCGATGCGCCGCACCATCCTCCAGGCACCCCCCTGCTCCGCTCGGACCGCTCGCCCCGCTTCGCGCGGCCGGTCCACGCTCGTCTGCTGCCGCTGTGGTCCTGCTGCCCCTGCTGCTGCCGCTGGTGTCGCGGGCCACCCCCGTGCGTCGGGTGTCGGTCCGGTGCCGGGGTGGCCTGTGTCCTGTGCTGCCGTGCCACGTACCGTTGGTCACAGCGCGCGGTCCGGTGAGATCGTCACCCCCACGCTATCGAATGGCTATTCGAAAATGCGGTTTCCGGCGGCAACACCCCTCCTTCGAGTGACCCTCCGCCATGATTGGCCGCCGTCTGCGCGGGGAGATCTTCTGCGGGAGGCGGACCGCTCGGGGAAAACCGGTCCGAGGGGGATGACCCTGGGAGCTCGGGGCTCCGGGTCAGAACAGGGGAGGACAGGCCCCGGCGCCCAACGGCGCCGGGGCCCACCCCATGTCCGTGGCACATCCGCCCGCCCCCTCCCTGACCAGGCGACATCGCTGTCACCCACCGGCCAAGAGCCCTCAGGTCATATGCCTCACGCGACAGCCTCGCACGCGAACGGCCAAAGCGCTGCGATTCCGCACATTGAATCTTGAGGACCGCGGGATCGGGTGACCGCCACAGCGATCACCCGGGTCTCAGGCGTTGACGGGACGTGGCGCGAACCGGGCCCCCGACCGGCCGTACGGGGCGTCGGCGCCGTACGGCCGGGGACGAAGGGACCGGCTCAGCGCTTGGCCACGAACACATGGGAGGCGATGTCGACCGCCAGCTCGGCGGCCTCCCCGCCGCTGCCGACCAGGACGCCGCCCGCGGACTCCGTCACGCTGACCACAGAGCCGGGCTGCACGCCCGCCCGCCGCAGCGTGTACATCAGCTGGGCGTCCGTCTGGATGGGCTCGCCGATGCGCCGCACGACCACCGTCTTGCCGTCCGTGCCCGCGTCGAGGTCGGCCAGTGACACCATGCCCTCGTCCAGGAACGGGTCCGCGCCGTCCTTCTCGCCCAGCTCCTCCAGGCCCGGGATCGGGTTTCCGTACGGCGACTCGGTGGGGTGGCGCAGCAGCTCCAGGACGCGGCGCTCCACCGCCTCGCTCATCACGTGCTCCCAGCGGCATGCCTCGGCATGCACCTGCTCCCACTCCAGCCCGATCACGTCGACCAGCAGGCACTCGGCCAGGCGGTGCTTGCGCATCACGCGGGTGGCGAGCCGGCGGCCCTCGTCCGTCAGCTCCAGGTGCCGGTCCGACGCGATGCCGACCAGACCGTCGCGCTCCATCCGCGCCACCGTCTGGCTGACCGTCGGGCCACTCTGGTCCAGCCGCTCGGCAATCCGGGCGCGCATGGGGACCACGCCTTCCTCCTCCAACTCGAGGATGGTGCGGAGATACATCTCCGTGGTGTCGATCAGTCCGGACATACGTGCCCCTCGATGTGATCTGCCGGAGGCTCCGCGGCTCACCGGCGCGTGCGCTGGCCCTGAGTCAATTCTGACGCATCCCACTGACAACCGTGGCGCGCCGAGGCAACCGGGGGGATTACCGGGCCCCCGCGACGGGTACAGGGGCGCGTCCGCCCGCACGAGCGCCGTATTGACATCCCACTGGTCCAGACCGCAACGTGATCCGCGGCACAGGCCGTCACGGGCGCCGGTGCGTGGTCGGTGCCCCGTCCGGGCGCCGTGCGCAGCGATCGATCCGCCGATCCGCCGATCCGCCGATCCGCCGATCCGCCGATCCACCGATCCACCAAGACTTCGAAAGGGGCGCCTGAGATGAGCGAGAGGCCGAGGGGCGAGGAAGCGCGCGGCGAGGAGGCGAAGGCCGGGGAACCACGGGGCGGGGAGCCCGGGCACGGGGGCACGCCGGCCGAGCGGTTCTTCGACGCGGCGATCGGGCTGCTGCGGCGGGCGCGGGACGAGGAGGCCCAGCCGATCGCGGCGGCGGGCCGCTTGATCGCGGACACCGTCGTCTCCGGCGGCCGGCTGTTCGCCTTCGGCGCCGGGCACTCCTCGCTGGCCGCGCAGGACCTCGTCTACCGCGCGGGCGGCCTCGCCCTGATGAACCTGCTCACGGTCCCCGGCGTCGTGGGCGTCGATGTCATGCCGGCCACCCTGGGCTCCGCGCTGGAGCGGGTCGACGGCCTGGCGAGCGCGGTCATCGAGGCCGGCCCGCTCCGCTCCGGGGACCTGTTGGTGATCATCTCCCTGTCCGGCCGCAACGCGCTCCCGGTGGAGATGGCCATGACCGCCCGCGCCCTCGGGGTGAAGGTCATCGGGGTGACCTCGGTGGCGTACGCCTCGGAAACGAAGTCGCGGCACTCCTCCGGTACGTATCTCAGGGACCACTGCGACCTCGTCCTCGACTCGAAGATCGCGGTGGGCGACGCCGAGCTGACCCTCGACACCATCCCCGCGCCCTTCGCCCCCGCCTCCACCGTCGTCACCACGGCGCTGCTCCAGGCGGTCATGGCCACGGCCGCGGCCACGCTGGCCGAGCGCGGCGTCGAACCGCCGCTGCTCAGGTCGGGGAACGTCGACGGCGGCCACGAGTGGAACGGGCGGATCCTGCGGGAGTACCGCGACCGGATCTTCTACCAGCAGAGCTAGGCCCTGCGAAGCGGCTACGGCGCCCTCTCCACCAGGTCGGCCAGGTCCAGCGCGGCGGCGATCCGTACCGCCACGTCCTCCCCGTACACCGCGTCGGCGCGCTCGAACCGGGTGCGCCCGGCGCCCCGCAGAAACGTCACCACGCCGAGGGTCCGGCCCCGGCTGCGGAGCACCGCGCACAGCGCGTGCACCGCGTCCGCGGGCCACTGCCGGGCGAGGGCCCACTCCCGCGCCTGCTCAGGGTCCGCGGCACCCGCTCCGGCCCGCACGCAGCCGACGCGTGCCACGCACTGCAGGGCGGGGTGGCCCTCCTTGTAGCGGACGGGCAGTCCGGCCTTTCCGGCGAGCAGGCTGGGCCCGGGCGCCCCGGACGGCGTCTCGGCGGCCCGTACCAGGCGTATCGGACCCTCCGCGTCCGCCACCGGGCCGCCCGCCACCCGGTCGACCAGCGCGTGATCGGCGAATCCGGCGAGCGCGAAGTCCAGATGGACGACGGCCGCCTCCAGCGGGTCCTCGCACTCGACGGCCGCCCGCGCGGCGCGGTGCAGCTGGTTGGCCCGGAAGCGCAGCAGCGCCGCCTCCTGCTCGGCCTGCTTCGCCTCGGTGATGTCCTGGAACAGCCATCCCACGCCCAGCGGTACCGGCTCTTCCGCGAGCGGGGAGGCCAGCCGTACGAACCCGCTGCGCCAGCACCGCCGTTTCTCGCCGTCGGTCGTGCGCACGCTGACCCACATCTCGGCCGGCGCGGGCGGGGCGCCCTCGGCGAGCACATGGGTCAGCGCGCTCTCCAGCTCCTCGACGCCCTGCGTCAGCAGATCGCCGAGCGGCCGCCCCAGCACGGCCGTGCGGCCGGTGCCGAGCGCCCGGGCGGCGTGGGCGTTGACGACGGCCGGGCGCAGATCCGCGTCGACCAGCACCACGCCCCAGCTCGCGTCCTCGAACAGGGCCTCGCTCAGCGCGATGGACCGCTCCAGGTCGATCTGCGTATGGACCTCGCTGAAGGCGCAGTAGACACCGGCGGGCTTCCCGTCGGGCCCCCGCACCGTCGCGGACTGGGTCCGTACCAGCACCCGCCCGCCGTCCTTGGTGAGCAGCGCGAACTCGTGCACCTGACGCCCGGTGGCCCGCATCGCGGACATCAGCCATGCCTCGACCTCGGCGGCGTCCGCGCTCCGCACGGCCCAGCCGGCGAACCCGTGCCGCCCCACGGCCTCGGCGGCGGACCAGCCGAGAATCCGCTCGGCCTCGCGGTTCCAGTGGGTGACCACCCCCTGGGCGTCGAAGGCGCACAACGCCGCGTCCATCCCGTCCAGCAGGGCGGCCAGAAGATCGGAACCGTCCCGGCCGGGCTCGCCCGGCCCCAGCTCGTCCGTGGTCCCCCTACGCCGGGAAGCACTCACCTGAACCCCCTGCAGGCTGCTGCGTCCGTACGTACGGCGCTCGTCCCCTCGCTTCCTCACATTCAACTGGAACGTGACCCAGCCCACATGCCCTTCCGGAAAGAATTCGAGGAAATCCTCGCCCCGGCTCGGGCGGGCCCGCGGACGTGCGTCCGCGCGGCTCCGGAAAAAGGCTCCCGGAAAAAAGCTGTTGATCGGTGGCGAAGGGGTTCTTAGGGTGGGGAGCACCGAAGAAAGGAGGTGGTTCGGAGCATGTATGCACACCGGACGTCGGAGGTGGCTGCGGGCTAGTGGCCCGTCACCACACTCGGTGCGGTGCCGGACCAGCGCGTGCGAGATACGTGCAGCCGGCCTAATCCAACGCAGTCACCCGACCCGCGAGCTCGCCGGTACGTCCGGCCGGCTTCTCCGCCGTCAGGCGGAGGGACCAGAGCTCGCGGGTCGTCTGCGTCCGGGGCGGATTCAGGGGCTGAGCCGCTCCACCCGCCAGGCGCCGTCGGGCTGGACGGCATAGCGGAGGCGGTCGTGGAGGCGGTTCGCGCGGCCCTGCCAGAACTCGACGGTCTCGGGGACGATGCGGAAGCCGCCCCAGTGCGGCGGGACCGGGACCTGGGAGCCCTCGGGGTAGCGGGCGCCCAGTTCCTCGTAGGCGGTGTCCAGCTCGTCCCGGGTGGGGATCACGGAGGACTGGGCGCTGGCCCAGGCGCCCAGCTGGGAGCCGTGGGGGCGGGTGCGGAAGTAGGCGGCGGTCTCGTCGCGGCCGGTGCGGTGCGCGGTGCCGGTGACGATGACCTGGCGGGCCATGGGGTGCCAGGGGAAGAGCAGCGAGATGTGCGGGTTGGCCGCGAGGTCCCGGGCCTTGCGGGAGTCGTAGTTGGTGTAGAAGACGAAGCCCTCCGCGTCGTACTGCTTCATGAGGACCGTGCGCGAGCTCGGACGGCCGTCCGCGTCCGCCGTGGAGACGATCATCGCGTTCGGCTCGTAGATCATCCCGGCCACGGCGGCCTGCGCGGCCTGCTTGAACCAGTGGGCGAACTGGTCCATGGGGTGGGCGGCGAGCGAGGACTCGTCGAGCCCCTCGGCGCGGTAGTGCGCCCGCATCTCGGCGGGGTTGTGGGCCAGGTCCTCGGCGGGGCCTTCGGCCGCGCGTTCGACGATGGGTTCGAGGACGGGTTCCGCGGCGTCCGCGGCCGCGGCGGCGGCCTCGGCGGCGCGGAGCGCCTCCGCGGAGGGCCGGGCGGGCGGTTCGGATCCGCCTTCAGCTGCGGGTTCGGGTGCCGGTTCGTCCGGGCGGCGGTCGGTCACGCCGTCATCTTGCCGTATGGGGCACGGCTTGCGGCGGGGGTGTGGTTCATCACTGCGTGGCACTGAGTGCCGCATGCTCTCCCCAAAGGTGGCACTCGGGGATATCGTGCTGGTGCCGTTCGGATGGGGTGACCGCCTGCCGATCGGGGCATCACCGGAGTGACCGTTTTGGACCGCGAGTCTTCGGATACGACCGTGAAGGACCGTGGAACCGGGGCGGCCACCCCTTTCCCGCAACCGAAGTGCACGGCCTGAGTCCGTCCCGACGGGCCGTGGACCGGGGTCGGTGGGAATCCCGCCGGCCACATCCGCACACATCACGAGGAGCCGCCTGATGTCCGATTTCGTACCCGGGCTCGAAGGAGTCGTCGCGTTCGAGACGGAGATCGCCGAACCCGACAAGGAGGGCGGTGCCCTGCGGTACCGGGGCGTCGACATCGAGGATCTGGTCGGCCACGTCTCGTTCGGCAATGTCTGGGGGCTGCTGGTCGACGGGGCCTTCAACCCCGGACTGCCGCCCGCCGAGCCGTTCCCGATCCCGGTGCACTCCGGTGACATCCGGGTCGACGTGCAGTCGGCGCTCGCCATGCTCGCCCCGGTCTGGGGCCTGAAACCACTGCTGGACATCGACGTGGAGCAGGCCCGTGACGACCTGGCCCGCGCGGCCGTCATGGCGCTGTCGTACGTCGCCCAGTCGGCCCGCGGCCAGGGGCTGCCGATGGTGCCGCAGCGCGAGATCGACAAGGCGCACTCCATCGTCGAGCGGTTCATGATCCGCTGGCGGGGCGAGCCGGACCCCAAGCATGTCGCGGCCGTCGACGCCTACTGGACGTCGGCCGCCGAGCACGGCATGAACGCCTCCACGTTCACGGCCCGCGTGATCGCGTCCACGGGCGCGGACGTGGCGGCCGCGCTCTCGGGCGCCGTGGGCGCCATGTCCGGGCCGCTGCACGGCGGTGCGCCCTCCCGTGTGCTCGGCATGATCGAGGAGATCGAGCGGACCGGGGACGCGGAGGCCTACGTGAAGCAGGCCCTGGACCGGGGCGAGCGGCTGATGGGCTTCGGGCACCGCGTCTACCGCGCCGAGGACCCCCGGGCGCGGGTGTTGCGCCGCACGGCCCGGGAGCTGGGTGCCCCGCGCTTCGAGATCGCGGAGGCGCTGGAGAAGGCGGCCCTGGAGGAGCTGCACAGCCGCCGCCCCGACCGTGTCCTCGCCACGAACGTGGAGTTCTGGGCGGCGATCATCCTGGACTTCGCCGAGGTCCCGGCGCACATGTTCACCTCGATGTTCACCTGCGCCCGGACGGCCGGCTGGTCGGCGCACATCCTGGAGCAGAAGCGCACGGGCCGTCTGGTGCGCCCCTCGGCCCGCTATGTCGGCCCCGGCCCGCGCGGCCCCCAGGAGATCGAGGGCTACGCGGACATGACCCGCTGAGGCCTGCCGGAATCACGCCCTCGGCCGCCGGCGTCCCGGCGGCCGGGGTCACGCCGGTGTGAGCAGGGCCGCGTGGTGGCGTTCGGCGGTGCGGGGGTGGGCCCGGAGCTTGCCCTTGAGCTCGTTGTAGCCGTACTCGGCGAACAGCGGGTTGGCCGGGTCGGCGGTGATGCCGGGCGCGGTCGAGGCGCCCGGGAAGGGCAGCGGCTCGACCCGGGCGTCCAGGCGCGGGTTGTAGAAGAACGGCACCGAGAACCGCTCGGTGGCACCGGGCGGGCTGACGACCCGGTGGTTGGTGGCCAGCAGATAGCCGTTGGTGGCCACCTCCAGCAGTTCGCCCAGGTTGACCACGAACGCCCCGTCCAGCGGCGGCACGTCGTGGAAGAGCCCGTCCTCGCGCTGCACCTGGAGCCCGCCGACCCGGTCCTGCAGCAGCAGGGTCAGGAAGCCGTAGTCCTTGTGTGCGCCGACGCCCTGGTCGGCGCCGTCGCCCGCGCTGCCGGGGTAGCGGACGAGCTTCAGGTGGGGGTGGGCACGGTCGCCGAAGACGGAGTCGTAGAAGGCGGGGTCCGCGCCGATCGCGGTGAGCAGCTCGTGCAGCAGCCGTTCGGCGACCCCGCTGAGCCGGTCGATCCAGGCGAGGGTCGCGGTGCGCAGCTCGGGGAGGGCCGCGGGCCACTGGTTGGGGCCCTGGAGCCACCAGTAGGGGGCCTCGCCCGGTCCCGGCACGTGGGCGGGTCGTTCCGCGCCTATGTCGAGCTGGTCGCGCCAGTCGCGGGCACCGCCGGTGCGCTCGTCGCCGATGCGGGTGTAGCCGCGGAAGTGGGGCGAGTTGACGTTGTCGAGGGCGAGGCGGTCCGCTTCGGGCAGCGCGAAGAAGGACCGCATGGCGCCGAGCAGGGCATCGGTCTCGGCCTGGGTGACGCCGTGCCCGACGAGCTGGAAGAAGCCCACGTCGTGGGCGGCGCTGTGGAGCTGCGCACGGAACAGCGCTCTGGCCTCGGGGCCGCGGTCGGCCGCGGAGAGGTCGATGATCGGGAGCTGCCGCTGCGAGGTCTGGTGCGACGGGTGGGTGGCCGTGTGGGTCATGGGTGCGTCCGCGGGGTGTACGGGGCCCGAACGGCCGCCTGGGGTGTCGGCGGTGCCCGGGTGCCGGGTGGAAGGGGCGTAAGGCGTAGGAGCACGCGCAGATGCGCGGGAGAACGCAGAGAACGGGGCTGGATCAGGCAGAGCGCCGACAGCCCATGCTCGTGACGCGCACGTAGTCCACGTGTCGGCGTCGAACGAGCATCGGAAGCATGGGCCCAGGGTAACGCCCTCCGACCGGACTCCCGGTGCCTCTTCCGTCACACTTCCGGGTCTCGGCCCGGTGCCTCGCCGTTCACCCTCCCGGGCCCTGGCCCAGTGCCTCGTCCAGCAGTGCCCCCCACTGGGCCACCACCCGTTCCCGGCGGCCGGCGTCGTCCGTGAGGAGGTTGGCGAGGCCCAGGCCGCGGGCCATGTCCAGCAGGCCCTGTACGGTCTCCCGCACCCCTGGCCGGGACTCGTCGGCGCCCAGCAGGTCGACCGCCATGCGGTGGGTCTCCCGGCCGACGCGGGCCTCCAGTTCCGTCACCCGCGGGCCCAGCTGCTCCTCGCTGGAGGCGGCGACCCACAGATGCAGGGCGGCGCGGAACAGCGGCCCGGTGTAGAGGTCGACAAGGGCGGCGACCACCGAGCGCCGGTCGGCGGCGCCCTCCGGGAACAGCGCCCGTACCGCCGTCGAGCGCTGCTCGGCCATGTACTCGACGGCCGCCGTGAACAGGTCCTCGCGGGTCGGGAAGTGGTGCTGGGCGGCGCCGCGGGAGACGCCCGCGCGTTCGGCGACGACGGAGACGGTGGAGCCCGACCAACCGCGTTCGGCGAGGCACGCCACCGCCGCTTCCAGGAGCCGCTGCCGGGTGGCCCTGCTGCGGTCCTGCTTGGGGACGCGGTCGGCCGTGCTCACACCACCCATACGGGATCCCGTCTCTCGAGGAAGGCCGTCATCCCCTCGCGGGCCTGCGGGGAGCCGAACAGCCGGGCCGAGAGCGCGGTCAGGTCGGCCGCGTCCCGGTCGAAGGTCTCCAGCACAGTAGCCGTGAGCAGCCGTTTGGTCTCGGCCAGGCCCTGGGGTGAGGCCCGGCGCAGTCCGTCGAGCACGGGCGCGAGGACCTCGTCGGCGTCGGTTCCGGAGGCCGTGAGCAGTCCGGTGCGCACGGCCTCGGCGGCGTCGAAGCGTTCGCCGGTGAGGTAGTAGCGGGCGAGCGCACGGGGGTCCGTGCGGGGCAGCAGGGGCAGGGAGATCACGGCGGGGGCCACACCGATGCGGACCTCGGTGAAGGCGAAGGTGGCGTCGGTGGAGGCGACCGCGATGTCGCAGGCGCCGAGCAGACCGAGGCCGCCCGCCCGGACGTGCCCGGTCACCCGGGCGACGACGGGCGTGCTCAGCTCGACGATCTGCCGCAGCAGCCCGACCAGTGCGTCGGGGTGCGGCGGGTCGCGCAGGTCGGCCCCCGCGCAGAAGGTGTTGCCGGTGTGGGTGAGGACCACGGCGCGTACGTCGTGGTCCTCGCCGCAGCGGGTGAGCGCGTCCGTCAGGCCCTGGACCAGCCCGGCCGAGAGGGCGTTGCGGTTGCCGGGCGAATCGAGGGTGAGGGTGGTGATGCCCCGGTGGTCGGCGACACGGACGGACATGGCTCCTCCTGGTACGTGCGACTCGGTGTCGGCTCGCGCGGCCTGGCGCGGCCTAGTAGGACTTCGGCAGGCCGAGGCTCTGGTGGGAGACGTAGTTGAGGACCATCTCCCGGCTGACGGGCGCGATCCGGGACACGCGTGCGGCCGTGATCAGCGAGGCGAGTCCGAACTCGCGGGTCAGGCCGTTGCCGCCGAGGGTGTGCACGGCCTGGTCGACGGCCCGCACACAGGCCTCCCCGGCGGCGTACTTGGCCATGTTGGCGGCCTCCCCGGCGGCGATGTCGTCCCCGGAGTCGTACAGGAAGGCGGCCTTCTGCATCATCAGCCGGGCCAGTTCGAGATCGATGTGCGCCTGGGCGAGCGGATGCGCTATTGCCTGGTGGGCGCCGATGGGCTGCTTCCAGACGGTACGGTCGCGCGCGTACTCGACGGCCCGGGAGATCGCGTAGCGGCCCATGCCGATCGCGAAGGCGGCGGTCATGACGCGTTCGGGGTTGAGACCGGCGAACAGCTGGAGCAGCCCGGCGTCCTCGTCGCCGACGAGGGCGTCGGCGGGCAGCCGTACCTCGTCCAGGGTCAGTTCGAACTGCTTCTCCGCGCTGCTGAGTTCCATGTCGATCTGGCGCCGCTCGAAACCGGGCGTCTCACGCGGGACGACGAACAGGCAGGGCTTGAGCTTCCCGGTGCGGGCGTCCTCGGCGCGGCCGACGATCAAGGTCGCGTCGGCGATGTCGACGCCGGAGATGAACACCTTGCGGCCGCTGAGGACCCAGTCGGTGCCGTCGCGGCGGGCCGTGGTGGTGATGCGGTGGGAGTTGGAGCCGGCGTCGGGTTCGGTGATCCCGAAGGCCATGGTGCGGGTGCCGTCCGCGAGGCCCGGCAGCCACTGCCGCTTCTGCTCTGCCGTGCCGAAGCGGGCGATCACGGTGCCGCAGATCGCGGGCGAGACGACGAGCATGAGGAGGGGGCAGCCCGCGGCGCCCAGTTCCTCCAGCACGATGGACAGTTCGGCGATGCCGCCGCCTCCGCCCCCGTACTCCTCCGGGAGGTTCACACCGAGATAGCCGAGCTTGGCGGCCTCGGCCCACAGTTCGGTGGGGTGGCGGCCCTCGGCGACGACCGTGGCGAGGTAGTCGCGGCCGTAGCGCTTGCCGAGGGCGGAGACGGCGGAACGGAGTGCCTTGTGCTCTTCGGTTTCTGCGACGGGGGTCATGGGGCCTCCTCGGAGGATGGTCAAGGGGCTTGTACGACGGCGAGCAGGGTGCCGACCTCCACCTGCCGGCCGGGGGTCGCGTGCAGGGCCGTGAGCGTTCCGGTGACAGGCGCCGTGATCTTGTGCTCCATCTTCATCGCCTCCAGCCAGAGCAGGGGCTCTCCGGCCTGTACGGCCGATCCGACGGCCAGGTCCTCGGCGACGCGTACGACGGTTCCCGGCATCGGCGCGAGCAGGGAGCCGGGGGCGTGGTCGGGGGCCGGGTCCCGGAAGCGGGGCAGGGCCGTCAGGGCGGTGACACCGACGTACACCTGGTCGCCGTACCGGCTGACCCCGAACTTCCGCCGCACCCCGGCCACTTCGAGGATCACGAGCCGGGCGTCCGCGTGCACGACCCGCACCCCGTCGGCCGTCAGGCCCTCGCGGGTGTGCCGGTAGCGCACCTCGTACTCCTCGCCCGCCATGAGGTACCGCTTGACCTGCTCCTGGGACGGCAGATTGCGCCAGCCGCCGAACCGTGAGCGGCCGTGCGCGTCGGCGAGGGCGGCGGCCAGCGGCGCGTACGGGTCAGGGGCGGGCTCGGTCAGCGCGGTCAGGTGGCGGTCGTAGAAGCCCGTGTCCATACGGGCCGCCGTGAACTCCTCGTGGCGCAGGGAGCGTACGAGCAGGTCCCGGTTGGTCGCCGGGCCGTGGATCTCGGCCCGCTCCAGGGCGCCCGCGAGTTTCCGGACGGCCTCCGCGCGCGTGGGGGCGTGGACGACGGCCTTGGCGAGCATCGGATCGTAGTGGACGCCGATCGTGTCGCCGTCGGTGTACCCGGTGTCCAGACGCGCGCCCGGCACGGCGAGCCGGTGCAGGGTGCCGGTCTGGGGAGCCCAGCCGCACGCGGGGTCCTCGGCGTAGAGGCGGGCCTCGACCGCGTGGCCACGCGCGCCGGGCGGCTCGCTGTCGAGGGCGGCGCCCTCCGCGACCCGGATCTGCAACGCCACCAGGTCGATCCCGAACACCGCTTCCGTGACGGGGTGTTCCACCTGGAGCCGGGTGTTCATCTCCAGGAAGTGCGCCCGGCCGTCCGCGACCAGGAACTCCACGGTGCCCGCGCCCGCATAGTCGACGGCCTTGGCGGCCCGTCGGGCCATCTCCTGAAGGGAGCCGGAGAGTTCGGGGGTGAGGCCCGGTGCCGGGGCCTCCTCGATCACCTTCTGGTGGCGCCGCTGGAGGGTGCAGTCGCGGGTGCCGAGCGTCCACACCGTTCCATGGGTGTCGGCGAGGACCTGCACCTCGACATGGCGTCCGCCCTCCACATACGGCTCGACGAAGACCTCGTCGTCACCGAAGGCGGCGAGGGCCTCGGCGCGCGCGGCGGTCAGCTCGGCATCCAGGCCGGCCAGGTCCCGTACGACGCGCATACCGCGTCCACCGCCGCCGGCCGCCGCCTTGACCAGGACGGGCAGGTCGTCGGCGGTGACCGTGGCCAGGGGCTCCAGGCCCATCAGCTTCTTGGCGCAGGTCTTGGAGGCCATCGCCTCGATCGCCTCCGGCGGCGGGCCGATCCAGGTCAGGCCCGCGTCGAGCACCGCGCGGGCGAAGCCGGCGTTCTCGGACAGGAAGCCGTACCCGGGGTGCACGGCATCGACGCCGGCCGCGAGCGCCGCCCGCACGATCAGGTCGCCGCGCAGATACGTGTCCACGGACGCCGACCCCGGCAGCCGTACCGCCGCGTCGGCCACGCGCGTGTGGAGCGCGTCAGCGTCGGCGTCCGAGTGCACGGCGACCGTGCGGATGCCCAGCTCACGGCAGGTACGGACGATGCGGCAGGCGATCTCGCCGCGGTTCGCCACCAGAACGGAATCAATCACGGGGCCTCACATCCGGAAGACGCCGAACCCGCCACGGACACCCTCGTAGGGCGCCGTGTGGATCGCGGACAGGCACAGGCCGAGCACGGTGCGGGTGTCGCGGGGGTCGATGACCCCGTCGTCGTACAGCCGCCCGGACAGGAACATCGGCAGGGACTCGGACTCGATCTGCTGCTCCACCATCGCGCGCAGGGCGGCGTCCGCGTCCTCGTCGTAGGGCCGGCCCTTGGCGGCCGCGGACTGGCGGGCGACGATCGACAGGACGCCGGCGAGCTGCTGGGGGCCCATCACGGCGGACTTGGCGCTGGGCCAGGCGAACAGGAAGCGCGGGTCGTACGCCCGTCCGCACATGCCGTAGTGCCCGGCCCCGTACGAGGCGCCCATGAGCACGGACAGATGCGGGACCCGGCTGTTGGACACCGCGTTGATCATCATCGCGCCGTGCTTGATGATGCCGCCCTGCTCGTACTCCTTGCCGACCATGTAGCCGGTGGTGTTGTGCAGGAACAGGAGCGGGATGTCGCGTTGGTTGGCCAGTTGGATGAACTGGGCCGCCTTCTGCGACTCCTCGCTGAACAGCACTCCCTGGGCGTTGGCCAGCACCCCGACGGGATAGCCGTGCAGGGCCGCCCACCCGGTGCACAGGCTTCTGCCGTACAGCGGTTTGAACTCGTCGAAGTCGGAGCCGTCGACGATCCTGGCGATGACCTCGCGCGGGTCGAAGGGCACCTTCAGATCGCCGGGCACGATCCCGAGGAGTTCGTCCTCGTCGTACTCGGGCGGGATGGCGGGCCCCGGATCGGGGTGCGCCTTGCGGTGGTTGAGGCGCGCGACCACCCGGCGGGCCTGGCGCAGGGCGTCCTGCTCGTCCACGGCGTGGTAGTCGGCGAGGCCCGACACGCGCGCGTGCATCTCGGCGCCGCCCAGGGACTCGTCGTCGCTCTCCTCGCCGGTGGCCATCTTCACGAGCGGGGGTCCGCCGAGGAAGACCTTGGCCCGCTCCTTCACCATGATCACGTGGTCGGACATGCCGGGGATGTAGGCGCCTCCGGCGGTGGAGTTGCCGAAGACGACGGCGACGGTGGGGATCCCGGCGGCGGACAGCCGGGTCAGATCCCTGAAGATCGCGCCGCCCGGGATGAAGATCTCCTTCTGGGACGGCAGGTCCGCGCCCCCGGACTCCACCAGGCTGATGCAGGGCAGCCGGTTCTCCAGCGCGATGTCGTTGGCCCGCAGGGCCTTCTTCAGGCTCCACGGGTTGCTGGCGCCGCCGCGCACGGTGGGGTCGTTGGCGGTGATCAGGCACTCGACGCCCTCGACGACCCCGATCCCGGTGACGAGCGAGGCACCCACCGTGTGCTCGCTGCCCCAGGCGGCGAGCGGCGACAGCTCCAGGAAGGGGGTGTCGGGATCGAGGAGCAGCTCGATCCGCTCACGGGCGAGGAGCTTGCCGCGTCCGCGGTGCCGCTCCACGTACTTCTCGCCGCCGCCCGCCAGTGCCTTGGCGTGTTCGGTGTCCAGCTCGGCGAGTTTGGCGAGCATGGCCTCGCGGTTGGCCCGGTACTCCGGGCCGCCCGTGTCCAGGGCCGAGGCAAGGACGGTCACAGCAGGTCCTCCGGTATGTCCAGGTGGCGGGCGCGCAGCCATTCGCCCAGGCCCTTGGCCTGCGGATCGAAGCGGTGCTGCGCGGCGACGCCCTCGCCGAGGAGCCCCTCGACGACGAAGTTCAGGGCACGCAGATTCGGCAGGACGTGCCGTGCGACGGGCAGTCCGGCCGTCTCCGGCAGGAGTGCGCGGAAGCGGTCGACGGTGAGCGCCCGGACGAGCCACCGCCAAGCGGCGTCCGTACGCACCCACACCCCGACGTTGGCGTTCCCGCCCTTGTCACCGCTACGGGCCCCGGCGACCAGACCGAGCGGCGCGCGCCGGGCCGGACCCGGGGGCCCCGGCTCGGGCAGGGGCGGCTCCGGTACGTCGTCGAGTACGCGGGTCACAGGGACCCCCGGCACCGGGATCCGCCGACCGTCATGGAGCACCGCCGTATGGCCGACGGCATCCCGGTCGACGTAGGCGGCCTCGAAAACCCCATAGGGGGAGCCCTTTCCGGGTGGGGCGACCACATGGAAGCCGGGGTAGCTCGCGAGCGCCAACTCGATCGCGGCACCACTGAGTGCCCGGCCCACCGCCTCCTGGGCGGGGTCGCGCACCACCAGCCGGAGCAGGGCGCTCGCCGTCTCCTCGGTCGGGGCGTCGGGACGATCGGTACGCGCGAGGTCCCAGCGGACCTGCGCGGGCCGGGACTTGGCCGCCTCCAGGGCGGCCTCCATCTGGTCCCTCACGTATGCGGCCTTGGCCTCGATGTCGAGCCCCGTCAGCACGAAGGTGACCTCGTTGCGGAAACCGCCCAGCCGGTTCAGGCCCACCTTGAGGGTCGGGGGCGGCGCCTCTCCGCGCACGCCCTCGACCCGTACCCGGTCGGGTCCCTCCTGGGTGAGCCGGACCGTGTCGAGGCGGGCGGTGACGTCCGGACCCGCGTACCGGGCGCCTGCCGTCTCGTACAGCAGCTGCGCGGTGACCGTGCCGAGGTCGACGACACCGCCGGTGCCGTCGTGCTTGGTGATGACGCTGCTGCCGTCCTCGTGGAGTTCGGCGAGCGGGAAGCCGGGGCGGCGCCGCAGCGCGGGCGGGTGCTCGGCGAAGAAGGAGTAGTTGCCGCCCGTGGCCTGTGTCCCGCACTCCAGGATGTGTCCGGCGACCACGGCGCCCGCCAGCCGGTCGTACTCCTCGGGTCCCCAGCCGAAGTGGGCGACGGCAGGCCCGGTGACCAGCGCGGCGTCCGTGACGCGCCCGGTGACCACGACATCGGCGCCCTCGCGCAGACAGGCGGCGATGCCCTGGCCGCCGAGGTAGGCGTGGGCTGCGAGGGTGCCCATGGGGGTCCCCCCGGGTCGAGCGGGGTCGAGACCTTGAGGGAACGCGGCGGTGAGGTCGTCGCCCTCGACATGGGCCACGCGCACGGGGATGCCGAGGCGGCCGGCCAGCTCCCGTACGGCGTCGGCGAGTCCGGCGGGGTTGAGTCCGCCCGCGTTCGTCACGATGCGCACCCCGCGCGCGTGGGCGAGGCCGAGGCACTCCTCCAACTGGCTCAGGAAGGTGCGCGCGTAGCCCCCGGCGGGGTTCTTCAGGCGGTCGCGGCCGAGGATCAGCATCGTCAGCTCGGCGAGGTAGTCGCCGGTGACGACGTCGAGCGGGCCGCCGGTGAGCATCTCGCGCAGGGCGTCGAAGCGGTCTCCGTAGAATCCGGAGGCGTTGCCTATCCGCAGCGGCGTCACGCGGCGTCCCCCTTCGGCGGGCGTCCGGCGCCGGGCGGGCCAGCGAAGGCCTGCGCGATGTCCAGCCAGCGGTCGGCGTCCGGGCCCTCGGCCCGCACCGCGAGGTCGGCCCGGTGCGCGCGCCGGGTGACCAGCAGACAGAAGTCCAGCGCCGGGCCGGTCACCCGCTGGGCGGCGTCCTCGGGGCCGTAGGTCCACAGATCGTCCCCGGAGGGTGCGACCAGCTCCACCCGGAACTCCTCGCCAGGCGCGCTCAACTTCCTGACGAAGTAGGCATAGTCACGCGCCCGCACCCCGATGCGGGCCACATGCCGCAGCCGGTCGGTGGGGGTTCGCACCACACCCAACGTGTCGGCGATGTCCTGCCCGTGCGCCCAGGTCTCCATCAGCCGGGCCGTTGCCATGGAGGCGGCGGACATGGGTGGGCCGTACCAGGGGAAACGGCTGCCGGGCGGGGCGGCGCGCAGGGCCCGGTCCAGGGCCGCCCGTCCGGTGCGCCACTCGGCGAGCAGTCGTGCGGGCGGCTGCGCGGCGCCCTCGCACGCGGCCTCGTCGACCCAGGTGTCGGGCGAACGCAGCGCCTTCTCCACCTCCGTCGCGAACCCCTCCGCGTCGGTGAGGGCCAGCAGCGCGGCGCGGTCCGTCCAGGCGAGATGCGCGATCTGGTGGGCGACGGTCCAGCCCGGGGCGGGCGTGGCGAGCGCCCAGCGCTCCTCCCCCGACTCGGCGACCAGCCGGTCGAGTTCCTCGCTCTCCCGGCCCAGATCGTCGATCACTGACGATGCGTCGGACACGATGCGCTCCCCTCCGGGGACTACGGCGTGCGTGGCGGTGCGCTGAGGAGCATGGCAGGGGGCCAGGAAACAATCAAGCGTGCTTGCATCGATTTGCTTTCCACATGCCACCATCCCTGTGTGCGGCTATGGCTACTCTCAGTGAGTGGGGCGGTCGGCGTGCGAAGCCGTGAACTCGACCTGAGTGCGTCGCCATTGGACTGCTACGGCTACGAGCTGCGCAGGGCACGGGAGGCAGCGGGATTCACGTTGGCGCAGCTCGGGTCCGTCGTCTTCTGCATCAGGTCACTGATCGGCCAGATCGAGACGGCGGCGAAGGTTCCACAGCGGGACTTCTCCGAGCGGCTGGACGTCTCCCCGAGAAAGTCGGCGGCCCTGATCGCCCGCGTGATGGAGGAACGCCATGGGGAGCAAGCCTGACCTGACGCGTGCACTGTGGCGTAAGTCGTCATACAGCGGCAGCAGCGGCGGTGATTGCATCGAGATCGTCGGCCTCGCCCCCCCACATAGCCATCCGCGACCCCAAGAACCCTGCGGCCGGAGCCCTCACCGTCACCCCGGAGGCCTTCGCCGCCTTCGTCACGGCGGCCGTGCGGCACGGCGACGCCAGGCAGTGGAGCCACTCCGCCGCGCTCACCGCAGCGACACAGGCGTCGTCGTTGACGCCTCGGCCAGGGAGCTCACAGCGAAGGGCCCAGGACTACAACGAACGCCCAGGTTCTTCCGGCAACTGCCAGGCGTTTCAAAGGTTTTCACAGGGCCCGTTTGCTCTTTCTTGCCGAAGAGGGCCGGGAGGGGCGTGTAAGTTCTTTCGTGTCGGGCCGCGGAGGGAATCCCCGAGGCGAACAGCCGGAATTCCCGACCCAGTCCGCCGAGAATTCTCGCACCATGGCACAGCACCACTCTCAAGGAGTCGAAATGAGCTTCAAGAAGCTTGCCCCGCTGCCCCCGAAGCCCAGGTCGAAGCAGCTCCCGCCCCCGCCGCCGCCGAAGCCGAAGAAGCGTCACGAGCCGAAGCCGCTGCCCAAGCCGCTGCCCGGCCGGGACCGCTGACACATTCCTGAAAAAGAGGGCCGACGGTGCACAGTCGGCCCTCTTCGGCATTTCCCGGAAATATTCCCGGCGGCATCTCACAGCTTGTACCGAGGGAATTCCCAGGGGCGGCCAATGCGGATGACAGAGCCTGGTGGACATGACCGGTACGGATCAGTACGAGCACGCGTACACGGACGACGACGAGTACGACCGGACCCCCGCCATCCCCGCGCGTACCGCCTTCCGGCGCTTCTGGCCCCTCACCAAGGGGCTGCGGGGCTGGCTGGTGGCCGTCTGGGTGTGCACGGTGCTGTCCGCGCTCGCCGAGACCGAGGCCGTCCTGCTGTTCAGCGACCTCACCGACCACGCCCTGAAGAACGGCTCGTTGAGCGCGTTCTGGGACCCGGCCGCCAAGTGGCTGGGGATCGCGGTGGTCGGCGCGATCGTGGCGTACGCCGGCAACTCGCTGGCCGCCTGGACCACCGAACGCTTTGTGATGCGGCTGCGCGAGCATGTCTTCGACCACGTACAGCAGTTGCCGCCGCACTTCTTCCAACGGCACCGGCAGGGCGACCTGCTGTCCCGGCTGACCAGTGACGTCGAGGCGATCGAGACGATGGTCGTCTCCGGTCTCGTCGGCGCGGCGTCGGCGGCGTTCAGCGCGCTCTTCTACGCGGCCGCCGCGTTCTGGCTGCGCTGGGACCTGGCCGCGGCCACCTTCGTCCTCGCGCCCCTGTTCTGGCTGGCGGCCCGCCGCTTCTCCGGCTCCATCAAGGACGTCTCCCGTGAGGGCCGGGTCGCCGACGGCGCGATCACCTCCGTGGTGGAGGAGTCGCTCGGCAACATCGTCCTGACCCAGGCCTACGACCGCAGGGACGCCGAGCGCAGGCGGTTGCGTGAGGAGGCGAACGCCTGGTTCCGCGCCTCGGTCCGCTCGACGCGGCTCAACGAGGCGTACGAGCAGCTCGTGCAGGTCATCGAGACGGTATGCGTGCTCGCGGTGATCGGCATCGGCGCCTGGGAGATCTCCACCGGCCGTATGACCCTCGGCCAGCTCCTCGCCTTCGCCGCCTTCCTCGGCTATCTCTACCCGCCCGTCCGCGGCCTCGCCCAGCTCGGACTGACGGTCACGGCGGCCACGGCGGGCGCCGAGCGGCTGATCGAGATCCTGGATGTACGGCCCTCGGTGGCCGACCCGGCGCCCTCCCCGAACACCGCGGTCGGCCGGCCCGACGGCGCCGTGGAGGTACGGGAGCTGTCCTTCCGCTACCCCGGTACGGACAAGGCGGCCCTGGACGGACTGTCCTTCGCCGTCCGGCCCGGTGAGCTGGTGATCGTCACCGGGCCGAGCGGCGCCGGCAAGTCCACCGTCTCCAAGATGCTGCTGCGTTTCTACGACCCCGACTCCGGCACGGTCCTGCTCGACGGAACCCCGGTCCGCGACTTCCCGTTGGCCCGGCTGCGCGAGTACGTCACGCTGCTGCCGCAGGAGACCCTCGTGCTGCACGACACCGTCCGCGCGAACATCGCCTGCGGGCGACCCGGCGCGAGCGAGGGGGCGATCGTCGAGGCGGCGCGGGCGGCGGACGCGCACGACTTCGTCGTGAAGCTGCCGGAGGGCTACGACACCAGGATCGACCCCAACTCGGCACGGCTGTCCGGCGGCCAGCTCCAGCGTCTGGCGATCGCGCGCGCCATCCTGCGCGACGCGCCGGTCCTCGTCCTGGACGAGCCGACGACCGGTCTGGACGCGATGGCCGCCCGCCGGGTCGTCAGACCGCTGCGGCGCCTGATGACCGGCCGGACCACGATCATGATCACGCACGATCTGAATCTGGCGCCGGACGCCGACCGCATCCTCGTCGTCGACCAGGGCCGGATCGTCGAGACGGGCCGGCACGAGGAGCTGCTCGCCCGCGGCGGGGCCTACTCCCGGCTGCACCGGTCGCAGAACAACGCGCTGATGGACACGGGAGAGCTGCGGCTGCCGCTGTTCACCGAGCCGGTGGGGGCGGCACCCCCGGCGGGGCCGGTGGGGTACGCAGGGGCGGAGGGATACCCGGCCGGCGGCTGGGCGGCCCAGTGGTACCGGGGCTTCGGTGGTGTCACGGCGGGCCCGGAGGGGGGCGTGCCCCCGGAGTCGTACACCTGGGCGCCCCATCCCCAGGGTCACCCCTTCCCTGACGGGCTCCAGGACGGATTCCGGGAAGGGTGGCACGGGCAGGAGGGCTGAGCCCGCCCGGTCCTCCCGGGACAGGGTCGTCCAGGGTTCACACACCTGACCGAGTCCACTACTCTGGACTCCTGAGTGCAGCACGCTGCACAGATCGCGTCGAGTCCCCTGGAAGGCCCCGTGAACCCCGCCAGCGCCGCCCCCTCCTCCCCGGTCCCGGCCGCGACCGCACCGGACCGCGTGCCGTCGGCGTCCGGCGGGCCGGGCGGTCGCGGCTCCCTCGGGCCGGTGGGGCTGGTGCTCGCCGGAGGCATCTCCGTGCAGTTCGGCGGGGCGCTCGCGGTGACCCTGATGCCGCGGGCCGGCGCGCTCGGCGTGGTCAGCCTGCGGCTAGTCGTGGCGGCCCTCGTCCTGCTGGTGGTCTGCCGGCCCCGGCTGCGCGGGCACTCGCGTGCCGACTGGGGCACGGTGGTGGTCTTCGGCATCACCATGGCCGCGATGAACGGCCTCTTCTACCAGGCGGTGGACCGCATCCCGCTGGGCCTCGCGGTGACCATGGAGGTCCTCGGCCCGCTGGCCCTGTCCGTGCTCGCCTCCCGCCGCGCGGTGAACCTTCTCTGGGCGGGCCTCGCCCTGGCCGGCGTCTTCCTGCTGGGCGGCGGCGGTTTCGGCGCACTGAACGCGGCGGGGGTCGGGTTCGCCCTCGGGGCGGGCGCGATGTGGGCGGCGTACATCGTCTTCAGCGCCCGTACCGGACGGCGTTTCCCCCAGGCCGACGGACTGGCGCTGGCGATGGGGGTCGCCGCGGTGCTGTTCGTGCCGCTGGGGATCGCCGAGTCGGGCACGAAACTGCTCGTACCGGCAACCCTCGGGCTGGGTGCGGGCGTGGCGATGCTCTCCTCGGTGCTGCCCTACACCCTGGAACTGCTCGCCCTGCGCCGGCTGCCCGCCTCCACCTTCGCGATCCTGATGAGCCTGGAGCCGGCGATCGCGGCGACCGCCGGTTTCCTGGTCCTCGGCCAGTCCCTGACCGCGCCCCAGGCGGCGGCGATCGCCCTGGTCATCGCGGCGAGCATGGGTGCGGTCCGTACCCAGACCCGCCGCGCCGCACCTCCGGCCGAGCCGGCCGCCTGACGAGGGCTGCCGGGTCTCGTGGATCACTCCGCGAGCCGGTCTCGGCGGCTGATGTCCAGCCGGGAGATCCGCCGTGGAGTTCGCCGGCCGGTCCGTCTGCCGTCTGTCACTGGTCCGGGTGGGCCAGCTCCATGTCGTGACCGCTTCGCCCGGGGCCGTCCAGGGACAGCGAGGTGGCCGCGGGCGCGTATCCGCTGGCGGTCAGTGTGTACTCGCCGCTGTCCAGGTCGGTGAAGGCGTACGAGCCGTCGTCGTCGGTGATCGCCGTGCCTGCGACATTGCCCGCAGCGTCCACCAGCGTGACCCGCGCGTCGGGCAGCGGCCGACGGCCGGCCCCCGCCCTGACCGTGCCCCGCAGTACGGCACCGCGGCTCAGGTCGACTTCGAGGCGGGTCACGTGCTCACCCACCTCCACCGGCAGCGCCACCGGCCGGTAGGCAGCGGCGCTGACCGCCACGGTGAAGGCGCCCGCGGTCAATTCGTTGAAGGTGAAGGCGCCCGACTCCCCCGTCGTGTCCGCGACCAGCACCTCGCCGCGGACATCAGTGACGACGACCATGGCTTCGGCCACCGGCTTCCCGTCGGCCGCGTCGCGCACCACTCCTGTCAGTCCGCCGGCACCCGACAGGACCACGTCGTAGCCGAGCGGTTCCTCCCCCACGACCACGGTGGACGCCTGCGGCTGACGCCCGTCGGCCGCCGTGATCAGCACGTAGCTACCACCCGCCGGCGCGGTCAGTGCGTATCCGCCGTCCGGGCCCACATGCGCGCGGCCCAGCTGTGTCCCCTGCAACGAGATCAGGGTCAACGTGGCCGCTGCGACCGCGGTGCCCGTGCCGTCGCGCACGAATCCGTGAACGACCGTGCCGGTCATGCCGTCCAGGGGAGTCTCCCGGCCGGACGAACCCGAGAGCGCTGCGGTGTACCCGGTGGCCGGCCGGCCGAAAGCGGCGGTGCCCGCACGCACGAGCTGCGGCTCAGGTTCCGGTTCCCGGACCGTGGCCTGGGTGTTCCCTGCCGCGACGGGCGAGGCGGCCGGCTGTCCCGGCCGGTTGCGGATGAGGACGACAGCTGCCGCGCCGCCTGCCAGGATCGCCGCACCCGGGATCAGCACAGCCAGGTGCAGTGCCCCGGAGAACGCCCCGCCGACGGCTGCGGTGATCGTTTCCCGCAGAGCGCGGGAGGCTTTGGACGCGGGCGCCCCGCTGCTGACGGCGGCGGTCAGCTTCTCGGCGACGGACGGCCGCAGACCCCGGCTCGTCAACTGGTCAGGCAGTCGGGACGTCAGCCCGCTGGTGAGGATCGTCCCGGTGACGGTCGCCCCCAGTGTGCCGCCGACCTGGCGGAACAGGTTGACGGTCCCACTGGCCATGCCACCGTCGGCGTGCGGCACGCTGATCACCGACACCGCGGTGACCGGAGGAAGGATCAGCCCTGCCCCGGCCCCGAACATCGCCATCAGGATCCCGACGGTCGCCAAGGACGTCGACGGGTCCTGGTTGATCATCAGCAGATTTCCGGCCGCGGCGAGCAGCGCACCGATCCCCAGCGTCGCCTTGAAGCCGATCGCACGTGCGAGCGGAGCGGCCACGAAGCTGAAGATCACGTAAGCCAGCATCAGCGGCAGCAGCAGGAGACCCGACCTGAGGATCGACTCGTGCCGGACCCGCTCGAGGTAGAGCACCTGGGTGAACGCCGTGGCCACAAAACCGTACTGCGCGATCAGCGCGACCACGTTGGCCGTGGCGAACGACGGAATACGGAACAGCCGCAGCTTCAGCATCGGTGTGCGCGTACGCGCCTCGACCAGGATGAGCGCCACCAGCGCCAGCGCGGCCACGACGAACGCCCAGACGGCCCGGGCCGACCCGAAGCCCGAGTGGCCGCCGTCGATGACGCCGTAGTTGAGAGCGCCGATGGCTGCCACCCCGAGCACCAGGCCCGGTGGATCGAGATGGCGGCCGGGGTGCCGGCTTTCGGCGACGAAGCGGGGGGTGAGGAGCAGCACGACGGCCGCCAGGACCACATTGACGAGGAACACCGCGTGCCAGGAGTAACGCTCAAGGATCACTCCGGCGGCGATCGGGCCGACTCCCAGGCCGATGCCGGAGACCGCGGCCCAGATGCCGACCGCCCTGGTCCGCTCGTGCGCGTCGGTGAACAGGTGGGTGACGATCGACAGGCTGTTGGGAAGGACCGCCGCCCCGCCCAGACCCATGATCGCCTCTCCGGCGAGGACACCGGTCGAACCCGACGACAGGGAGACGGTCAGGCTTCCTCCACCCAGCAGGAACGCGCCGAGGGCGAAAATCCGACGGCGTCCCACGATGTCGCCGACCGTCCCGGCGGACAGAACGAAGCTGGCGACCATCACGGAATAGAGGCTGGCCATCCAGACCAGGGTCGAGCTGGGGACGTGCAGGTCCTGCTGGATCGGCGTCAGGATCGCTGTCGTCTGCGTGATGTTCACGAACATCACCATTTGCCCGAGGCAGGCGACGAGAAGTCCGATCCACCGCCGTCGCGCCCGCTGGGTGTCGGCAATCGCCCGGGCGGCAGGCGCCTCAGCGGCGTGGCTCGCCATGACAGTCCTCTCCAGGTTAGTCCAGATTTCAAACTTACACGCCGACCAACCTAGCAATCTGAGTGTCAAAAGCAAACTCAGTCGAACGGGGGGATGCCGTGGGAGGGGCGGACACCGGCACGACCGGTCCCACCGGCGGCCTCACCGGCGGGACATGTACAGGTTCAGCGCCTTGTGCAGCAGGCGGTTGAGGGGGAAGTCCCACTCGCCCAGATACTCCGTCGCGTGGCCGCCCGTGCCGACCTTGAAGCGGAGCAGGCCGAGGAGGTGGTCGGTGTCCTCCACGGTGTCGGAGATGCCACGCAGGTCGTAGACCGAGGCGCCGAGCGCGTGGGCGTCGCTCAGCATCCGCCACTGGATCGCGTTGCTCGGCTGCACCTCGCGTCTGCGGCCGGTGGAGGCGCCGTAGGAGTACCAGACGTGGGTGCCGACCGTCAGCATCGTCGCGGCGGCCAGCACCTCCCCGTCGTGATGGGCGAGATAGAGCCGCATACGGTCGGGGTGTTCCGCCGTCAGCGCGGTCCACATCCGCTGGAAGTACGGCAGCGGGCGCGGCACGAAACGGTCGCGCTCGGCGGTCTCCGTGTAGAGGGCGTAGAAGGCCGGCAGATCGTCGTAGCCGCCCTGGACCACCTTCACGCCCGCCTTCTCGGCCTTCTTCACATTGCGCCGCCACTGCTGGTTGAGGCCGTGGTGGAGGTCGTCCAGCGTCCGTCCGGCGAGCGGCACCTGGAAGACGTACCGGGGCTGTCCGGCCGCGAAGCCGTCCTCTCCGCCCGGTTCCGTCTGCCGCCAGCCCATGCGGCGCAGCCGGTCCGCCAGCTCCGCGGCGCCCGGTTCCTCCTCCGTCGCGGGCACGTCCCGCAGCCGCCGCGCCCCCGGGTCCGCGATCGCCGCCTTGACCGCGTCCGCGCTCCAGCGGCGTACGACCACGGGCGGCCCCATCCTCACCGAGAAGGCGCCGCGGCCCTTGAGATACGCGAGCAGCGGCTCCAGCCACCGGTCCAGGTCCGGCGCGTGCCAGTCGATGAGCGGGCCCTCCGGCAGATACGCCAGATGCCGCCTGAGCCCGGGCAGCGGGCGCAGCAGGACCAGGCCCGCCCCGGCCGGCCGGCCGCCGTCCCCCTCGAACCAGCCGAGGCTCTCCGCCCGCCAGTCCGGCTTCACCTCGCCCCAGGACGGCACCTGCAGATGGCTGGCCGACGGGCGCGCGGTGACGAAGGCCAGGTGTTCTTCGCGGGAGATCGGGCGGACGCGGAGGGTCATGCGAGGCTCCTCGGTGGGACACGGTGACACCGGTCCGAGCAGGTGCACGGACCCGCCCCTCGATCCTCCCGGAGACCCGCCGGGCCTTCATCCCGGCCAGGGGGATTTCACTGCGCTGGGCTCATCCCCTACGGCCGGTCCAGGCCGTCCGCCAGGACCTCCGCCAGGTGCCGCGCCCTGCGGCCCGCCAACTGGGCCAGCTGGGTGCGGCAGGAGAAGCCGTCGGCGAGGACGACCGCGTCCTCAGGTGCCGACCGCACCGACGGGAGCAGTTGCTCCTCCGCGCAGGCCGTCGAGACCTCGTAGTGGCCCCGCGTGAAGCCGAAGTCGCCGGCCAGTCCGCAGCAGCCGCCGCTCAGCTCCCCCGTCAGGCCGGCCGCCGCGCGCAGCCGGCGGTCGGCCGCGTCGCCCAGGACGGCGTGCTGGTGGCAGTGGGTCTGGCCGACCACCGGGCCGTCCAGCGACGGGGGTGTCCAGTCCGGGGCGTAGCGTTCCAGGGCTTCCGCGAACGTCACCACCGCCGCCGACAGCCGGGCGGCGCGCGGGTCGTCGTGCAGCAGTTCCGGCAGGTCCGTGCGGAGGGCGGCCGCGCAGCTCGGTTCGAGGACGACCACCGGGAGGCCGGCCGCCAGGACCGGTCCCATCAGGTCGAGGGTGCGGCGCAGCACGGCGCGGGCGCGGTCGAGCTGGCCCGTGGAGACGTAGGTCAGGCCGCAGCAGACCCGGCCGTGGGACGCGGGCAGCGGCGCGCGCCGTGCCCGCACCGTCGGCGGCGGGAGCACTCGTAGGCCCGCCGCCTCCAGCACCCGTACGGCCGCCCTGCCGACGGACGGGGACAGATGCTCGGTGAAGGTGTCCGGCCACAGGACGACCCGGTCGCCGGGGGGCGTCCCGGTGCCCGCCCGGTGCCGTCGCGCCGTCTCTCGCCGCCACCACCGGCTGAACGTCTCCCGTGCCAGCCGCGGCAGCCCCCGTTCGGGCGCGATCCCGGCGAGCCGCTTGGCGAGCGCGGCGGCCGGGGCCAGGGACGCGAGCGCGTTGACCACCGGGGCCGTGTGGGTGCGGGCGACGGCCCTCAGCCACACCGGCAGCCACCCCATCGCGTAGTGCGCGGCCGGTCTGCGCCGTCCCGCGTAGTGGTGGTGCAGGAACTCCGCCTTGTAGGTGGCCATGTCGACGCCGACGGGGCAGTCCGTGCGGCAGCCCTTGCAGGACAGACACAGGTCCAGGGCGTCCCGTACCTCCGTCGACCGCCAGCCGTCGGTGATCACCTCGCCCGCCAGCATCTCGTGCAGCAGCCGGGCCCGTCCGCGGGTGGAGTGCTCCTCCTCGCCGGTCGCCCGGAACGAGGGGCACATCACGCCCGCGCCGGACACGGTCGTCGTGCGGCACTTGGCGACGCCCACACAGCGCCGGACCGCGGCCGAGAAGTCGCCGCCGTCCGCGGGGTAGCCGAAGGAGACGTCCACCGGTTCGCGGGGCAGCACCGCGAACCGCAGGTCGGCGTCCAGCGGGGCCGGGCGGACCAGCATCCCGGGGTTGAGCAGGTCGTCCGGGTCCCAGACGCCCTTCGCCCGCTCGAACAGGGCGACCAGGTCCGGTCCGTACATCGTGGGCAGCAGTTCCGCCCGGGCCTGCCCGTCGCCGTGCTCCCCGGAGAGCGAGCCGCCGTGGGCGACGACCAGGGCGGCGACCTCCTCGGAGAAGCGGCGGAAGCGGGCGACGCCCGCCGGGGACAGCAGGTCGAAGTCGATGCGGACATGGATGCAGCCGTCCCCGAAGTGCCCGTACGGCACCCCGTGCAAGCCGTGTTCGGCCAGCAGGCGGCGGAAGTCCCGGAGGTAGTCCCCGAGGCGGGCCGGGGGCACCGCGCAGTCCTCCCAGCCCGGCCAGGCCTCCCGGCCGTCCGGTGTGCGGGTCGCCGTCCCGCTCGCGTCCTCGCGCAGCCGCCACAGCGCACGCTGTCCGGCCGGTTCGGTGATCACCAGGGCGTCCGTGACGTCCGCCACCCGGACGATCGCCTCCGCACGCGCGCGTGCCTCCGCCTCGCTCGCGCCGCCCGTCTCCACGAACAGCCAGGCGCCGCCGCGCGGCAGCCCCGCCGGGGCCGGCAGCAGGTCGGCGGCCATGCCCTCCACGGTCAGCGGGCCCCAGGGGAGCAGTCCGGCCGCCGCCTGGGCCGCCGCGCTCTCGTCCGCGTACCCCAGGACGGCGAGAGCCTGTGCGCGCGGCGCCTCCACGAGGTCCACGACCGCCTCCGTCAGCACGCCCAGAGTTCCCTCGGAGCCGCAGAAGGAGCGGGCCACGTCCCTGCCGTTCTCGGGGAGCAGCGCGTCCAGCGCGTACCCGGAGATACGGCGGGGCAGGGCAGGGTAGCCGGTGCGCAGCAGCGCCGACTCGCTCCCGGCGAGGGCGAGCAGGCCCTCGGGGGCGCCCTTTCCGTCGCGGCCCAGGGTGAGTGCCTCGCCCCGCGCGGTGAGCACCGACAGCTCGCGCACGTTGTCCGCCGTGGTGCCCCAGGCCACGGAGTGGGAGCCGCACGCGTTGTTGCCGATCATGCCGCCGAGGGTGCAGCGGGAGTGGGTGGAGGGGTCCGGGCCGAAGCGCAGCCCGTGCGGGGCGGCGGCCTCCTGGAGCCGGTCGAGGACGAGGCCGGGCCGGACCACCGCCGTGCGTGCCCCGGGGTCCAGGGCCACGATCCCGTTCATGAACCGGGTGAAGTCCAGCACCACGCCCGTGCCCGTGGCCTGCCCGGCGATCGACGTGCCGCCGCCGCGGGCGACGACCGGCACCGCGTGTCGCCGGCACACGGCGAGCACGGCCGCCACGTCGTCGGCGTCCCGGGGGGCGACCACGCCGAGCGGCACCCGCCGGTAGTTGGAGGCGTCCATGGTGTGCAGGGCCCGGGCCGTCGTACGGAAGTCGACGGCGCCGTGCACCGCGGCGCTCAGCTCCGCGAGCAGCGCGCCGATGTCCGCGCCGGTGGCCTGCCGGCGTTCCTCGGGATCCCTCATGCTCCCCAGGATGCCTCTGACCCACCGGAGGACCGATGAGTGTGGTGGGACGTCACACGGAGAACGTCGCGACCAGCCACTCGGTGCCGCCGCCCAGCCGTGCCGAGAAGCGGCAGAGTCGGCCGTCCGCGCCGATCCAGTAGCGGGTACGGCCCGGGGCGGTGCGGGACGTCTCTGGAGCGGCCCCTCGGGGCGCGGTGGCGGACGGGCCGGCGAACACCGTGACCGGGACTCCCGCCACTTCCTCGTGACCGAGGCGGCGGGCGCCGCTGTGGAGCAGCAGTTGGGCGTTGTCGGGGCGGTCGGCAGCCAGGTCGAGCAGCAGAAGCAGCGTGGTGTCGATGGCGGACGCCCGGGCCGTGAGCGCTCGTTGGGTCCAGCCGTCGCGGGGTGGGTGTGGGGGGAGACGACCCGTCCAGTTCTGCCGCATGGAGACGGTGGAGCGGTCCCAACGCAGGAGGTGACGTCCGTGTTCGAGGACGCCGCCGGTGCCCTGGAGGACGGCGAGTCCGGCCCCGTGGCGCCAGTCGAGGCGGCCGGTGAGGCGGGCGTGGTGTCCCTGGACGGGGATGTCGGCTGTGACCTGGGCGGTGCCGCGCCGGTAGTTGGCGAACCGGGTGAGGGCGAGCAGTTCGGCCTGCGGTGCGGTCAGGGCGGGGGCGGTGGGGGCGGAGAGCGGGACGGGCAGCTTGTCCTGGGTACAGGCCGAGACACCGAGGAGAGCCAGGAGGGTCAGCGCGAAGCCGCGGACAGGAAGGCACGGCAGGGTGCGACGGCGTGGCGGCGTCATCGTGCGGTCGCACCTCGGCGGGGGCGCGGGGCGAGCAGGTCCGGGGCGGGGAGGGGTACGCGGTCGGGGTGTACGTCGCCGGGCAGGTGGAGGGCGGGGGTGGCGGGTGCGCTGCCGGCCCGCGGGAGCTGCGGCTGGGCGGGGGGCGGGATGACGTCGAGGAAGGCGATGCCGGCCGGTGGCGGGGCGGTACGGGTGCGGGGCGCCGCGCCGGAGGACCGGCGGTTTCCCCCGGGGCAGGGCGCGGTACGGGGGAGGTCTTCGGGAAGGGTGCGGTGCAGGGTGTTGCCGCGCAGGCAGTTGCCCTGACCGGGGGACCGGGCCGAGGCCTGGTAGGTGATGTCGAGCGCGTTGTCGGACAGGGTGTTGTCCTCCAGCCGGTTGCCCGAGGGAGGTACGTCCTCGTGGGAGGCGAGCACGATGCCGGCGCGTGAGTTGCCGCTGACGCGGTTGCGCAGGAACGCGTTGTGCTGCCCGCCGGCGATGCCGATGCCGATCCCGAAGCCGCCGTCCGCCTGCTCGGGGGTGTCGGGGGCGTTGTTGTCGGAGACCAGGTTGCCGGCGACCACACCTCCGGACTGAGGTACGAAGGCTTCCTGGTAGTCGGTGTCGACGGTCAGGCCGACCCGGTTGTGGGTGAACCGGTTGCGCAGCACCCAGACGGGTCCGCTGGCGTTGGTGCCCTCGTAGCCGATGGCGTTGTGGTCGGCGATGTTGTCCTGGACGAGTACGTGGCAGGGCTTGCACTGGCCCACGTAGAGACCGGAGTCGGCACTGCCGGAGGCGTAGTTGCGCTCGATCACGCCATGCCGGGCGTTGAACGCGTAGATGCCGTACAGGCCGTTGGCATGAGCGGTGACGTAGCGGACGCGGAAGCCGTCGAGGGGAGGGAAGCGGGCCGGGTCCAGGCGCTGGTAGCCGTCGCTGCCGCGGGCGAGTCCGCCGTCGGCGTCGCTCATACCGGTGACCAGAACGCCGTTGAGCAAGTGGTTGCGGACGGTCAGATTCTCCACCGAGACGCCCGAGGCGGTGACCACGATGCCGTTGGAGCGTCGGCCCTCGCCGTCGATGACGACGCGGTTGCGGTCGGTGCCCCGCAGCACCACGCGGTCGGTGCGTACCTGCACGCTCTCGTGGTACACGCCGGGCGAGACGAGCACCAGGTCGCCCGGGCGGGCCCGGACGAGTGCGGCGTTGATCGTCGCCGCCTGCGCCGGCACCCGGATGGTGGCGGGCCGGGCCGAACGGGCGGGGGTGTGGTCGTCCGCGGTGGTGGACGAGTCCGAGCAGCCGGCACAGAGGAACGCGGCGGCCAGCACGCCGCCCAGCGTCGCAGCGCGCCAACGGCTCCGTGCCCGGCGGGCGATGAGCGGCATCATGGGCGGTTTCTTCCGATCCGTGAGGACAGCAGGTGTTGGCTTAGAGTACTCGAATGACTACACAGCGTGCCCAGTTGGATGCACCAGGTGCGGGACAGCGGCTGTCGCGGCGCAGGGCACTGGTGAGGGGCACGGCGGCCATGACGGCTGCCGGGATCACCGGATACGCAGTCGGTGCGCGAGGCCGGCCGGCCGCTCCCCCGGACGGTGTGTCCCGGGCGGGGGCCTCCCGGACCGGGTCGGCCTCCGCGCCGGGGACCGTGGCCGCGTCCGCTCGGGGCGGTCGCCAGGCCGGGGTCGACCGCCCGGTGCAGCCCCAGCAGCATGCGGCCCTGTCGGTCCATGACCTGCCCGGAGCCGGACACCCGGACACGCCGGGCGGTGACTTCGTGCGCCGGAGCGGGAGGCTCGTCGCCGAATTGGGCACCCGTGTCCTCACGCTGACCACGCAGGGCGGCGACACGGCCTTGGGCGGACTCCCGCCGGGCGACCTGACCGTCACCGTGGGGGTGGGCCCACGTGTCGTGGCCGCCGTGGACAGCGACCTGCCAGGAGCCCGTGAACTGCCCGGATTCGCCCGGGAGGAGATGCCCGGCTCGGCCCGGGGCGGCGACCTGATGGTCCAGGTCTGTGCGTCCGACCCGCAGGTGGTGACACTGGCCGACGGCGCCCTGAGAGCCTGGCTCCAGGAGCACTCGGCGGCGCCGCGCTGGTCGCAGCACGGCTTCCGGCCGCCCCCTGCGGCACCCGCACATCCCGGACAGCGGGTGCCGGTACGCAATCTGCTGGGGTTCCTCGACGGCATCGTCGTACCGAGCACCGGACGGGAGTTGGACCAGGAGGTGTGGCTGCCGGCCCCGGCCCCGGTGCGGGGCGGCACCGTCGCGGTGGTGCGGCGCCTGCGGCTGGATGTGGCACGTTTCCTCGCCCAGGACCTCCCACAGCAGGAGCGGGCGATCGGGCGGCGCCGCGACGACGGGGCGCCCCTGAGCGGCGGCGGACCGGGCGCGCCCGTGGATCTCGGCGCGAAGTCCCCGCAGGGCCGGTATCTGGTCCCGGCCATGGCGCACGCCCGCCGTGCCAACCCCAACGGCACGGGCAGCGGACTGATGCTGCGGCGCGGCTACAGCTACGCCAACGGACCTGAGGACCGCGGGCTGCTGTTCATCTGCTTCCAGCGTGAACTGCGCACCTTCGTGGCAACGCAGCAGCGGCTGGACGACGGAGACGAACTGTCCTCCTTCGCCACGGCCACCGCCTCCGGCACCTTTCTCGTGCTGCCGGGATTCACCGGGACGCGTCCGCTCGGCGCCCCCCTGTTCTCCTGAGCCCGGAAGAGGCCCGGGGGATCCGGGCCGCCCGTACCGGCGCTGCCCGGATCCCCCGGCTGACGCGGGGAACTGTCAGGTGCCCGCCCACAATCCGGCGTCCAGGTCGTGGTTGACCGAGCCGGGAGGACCGGTCCTCACCTTCGCCACCGCGGTCGGGGCGTTCTCGTCGCCGCCGGTCGGCTCGGCGTCCGAGTTGGTCGCCGGGTCACGGCCCGTTGTGCGCGTCCACATCAGGTCGTCGGGTGAGTTGATGCCGCCGGGCAGGTTGCCGGTGTCGGCGGTGGACTTGTCGAACTCCACCGTGTAGTCGGTGTTCGGCAGGAGCCCGTCACGATGGTCGAAGTAGTACTCGCCCTTGGCGTTGGTCTTCTTTCTCGCGATGACCCGCCCGGCCGAGTCCTTGAGGGTGACGGTCACGTCCGGGATACCGAGGGTCTCGTCGTACCTTGCGTTCTGGGTGCCGCCGCCGTCGTCGAGCCAGACCCGGTTGCCGATCTGCACCGGCGGGTCGTCACACAGCAGTTCCAGGTCGCCCAGACCGTGAGCCTTGCCGAAGCCGCCGTCGGTGTCGTAGACGACCCCGAACCCGTCCTGCGTCGCGTCGCGGTGGCCCGTCGTCCGGTCGAACCACCCGATCCCGCCGGAGTTGATGGTGCGATACGGGTCCAGGACGGTGCTGGCGATCGTGTTCTGCTGGAGCGGGAGCGCGAGCGCGCCCTGCCCCGTCTCCCGATGGCCGGTCCCGGTGTACCAGGTGTCGCCGGTGAACCACTCGTTGCCGCCCTGGGGACGGGGGCAGTCGGTGCCGCCCTCCCAGTGGTAGGTGCCGTCGGACTTGCGGCAGACCTTGATGATGTCGCCGCCGGTGACGCTGCTCTCGATGCCTCCGCTGGGGTTGGCGTTGGGGATCACCAGCCCGGACTGGTCGCCGAACCGGTCGCGGAAGCCCAGGACCAGGCCGCCGTCGCGCTCGATCTCGATATCGCTGAGCATCGGCTGTGGGTAGGCCCGGAGCCCCGTGGGGAACTGGGCCAGGTTGTCCTGCGTCCACGGCTTCCAGTCGGCCGGCGTGGGATCCTCGGCCGGGTCGCGGGGGAAGTTCAGCGGTGCGTCGACGATGGGTGCCGCGCCGAACGTGGCAGTGACGGGGTCGTACGTCCACACCACCGCCCGCAGTTTGGTGGGGTCCTGCGTACTCTCCGCGGAGCAGACACCGCCCGCGTACACCACACCGTCGCGCACGCCCAGTCCCATCGGCCGCCAGTCGCCGCCAGGGGAACAGGCGGAATCCGGGATCTTGACCGGTGCGCGCTTGAAACCGCCGGCCGTGGCCTGCGTCGCGTCGTAGGTGTAGAGATTGCCGTCGTTCATGTTGACGACGTACAGCTCCGAGCCGTCCGAGGAGATCTCGATGTCGCCGAGGGACTCCTTGCCGGGCCGGTTGGCGAACGGGGCGTCCACCCGATTGCTCTGGTTGTGTCCGGTGGTGCCCGCGTTCGGCACCGTCGCGAACAGAGTGGTGGCGCCGGTGGTCCGGTCGGTCACGTAGATCGCGCCCTGGCCGCCGGGGCCGTACTCGGTGTGCCGCTTGGCGTAGGCCCCGGAGAAGAGCCGCTTGTCCTTCTTGCGGTAGGCCAGTCCGTAGAGAGCGCCGGTGTCCTGGACCGTGGCGATCGGCCTCGGGTTCGTGGTGTTGCCCTGGGTGTCACCGCGGGAGTTGTACGGGAAGGTGACCAGCGTCTTCTGGCCCGGCTTGGTCGCCGCCTGCTGGCAGACCGTGACCAGGGTGGGATTGTCCTGGCAGTAGTCGTCGGGATTCCACACGGCCATGTTGAGCGTGACGTCCTGGTCGTCCTCCATGTCCACGAAGTTGAGGTGGGAGGACAGCCCGGTGCCGGCGAACGCCGGATGGAGGAAGCCGGTACCGGTGGCCGGATCGTACTTGTTCGGCCAGTCGATCAGCTCGACCTTGTACTTCCCCCTGGAGCGCCGCCAGGTGTCGAAGTCGATGGTGATGGTCCCGTCGGGACCGACCGGGTAGGTCCGCGTCTCTCCTGAATGGTCGCTCGTGACGCGAATGGTCGCCCCGGCCAACGCGGTCTGGATCTGCGGGTTGAGGGTGCCCGCCGCGGCGAACTCCCTGAACACATTGACCGTCAGCTTGCCTTCGCCGGGCTGGGCGGAGGCCGGCATGGCGGGCGTCAGCAGGGCGCCGGCACAACTCAGCGCCAACACCGCCCGCCAGGCTGTTCGTCTGATCACGTCATTCCCATCTCTGCCTCGCAGTCGCCATGGAGTGGGGCTCCGAGCGCGTTTCGCTCGGAGCTCTGGTGATCGGTGGCCCTCAGCAGGAGAAGCGCAGGTCAGGTCTCGGGCGTCAGGCCCGTCATGAGCCCTGGTGAAGCGCGACCTCGGCACTGCGTCACCGCCACTCCGTAGCTCAGAGTAACAGGATGCATACGCACTGTGACCATACGTCGAACGGGTGACCCCTGGACATGAAGGCGAGGTCGGCACCTCGTTCCGTACGACCGCGCGACGACGGCACGGGGGACCACTCCTCCGCCCCTTCGCATTGACCGTCCGTTGGTGCAGAGTCAAACGGAATACGTCCATTCCGATCAGCAACTCACCTATAGTGACGGGCGGTTGACCAACAAGGGTCGCTCTCACCCACCGGCCCCGCATACCGCACCGCCCTGGACCTGCCCGAGGCTTCCGAGGACACCATTCATGACCGCCCCCACACCGCCCGACGAACGCCCTGCCCTCCGTGCCGTCGCCCCCGCCCCGCTGGCCACCGCCGTGATCGCGGGCCTCTTCGTCGCCGTCGTGGTCGTGATGGCGCCGAAGACGGCCCGGGCCCCCCTCGCCTGGGGCGGCGGCGCCCTGACGCTGGTGCTGTGCGCGGCGGTCGCCCTCGCTGCCCACGGCCTGCGCTCGGCCCGGCTGACCCGCCGTCGTCTGGACGCCGCGACCCAGGACGCGGCCCGGCTGCTCCAGGAACGCGCCCGGCTCGCCGAGGACTTCAGCCAGGAGCGGGCCCGGCTGACCGACGGCTTCATCGAGGAACGCGTCCGCCTCACCGAAGGGTTCGAGCGGGACCGAGCCCGGCTCGCCGAGGAGTCCGCTCGGGAGCGCATCCGCCAGGCCGACGAGTCCGCGCAGGAACGCGCCCTGCTCAACGACGAGTTCGACCGCGAGCGCGACCGGCTCACCGCCGACCTCGCCCGGCTCACCGAGGAGAACGCCCGGCTCACCCGCGGCCTGCGCCAGGCGGCGAACGCCCGGGACTCGGCCGTCTCCGTCACCGCCAACGTCGCCGGCCGGATGCAGGCCCTGGCCACCGGCATGCTCGCCGACCTGCGCACGATGGAGGAGAAGCACAGCGACGAGGACGTCCTCGCCGACCTGCTCCACCTCGACCACCGCACCGCGCAGACGGGCCGCCTCGCCGACTCCGTCGCCGTGCTCACCGGCGCCCGCTCCGGCCGCCGGTGGGCGCGCCCCATCGTCATGGAGTCGATCCTGCGCGGCGCGATGGGCCGGATCAACGGCTACCAGCGGGTCCGTGTCCACTCCTCCAGCGCCGCCGCGGTCACCGGGCACGCCGCCGAGGGCGTGATGCACGCCCTCGCCGAACTCCTCGACAACGCCGCGAACTTCTCACCGCCGACCGCCGAGGTCCATGTCTACGTCGAGGAGGTGCCCTCCGGGGTCATCGTCTCCGTGGAGGACGCGGGCCTGGTCATGAGCGACGTGCAGCTGCGCCGCGCCGAGCGCGCGGTCTCCGGTGACGTCGACGAGCTGAGCGGGCTCACCGGCACCCGGCTCGGTCTCGCGGTCGTCGGCCGGCTCGCCCGCAAGCACGGCCTGAAGGTCTCCTTCCGGCCGTCGGCGCGGGGCGGCACCGGCGTCCTGATGCTGATCCCGCAGGAGATCCTGTCCCCGTCGGCGCCCCCGCCGGCCGCCGTGCCCGACGCGACCCCGGCCGCCGGCCCTGCGGTCACCCCTTCGGCCGCAAGCGCGCCCGCGCCGGCCGCCCCCGGGCACCGGCCCTCCTACGCCGCCGCCCGCGCCGCCGAGGACCTCGACCCCGACCCGGTCCCCACCCACGACTCGCCTCGCCCGGACACCCCCGGGACCGGGGGACTGCCCCGGCGCCGTCGCGGCCACGCCCTCGCGGCGGCCGAGCGCGACCACCCCGCCGTCCGCGCGGAACGCGAACCGCGCACCCCCGACGACGCCAGGACCCGGGCCGCCCGCTTCAGCAGCTTCCGCCAGGCGGTCCGCGGCGCCGTACCGGACCAGGCCGCGGTGCAGGGCACGACGGCGGAGCCCGAGGCCGTACGGGAGACGGCGCCCGCGGATCCCGTACGGGAACACGACTCCGCGCCCGGCCCCCACGTCCGGGCCACCCCGCACGAACCGGCCGCACGCCGGACACCGACCCCCGGTCCCGTACCGGGCCCCGCCGCGCTGGACGCGGCCGTCACTCCCTCGCACCCGGAAGGCGACACCACTTCATGACCGGCATCACGACCGCCGACGAGAAGCTCACCTGGCTCATCGAGGGCCTGCTGGAGCGCACCCCGGGTGCCCGGCACGCCCTCGTGCTGTCCCGGGACGGGCTGAAGCTGTGCCGCACTCCGGAGCTGTCCGTCGACCAGGCCGACCAGCTGGCCGCGATCTCCGCAGGCATCCAGTCGCTGTCGCACGGCGCATCCGTGGAGTTCGGCGACGGAAGCGGCGGGGTGCGCTCGGCGATGGCCGAGTTCTACGGCGGGGTCCTGTTCATCGTGGAGGCGGGCCAGGGAGCGCATCTCGCCCTGGTGACCGACGAGGACGCGGACGCGGGTCTCGTCGGGCACCACATGAGCGAACTCGTGGAGCAGCTCGGCGAGCACCTGACCGCGCAGCCGCGTACGTCATGAGCCGCCCCGGCAGGGACGACGCACCGGACCGGCTGTACACCCTCACGGGAGGGCGCAGCCGGTCCGATCCCGCCGCCCGGTTCGACCTGGTGACGCTCGTGGTGGCCGAGTGCGATCCGGTGCCGGGCATGCAGTCGGAGCACGCAACGATCCTGGCGATGTGCGACCGGCCGACGGCGGTCGTGGAGATCGCCGCCGAACTGCGGCTGCCGGTGAGCATCACGAAGATCCTGCTCTGCGACCTCCTGTCGGCGGGGCGCGTCAGCGCCCGCCACCCCCGCACCGCCGCACTTCCCGATCCCGACGTCCTGGAACAGGTGCTCGTTGGACTTCGCAACCTCTGACACCCGCACTCCGCTGGGTCCCCAGGCCGACAACGGCCTGAAGATCGTGGTCGTCGGCGGCTTCGGCGTCGGCAAGACGACCCTGGTCCGCTCGGTGAGCGAGATCCGCCCGCTCAGCACCGAGGAGACCATGACTCAGGCCGGCGCGGCGGTCGACGACGTGAGCGGGGTCCGGGAGAAGTCCGCGACCACCGTCGCCTTCGACTTCGGCCGGATCACCCTGGACGCCCGCAATGTGCTGTACCTGTTCGGGGCGCCCGGACAGGAGCGGTTCTGGTTCCTGTGGGACCGGCTCTTCACCGGCACCCTGGGCGCGGTGGTGCTCCTCGACACCCGGCGCATCGACGACTCCTGGTACGCCATCGACCGCCTGGAACGCCACGGAATGCCGTTCATCGTGGCCTGCAACGACTTCGGCGGTCCCCGGCACACGCCCGCGGAGGTCCGCGCCGCCCTCGACCTCGACCCGCACATCCCGCTCATGGACTGCGACGCGCGCTCCCGGGAGTCCGGCAAGCAGGTCCTGATCACGCTCGTCGAACATGTGCGGCAACTCGGCGCCGCCCCTGCCCCCACCGCCGAACAGGAGCTGGTGTGACCACCGCCCCCGTGCCCCTCAGCGGGCCCCGGTTCCAGACCGAACCCGCCGCGTTGTACCGGGAGATGCGGCGCGAGCACGGCTCCGTGACCCCGGTCGTGCTCGACGGCGGGATACCGGCGTGGCTGGTGCTCGGCTATCGCGAGCTGCACCAGGTCACCGGCGACCCGGTGCTGTTCAGCCGGGACTCCGGGCTGTGGAACCAGTGGGACGGCATCCCCGACGACTGGCCGCTGCTGCCGATGATCGGCCGCCGGCAGCCGTCGATCCTCTACACCGTCGGCGAGCGCCACCGCGAACGCGCGGCGATGATCAGCGACGCGCTGGAGGCCCTCGACCCGTTCGAACTGCGCGGCCACGCCGAGCGGTTCGCCGACGCGCTGATCGACGCGGTGTGCGGCCAGGGCGAGGCGGACCTCGTCGCCGAGTACGCGATGCTGCTGCCCGTGCGCGTCCTCGCGATCCTCTACGGCTTCGCGGAGGAGCAGGGCCCGGGACTGGTCACCGCCCTCAACGACATGATCGACGGGCGGGAGCGGGCGATCGCGGGCCAGCTGCATCTGGCCGGCTCCATGACCGAGCTGCTGGCCGCCCGGAAGGCGAGCCCCGCGAACGACGTGGTCTCCCGGATGCTCGCCGACAAGAGCGGCTTCACCGACGAGGAGATCACCCAGGACCTGATGGTGATGATGGCCGCGGGCCACCAGCCGACCGCGGACTGGATCGGCAACTCGCTGCGGCTGATGCTCACCGACGCCCGTTTCGCCGCCTCCCTCTTCGGCGGCCGCAACAGCGTCGCCGAGGCCATGAACGAGGTGCTGTGGGAGGACACCCCCACCCAGAACGTGGCGGGCCGCTGGGCCTCCCGTGACACCCGGCTGGGCGGCCGGCACATCCGGGCCGGAGATCTGCTGCTGCTCGGCCTGCAGGGCGCCAACAGCGACCCGCAGGTGCGCACCGACGGCTCCGCGCTGACCGGCGGCAACAACGCGCACTTCTCCTTCGGGCACGGTGAGCACCGCTGCCCGTTCCCGGCCCAGGAGGTGGCGGAGGTCATCGCGCGGACGGGCATCGAGGTAGTCCTGGACCGGCTGCCGGACATCGATCTGGCCGTACCCGCCGAGGAGTTGACGCGTCGTCCGTCGCCGTGGCTGCGCGGTCTCACCGCACTGCCGGTGAGATTCACCCCCACCCCCTCCCTAGGAGGCCCTTCCGCATGACCACGATGGACAGATGCCCCATAGCTCTGGACCCCCTCGTCACCGATCTGGACGCCGAGAGCGCCCGGCTCCGGGACGCGGGCCCGCTCGCCTCCGTGATCCTGCCCGGCGGCGTTCCGGTGTGGGCGGTCACCCACCACGCCGAGGCCCGGCAGCTGCTGACGGACCCCCGGCTGGTGAAGGACATCGACGTCTGGGGTGCCTGGCAGCGGGGCGAGATCGCCCCCGACTGGCCGTTGATCGGGCTCGCCAACCCGGGCCGCTCCATGCTCACCGTGGACGGGGCCGACCACCGGCGGATGCGCACGCTCGTCGCCCAGGCGCTGACGCCCCGACGGGTGGAGGAGATGCGGCAGAGGATCACCGAGCTGACCGAGGGCCTGCTGGACCGGCTGCCCACGGACGGCCGGGAGGTCGACCTCAAGGCGGAGTTCGCCTATCCGCTGCCCATGTACGTCATCGCGGAGCTGATGGGCATCGAGAAGTCCCGGCTGCCGCGTCTGCAGGTGCTGTTCGAGAAGTTCTTCTCGACGCAGACCCCGCCCGCGGAGGTCGTCGCGACGCTCACCGAGCTGGCGGGGATCATGGCGGACACGGTGGCGGCGAAGCGCGCCGAGCCCGGCGAGGACCTCACCTCCGCCCTCGTCCAGGCCTCCGAGGACGGCGACCGCCTCACCGACCAGGAGATCGTCTCCACGCTTCAGCTGATGGTGGCCGCGGGCCACGAGACGACGATCTCCCTGATCGTCAATTCGGTGGTCAATCTGTCGACCCATCCGGAGCAGCGCGCACTCGTCCTTGCGGGTGAGGCGGACTGGTCGGCGGTGGTCGAGGAGACCCTGCGCTGGTCCACCCCCACCTCCCATGTGCTGATCCGGTTCGCGACGGAGGACGTCCCGGTCGGCGATCAGGTCATCCCCGCCGGGGACGCCCTGATCGTGTCGTACGGCGCGATCGGCCGGGACGAGAAGTCACACGGTCCGACCGCGGGCGCTTTCGACATCACCCGGGAGACAAAGAACCGGCACATCTCCTTCGGGCACGGCCCGCATGTGTGCCCCGGGGCGGCCCTGGCCCGCCTGGAGGCCGGGGTGGCGCTGCCCGCGCTCTACGCCCGCTTCCCCGGCCTGGACCTGGCGGTCCCGGCGGGCGAACTGCGCAACAAGCCGGTGGTGACGCAGAACGACCTGTTCGCACTGCCGGTGCGGCTCGCCTCGTGGAGCGGCCGCGAAGGTCGTAGGTCCTCAGTGGAGCGGCCGCGGAAGTCGTAGGTCCTCACAAGTCCACGTGCCGGAGGGCGTCGTCTCATCGAACGGACACGTTTCCGCCCGGTTTCTCCGAGGGGATACCCTCCGGCTCGTGGCTGACATCCAGATTCCTGCTGACCTCAAGCCCGCTGACGGTCGTTTCGGCGCGGGTCCCTCCAAGGTGCGGGTGGAGGCGCTGGACGCCCTCGCCGCCACGGGTAGCTCCCTGCTCGGCACGTCCCACCGCCAGGCCCCGGTCAAGAACCTGGTCGGCAAGGTGCGCGAGGGCATCCGCGAGCTCTTCCAGCTCCCCGACGGCTACGAGGTCGTCCTCGGCAACGGCGGCTCCACCGCGTTCTGGGACATCGCGACCCACGGTCTGATCGAGAACAAGTCGCAGCACCTCAGCTTCGGCGAGTTCTCCTCGAAGTTCGCCAAGGCCGCGAAGCTCGCCCCGTGGCTCGCCGAACCCACGATCATCTCCTCCGAGCCCGGCACGCACCCCGAGGCCGGCGCGGAGGAGGGCGTCGACGTCTACGCCTTCACCCACAACGAGACGTCCACGGGCGTCGCGATGCCGATCAAGCGGGTCGCGGGCGCGGACACCGGCTCCCTGGTCCTGGTGGACGCCACCTCCGGGGCCGGCGGCCTCCCGGTCGACATCGCCGAGACCGACGTCTACTACTTCGCCCCGCAGAAGTCCTTCGCCTCCGACGGCGGCCTGTGGATCGGTGTGTTCTCCCCGGCCGCGATCGAGCGCGCCGAGCGCGTCCACGCCTCCGGCCGTCACATCCCGGAGTTCTTCAGCCTGCCCACGGCGATCGACAACTCCCGCAAGAACCAGACGTACAACACCCCGGCCCTCGCCACCCTGTTCCTGCTGAACGAGCAGCTGGAGTGGCTGAACGGCCAGGGCGGACTGGACTTCGCGGTCCGCCGCACGGCCACCTCCGCGCGGACGCTGTACGGCTGGGCCGAGGACGTGAAGTTCGCGACCCCGTTCGTCGCCGACCCGGCCAAGCGCTCCCAGGTCATCGGCACGATCGACTTCTCCGACGAGGTCGACGCGGCCGCCGTCGCCAAGGTCCTGCGCGCCAACGGCATCGTGGACACCGAGCCGTACCGCAAGCTGGGCCGCAACCAGCTGCGCGTCGCGATGTTCCCGGCGATCGACCCGGCGGACATCGAGGCGCTGACCCGGTGCGTCGACTACGTGATCGAGAAGCTCTGACCTTCTCGCACGTCATGTCCCAGAGGGGCGCCCGGTGTTGTGTGCACCGGGCGCCCCTTCGCCGTCCCTGGCCTGCGACCGGAAGGGTTCGCCGGCTCGCCACGCCCGGCACGGTGCTAGCGCTTCCTGCCCAGCAGCCGCTTGAGGCCGAGGACCAGCACCAGGCCCAGGGCCAGGACCAGGGCACCGACCTTGTAGTCGGCGTGCAGGATCGTGCCGCTGCCCGAGCCGGCCTGCGGGGTTCCCTTGCCCGAGGGTGACGCGGAGTGGCCCGTTCCGTCGGCCCCGGGCGCGTCCTCGGCCTGCACGGGGCTGTCGGTGCCCTCGCTGCCGTAGAGAAGTTTCGAGCCGTCGGTGCTGTACGTGACCGACTCGCCCTGCCGCTGCAGGGGCACGTTCAGCCGCCCCTGCCGCTTGATGTGCCCGTCGTTCCAGGCGTAGGCGATGCCACCGAAGTAGCCGCGTACGACGAGCTGTCCACCGTCGGGCGAGAAGGCGGCATCGGTGGCCCACAGGTCGACGGCGGCGACGGGCCGGAAGACGTTCGCCCCGGTGGACGACAGCTGGGCCGGGCCTTCGTAGAGGTGCCCGCCGTCCTCCTTCTTGTCGATGATGTAGACGCGCCCGGTCTTGGGGTGGACCACGAGGGACTCGGCGTCCCGGGGCCCGTTCGCGTACTTCACCACGTACTGGGTGGCCCGGATCGTCTGGTCCTTGAGGACCTTGGGCTCGGGCAACCGGTAGATCCACACATAGGGCCATCGGCCGCCGAAGTTGTCGCCGATGTCGCCGGCGTAGATCTCGTTCCCCGGGCCGATGGATATGGCCTCGACGTCGCGGGGCCTGCCGATGCCGCTGAGGGTGACGGTGGCGACGGTCTTCCCGGTGCGGCTGTCCACGGCGTAGAGGTACGGCCCGTCGTCGCTGTCGTTGTGGGTCCAGTAGATCCCGGGATGCAGACGGGAGGCGGCGAGCCCGCTGGACTCGGTGATCCGGGGGTCCTTGATGGTGAATCCGCCGCCGTCGTCGGCGGAGGCGGGCGCCGGCGTGGCGAGCGCACCGATGAGAAGGGCCCCGGCAAGGAACGCGAGCGATCGACGCATGCCCCAAGCCTGCCATCCGGCGCCCCGGTTCACCGGCCCGGCGCCTCGGGGCCCCGGTGCCGGGCGGGCGTGTCGATCCTCACACCGGCCCGCCCCCTACATCCCCCCTGCTCCCCGGGGCGATCGTCCATGATGTGCGGATGCTCAGGTTCATGCCCGTAGGCGACTCCATGACGATCGGCAGCGCGGGCGAGCACACGTGGCGCTACCGGCTGTGGCGGCACCTGTGCGCGACGTACGACGGTCCGTTCTCGCTGGTCGGCCCGCGCGAGACGCTCCACGACAAGGCGACGGACGCACCCACGTCGTACGCGTACGCCGAACCCGACTTCCCCCGCGCCCACCTGGCGGGCTGGGGCGAGGGCTGGATCCATATGACGCCGCTGATCGGCGGGGCCGTACGGGAGACCCGTGCGGATGTGCTGCTGGTCTCGCTGGGCCTGATCGACCTGGGCTTCTACACCAACGCGGAACAGACGGAGGAGAACGTACGGAAGTTCGTCGCCGAGGCCCGCCGGGCCAGGCCGCGCATCCGTATGGTGCTGCTGCCGGTGATCCCGAACATCCGCACCGAGGCGGACGACTCGTTCGGGGCCGAGGTGACCCTCTTCAACGACCTCCTGGCGAAGACGGCGGCGGACCTGGACGAGCCCGGCTCGCCGCTCCTGCTGGCGACTCCCCCGCCGTCGTACGACATCCACCGCGACACCTACGACGGCACGCACCCGAACGCGAACGGCGAGCACAAGATCGCGGAGGCGTTCGCGGAGGCGCTGTACCAGGGGTGGGGGATCGCGGGGCCTTACGCGGCCGGAACGGATTGACCGAATAGCGGCGTGGCCTGGTCACCGTGCGTATCGTTGTACCGCGCGGCTGCACTTGTGCGGAGGGCGGCCGGGGAGGAGCGCCACCATGACCGTCCTGGACGACAGGATCGAGATCGAGATGGCCGACACAAACGCAGAACGCCTGGACCAGTGGTTCGAGCGGCTTGAGCGGATGCCCGTCCCCGAGGGTTACAAGGTTGAGATCGTGGGGGGCAGTGTCTTCATGACGCCGCAGCGGGACATCCACTGGGAAACCGTCCGCGAGATCCTCTGGGCGCTCGAGGACCACGTCGGAAGAAGGCGCGCACGGGTGTTCTCGGACGTCCGCATCGACTTTCCCGGCCTGGAAAACGGCTTCTGCCCCGATGTGGCCAAGCTGCGCGAAGGCGCCGCAAAGGATGACGAGGGTCGCTGGCGCTACGGGGACGTCGAGTTCATCGCCGAAGTCATCTCGAAGGGGACGGCCCGGAACGACTACGGCCCCAAGAAGACCGCGTACGCGCTCGCCGAAGTCCCCGTGTACCTCATCGCCGACCCCTATCAGGGCACATGCCACGTGTACACCGAACCCAAAGAGGGCGACTACGCCTGCGAGCTGCGCGTCGACTATGGAACCGCGGTCGATATGACCACCACCCCCCTCGGCCTCACCCTCCGGACCGACGACTTCCCCCGCGACTGAACCCGACCGCCCTGCAGCTCCCTTGCCTAGAGCGCACTCCACGCCGTTGGCTAGGCAGTCATGAAGTACACGCAGCTCGGACGCACAGGACTCAAGGTCAGCCGGCTCGTCCTCGGGACCATGAACTTCGGCCCGCAGACCGACGAGGCCGACAGCCACGCGATCATGGACGCGGCGCTGGACGCGGGCATCAACTTCTTCGACACCGCCAACGTGTACGGCTGGGGCGAGAACAAGGGCCGTACCGAGAAGATCATCGGCAGCTGGTTCGCCAAGGGCGGCGACCGGCGCGACAAGGTCGTCCTCGCCACCAAGGTGTACGGCAACATGGCCGCGGACGGCGACGCCTGGCCCAACCACGACAAGCTCTCCGCCCTCAACATCCGCCGGGCGGTCGACGCCAGCCTCAAGCGGCTGGGCACCGACTACATCGACCTGTACCAGTTCCACCACGTCGACCGGCGGACCCCCTTCGAGGAGATCTGGCAGGCCATCGACGTCCTGGTGCAGCAGGGCAAGATCCTCTACGTCGGATCCAGCAACTTCCCCGGGTACAAGATCGCCCAGGCCAACGAGATCGCCGCCCGCCGGCACGGCACGATCGGTCTCGTCAGCGAGCAGTGCCTGTACAACCTCGCCGAACGCCGCGCCGAGATGGAGATCATCCCGGCGGCGCAGGACTACGGCCTCGGTGTCATCCCGTGGTCGCCGCTGCACGGCGGACTGCTCGGCGGTGTCCTCAAGAAGGAGGTCGAGGGCGGCCGCCGCGCCTCCGGACGCTCCGCCGACGCCCTCGCCAACACCTCCGTGCGGGCGCAGATCCAGGCCTACGAGGACCTGCTCGACAAGCACGGGATCGAGCCCGGCGAGGCCGCCCTGGCCTGGCTGCTGACCCGGCCCGGCGTCACCGGCCCGATCGTCGGCCCGCGCACCGGCGAACAGCTGGAGTCGGCGCTGCGGGCGGTCGAGCTGGAACTCCCGGAGGAGGTCCTGGCCGGCCTGGAGGAGATCTTCCCCGGGCCCGGACCGTCGCCGGAGGCGTTCGCCTGGTAGCCGACGGGGCCCGGCGCCCCCGGGGGGCCGGGCCGCGCACGGCGGCGGTGGTCTACCTGCCGACCGCCGCCGTCAGCGCCACCACCGCGAACATCAGCACAAGCACACCGGCCATGATCCGGTTACGAGTCTTCGGGTCCACGCATCGAGCGTAACCGGCCCCGGTCAGGTGCCCGCGCCGAGCCCCCACCGCCCCACGGTCTCGTACCGCGGCTGCTCCCCCGGCACTCCCGACCTCGGCAGCCGGCTGCGCACGAGGCACAGTTCCCCGACCGGCCAGACGCTGCCCTCGAAGGCGTCCAGGGCGGCGGCGTACGGCCGCAGGTCCGCGCCCCTGCCCCGGCTGCGGGCCAGCGTCAGATGCGCCTTGTAGCGGCGGTGCTCCCCCATCTCCACCCCCGCCTTGCGCCCCGCGGCCTCCGTACGGTCGGCGAGCAGCCGCAGGGCCGTGGTCTCCCCGGCCGCGCCCACCCACAGCGCCCGGTCCCCGAAACGGCCGCCCTTGGCGAGGGCCAGGGGAAAGGGCTCGGCGCGCCGGGCCGTCCGCGCCAGCCGCTCCGACAGGTCCGGTACGACGTCCTCGTCGACCTCGCCGTAGAAGGCGAGCGTGAAGTGCCAGCCCGGCCGTTCCGTCCAGCGCAGCCCGTCCGCGCCCGGCATTCCCTCCAACTCGCGCACGACCGAGGCCAGTTCCCGAATCGCGCGCTCCGGCGGCAGCACCGCGGCGAAGAGTCTCATGGCACCAGTGTCCCCGGGTGACGCTCGGGCGTGCCCTCGTCACCCTGCGTATCGTCGTACTGTGCGGCTGCATGCGACCAGGCAGCAGCGGTGTACCTGATCGTGGACCCGTACACCGGAACATGGCATCTGCACACCCTGCGCAGGACGGCGAGTACCGCGGCAAGCTCAGTCTGGACTTCGGCGAGGAGATCGATCTGACCGGGACCGTGGTGGGCCTGGTCTTCAAGACGGACGAGTTCCCGAAGGGCTGACCCCGGCCTCCCTGGAGGGGCCGGGGTCGGTGAATCCGGGGTCCGGGGCCGGGACTTACGCCGCCGTCGCCAGCTCCTCCCGTCGCTCGCGCGGGACGAAGCGGACCTGCGGGTGGCCGCGGTTCCAGCCGACCGACAGGCGCAGACCGCCGACCCGGGCCAGCAGCAGGCCGATGGTCACCGCCGCCGCGAACGAGACCAGACCGCCCAGGACGAAGCCGATCCGCGCGCCGTAGGCGTCCGTGATCCAGCCGACCACCGGCGCTCCCAGGGGCGTACCGCCCATGAAGACCATCATGAACAGGGCCATGACGCGGCCGCGCATCGCCGGATCGGTGCCCATCTGGACCGCCGTGTTCGCGGTGACGTTCACCGTGAGTCCGGCGATCCCAATCGGGACCATCAGCAGCGCGAACAGCCACAGCGACGGCGCCCCGGCCGTCACGACCTCCAGCCCGCCGAACACCGCCGCCGCCGCGATCAGCACCCGCAGCCGGGCCGTGCCGCGGCGGGCGGCGAGCAGCGCTCCGCTCAGCGAGCCGAGCGCCATCAGCGCGTTGAAGAGGCTGTAGGCGCCCGCGCCCGCGTGGAAGACGTCGTCCGCGTACGCCGAGAGCCACACCGGGAAGTTGTAGCCGAAGGTGCCGATGAAGCCGACCAGGACGATCGGCCAGATCAGCTCCGGGTGCCCGGCGACATAGTGCAGCCCCTCTCGGAGCTGGCCCTTGCCACGCGGGGCACGGTCCACGGCATGCAGCTCACGGGCCCGCATCAGCAGCAGTCCGGCGATGGGGGCCAGGAACGACAGGCCGTTGAACAGGAATGCCCAGCCCGTACCGACACCGGTGATCAGCACGCCCGCGACGGCGGGGCCGACCAGGCGGGCGGACTGGAAGTTCGCCGAGTTCAGGCTCACCGCGTTCTGCAACTGCTCGGGGGCGACCATCTCCGAGACGAAGGACTGCCGGGCGGGGTTGTCCACCACCGTGGCGAGTCCGACGGCGAAGGCGGCGACATACACATGCCAGACCTGGACATGGCCGGAGAGCGTCAGGAAGGCGAGGACCAGGCCCGTGGCACCCATCGCGGACTGCGTGACCAGCAGCGTCGGGCGCTTGGGGAGCCGGTCGACGAGGACACCGCCGTAGAGCCCGAAGAGGAGCATCGGCAGGAACTGGAGGGCCGTGGTGACACCGACGGCGGTGGAGGAGCCGGTCAGGCTCAGCACCAGCCAGTCCTGCGCGATGCGCTGCATCCAGGTGCCGGTGTTGGAGACAACCTGGCCCAGGAAGAAGAGCCGGTAGTTCCGCACGCGCAGGGAGCTGAACATCGAGGACGCGCGGGACCCGGTCCGTTCGGCGGCGTCCGCGTCCGGGGTCGCGGGAGCCGTGGGGGACTGCGGGGTCCCGGGAGCCGTGGGGGGCTCGGGGGTCCCGGGGAGGGCGGGCGGGGAGTCGTGGGCGGCTGGTGCGGGGGCGGAAGCTGCTCCGGTTCCCGGACTCAAAGGGGTTCGCCTCCTAGCGATGACTGCTTCATTCGTACGCGGGTGGGGCCGCGTCCATCACGGTGGGCGTCCGGCGCGGACGCCCGCCGTCACAGATGCGCGAGTTTCTCCAGGACCGGGGCGGCCGCGCGGAGCTTCGCCCACTCGTCCTCGTCCAGGCCCTCGACCAGGCCGGCCAGGAAGGCGTTCCGCTTGCGACGGCTCTCTTCGAGCATCGCCTCGGCCCGCTCGGTCTGGGTGACCACCTTCTGGCGCCGGTCCTCGGGATGCGGCTCCAGCCTGACCAGCCCCTTGCTCTCCAGCAGCGCCACGATGCGAGTCATCGACGGCGGCTGGACGTGCTCCTTGCGGGCGAGCTCGCCAGGGGTGGCGGAGCCGCAGCGGGCCAGGGTGCCGAGCACCGACATCTCGGTCGGGCTCAGCGACTCGTCGACCCGCTGATGCTTGAGTCGGCGCGAGAGGCGCATCACAGCGGAGCGGAGAGCGTTCACGGCGGCAGCGTCGCCGCCATGGGTCAGGTCAGCCATGCTCTTTAGGATAGGTCATTACTTTCCCTAAAGACCACCGCACGGCACCGCCTGTCGGGTGACTCCCACCACGCAGGCCCGCGCTTCCGCGACCGCGCGGGAAACTCCCGAGTCACATCTATCACCCAAATGGGTGATACGCCGGGGGAACGTGACACACCAGCCGTCCGGATCCGGCCACCCTCGTAGACATGGGGACCAGTGTGCTCAGTGTGCGGCTGGAGCGGGAGCTGCTCGAACGGCTCCGCCGGCACGCCGCCAGAAGAGGAATGAGCGTCCAGGACTATGTCGTCCGGACGCTCATTCGGGATGACTTCGACGAGCGGTTCCAGGCCGCCGTCGAGGAGACGGAGAGGTTCTACGGGGTCACCTGACCCCCGGGGAGCCGGTCAGGTCAGACCCAGGGCCGGCATCAGGTAGTAGAAGCCGAACACCGCCGCCACCACGTACATCGCGGCGGGGATCTCCCGGGCGCGGCCCGCGGCCAGGCGCAGGACCACGAAGGTGATGAAGCCCATGCCGATGCCGTTCGTGATCGAGTACGTGAAGGGCATCATCAGCATCGTCACGAAGGCCGGGACGGCGATCGTGTAGTCCGCCCAGTCGATCTCCTTGACCGAGTTGGACAGGATCAGGAAGCCGACCGCGATCAGCGCCGGGGTGGCCGCCTGGGACGGGACCATCGTGGCGACCGGGGTGAGGAAGAGGGCCACGGCGAAGAGAGCGCCCGTGACGACGTTCGCGAAGCCCGTGCGCGCACCCTCGCCGACGCCCGCCGTGGACTCCACGAAGCACGTGGTGGCCGAGGAGGAGCTGGCGCCGCCCGCCGCGACCGCGATGCCGTCGACGAAGAGCACCTTGTTGATGCCCGGCATATAGCCCTCGGCGTCGGTCAGCTTGGCCTCGTCGCTGATGCCCATGATCGTGCCCATCGCGTCGAAGAAGCACGACAGCAGGACCGTGAAGACGAAGAGGATGCCGGTCAGGACGCCGACCTTGCCGAAGCCGCCGAACAGGCTGACCTTGCCGATCAGGCCGAAGTCCGGAGTAGCGACCGGATTGCCCGGCCACTTCGGGACGGTCAGACCCCAGGAGGCGATCTTGGCGGTCGCGTTGAGGACCACCGCGAGCACCGTCATCGTGACGATCGAGATCAGGATGGCGCCCGGCACCTTGCGGACGATCAGCGCGAAGGTGAGCAGGGCGCCCAGGATGAAGACCAGGACCGGCCAGCCGTTCAGATGACCGCCGGTGCCGAGCTGCAGCGGGACCGTGGTCTGCGCGATGTCCGGGATACGGGTGACGAAACCGGAGTCGACGAGCCCGATCAGCATGATGAACAGGCCGATACCGATGGATATGCCCTTGCGCAGACCGAGCGGCACGGCGTTCATCACCCGCTCGCGCAGACCGGTGGCGACCAGCAGCATCACCACGAGGCCGGCGAGGACGACCATGCCCATCGCGTCCGGCCACGACATACGCGGCGCGAGCTGGAGGGCGACGACCGTGTTCACGCCGAGACCGGCGGCGAGGGCGATCGGGACATTGCCGATCACACCCATGAGCAGCGTGGTGAAGGCGGCGGTGACGGCGGTCGCGGTGACCAGCTGGCCATGGTCCAGGTGGTGCCCGTACATGTCCTTCGCGCTGCCGAGGATGATCGGGTTCAGCACGATGATGTACGCCATCGCGAAGAAGGTGGCGAAACCGCCCCGGATCTCACGGGAGAGCGTGCTGCCCCGCTCGGAGATCTTGAAGTAGCGGTCGAGGGCACCGGACGGCAGCCGGGTGCCCGGCTGCTGCGGGGCGGCCTTGGCAGGGGCCGAGGTGGACATGCGAGACCTCAGGAGTGCGGGGGACTTGGGACAGACACAGAACGGACAAACATGATCGAGTCTCGCCGTCACCTGATCACCAACGGGTCTCCCCCATGGCGTTGTTGGTGATTCATACGAACATAAGCGGCCAGACTCGAACTGTTTCAGTATGAACATATGAGGCGTAGATCGCTATCTCCGCGCGTAGACCCTTGGTGCACAAGGCCCCGGGGGCCGCCCCGACCCCGGGGCCCCACCCTCGTAAGCTGTGCGCATGGCGAAGTGGACCCCGAAGCACGAGGCGCCGGAGCCCCTGGAGGGCCCCGTGGTCGCCACCATCACCGGCGGCACGATCCTCTGGTTCGTCCTCTTCCTGGCCCAGCTGCCGTTCTACGGCTGGTTCGCCGACCACGGGCACACCTGGTGGCTGTGGACCTGCCTGGCCGGCGCGGGGCTCGGCTGCATCGGCATCTGGTACGTGCGCAAGCGGGACGCTGCGATCAAGCGGGACGCGGCGCGGCAGAGCGCGGCGGCCGAGGGTTAGCCCCGGGCTCCGCGTACGACCACCGCACGAGACGCGTCCTCCCCGGGTCGGATCTTCGGCTCGCTCAAGGGGTGAAGGCGCAGATCCGCACGTACCGTCGAATGCATGAGCCACATCGACGCGGGCGCCGAACTCGATCCGGTGCACCCCGCCCCCCTCCCCGGGCGGACGCGGGGACTGTCCGCCGCCGAGGTGGCCGAGCGGGTCGCCCGCGGTGACGTCAACGACATCCCCGTCCGCAGCAGCCGCACCTTCGGCGAGATCGTCCGCGCCAACGTCTTCACCCGCTTCAACGCGATCATCGGCGTGCTCTGGCTGGTCATGCTGTTCGTGGCGCCGTTCCAGGACAGCCTCTTCGGCTACGTGATCATCGCCAACACCGGCATCGGCATCATCCAGGAGTGGCGCGCCAAGAAGACCCTGGACTCGCTCGCGGTGATCGGCGAGGCGAGGCCCACGGTCCGCCGGGACGGGGTGACCGCCGCGATCGCCACCTCCGAGATCGTGCTCGACGACATCATCGAGACCGGGCCGGGCGACAAGATCGTCGTCGACGGCGTCTGCGTCGAGGCCGACGGGCTGGAGATCGACGAGTCGCTGCTGACCGGCGAGGCGGACCCCGTCGTCAAACGGGCCGGGGACCCCGTCATGTCCGGAAGCTTCGTCGTCGCCGGCACCGGCGCCTTCCGCGCGACCAAGGTGGGCCGGGAGGCCTACGCCGCCCAGCTCGCCGAGGAGGCGACCCGGTTCACCCTCGTCCACTCCGAGCTGCGCAGCGGTATCTCCACGATCCTCAAGTACGTGACGTGGATGATGATCCCGACCGCGATCGGCCTCGTCATCAGCCAACTGGTGGCCAAGCAGTCCGGGTTCAAGGACTCCCTGGCCCGCACGGTCGGCGGGATCGTGCCCATGGTCCCCGAGGGGCTCGTCCTGCTCACCTCCGTGGCCTTCGCCATCGGCGTCATCCGGCTGGGGCGCAAACAGGTCCTGGTCCAGGAACTGCCCGCCATCGAGGGCCTCGCCCGTGTCGACACGGTCTGCCTGGACAAAACCGGAACCCTCACCGAGGGCGGCATGGACGTCACCGAACTCCGGCCGCTCCAGGGCGCCGACGAGACCTATATACGCAAGGTGCTCGGCGCGCTCGGCGAGTCCGACCCGCGCCCGAACGCCTCCCTCCAGGCGATCATCGACGCCTACCCGGACAACGAGGAGTGGCGCTGCACCGAGGCCCTGCCCTTCTCCTCCGCACGCAAGTACAGCGGCGCGTCCTTCAACGAGGGCGACGGCGAGGCCAGCACCTGGCTCCTCGGCGCCCCGGACGTCCTGCTCGACCCCGACGACCCGGCCCTGACCGAGACCGAGCGCCTCAACGAACAGGGGCTGCGGGTGCTGCTGCTCGCCCGCACCTGCCGCGAGCTGGACGACCCCCGGGTCAAGGACGGCACCCGGCCCACCGCGCTGGTCGTTCTGGAGCAGCGGTTGCGCCCGGACGCCGCCGACACCCTGCGCTACTTCGCCGACCAGAACGTCCGCGCCAAGGTGATCTCCGGCGACAACGCGGTGTCCGTGGGCGCGGTCGCCGGGAAGCTCGGTATCGCCGGTGAGGTCCTGGACGCCCGCCGCCTTCCGCCGAACCAGGCGGAGATGGCCAAGTCACTGGACAAGGGCACCGTGTTCGGGCGGGTCACCCCGCAGCAGAAGCGGGACATGGTGGGCGCGTTGCAGTCGCGCGGGCACACGGTGGCGATGACGGGCGACGGCGTGAACGACGTGCTAGCGCTCAAGGACGCGGACATCGGCGTCTCGATGGGCTCCGGCTCGGAGGCGACGCGGGCCGTGGCGCAGATCGTGCTGCTCGACAACAGCTTCGCGACACTGCCGTCGGTGGTCGGCGAGGGCCGGCGGGTGATCGGGAACATCACCCGGGTCGCCACGCTGTTCCTGGTGAAGACGGTCTACTCGGTGCTGCTGGCGGTGCTGGTGGTGTGCTGGCAGGTGGAGTACCCGTTTCTGCCCCGGCACCTGACCCTGCTGTCGACCCTGACGATCGGCGTGCCGGCCTTCTTCCTGGCGCTCGCCCCCAACAGGGAGCGGGCCAGACCCCACTTCGTACGGCGGGTCATGCGGTACTCGGTCCCGGGCGGGGTCATGGCGGCGGTCGCGACCTTCGTGACGTATCTGATCGCCCGGCACCACTACACGGGCCCCGGCTCACTGGAGGCGGAGACCAGCGCGGCGACCCTCACGCTCTTCCTGATCTCGATGTGGGTGCTGGCGATCGTCGCCCGGCCCTACACCTGGTGGCGCATCGCCCTGGTGGCCGCGATGGGCCTGGCGTTCCTGTTCGTCCTGGCCGTGCCCGCGTTGCAGCACTTCTTCGCGCTGAAACTGGTGGGCGTCTCGGTCCCCTGGATCGCGGTGGGGATCGCGGCGGTGGCGGCGGCCGCCCTGGAGCTCGTCTGGAGGTGGGTCGACCGCCGCGTGCCCGCGTGAAGGGTTACACGGCGGGCCACATGGTCTTGCCGCCCGCCAGCTTGCCCGTGCCGTCGCCCGCGTACCAGCGCAGATCGCCGTTGGCCCACAGCGCGGCCACGTCCGCCTTGCCGTCGCCGTTGAAGTCACCGCCGAGCACGGCACGCATGGTGCCCCAGCTCTTGCCGGGGTACATCGAACGGGCCTTGTCGAAGGTCCCGTCGGCCTTGCCCGGGTAGAGGTTCAGGGCGCCGTCGGCGGTGACGGCGGCGATGTCGTCACGGCCGTCTCCGTTGAAGTCACCGGTGGCGATGTGCTTCATCTTCCAGGTCTTGTCGGGCCACATGGCCTTCTTCTGGTTGACCAGGTTGCCGCTCGCGTCCCTCTTGTACGTGTAGAGGGATCCGTCGGGCCACTGGAACAGCAGGGTGTCGCGTCCCACGGTACCGGTCTTGAGCGCGGCGGCGGGCAGGCCGTTCTTCCAGGTGGCGTCGGTCCAGAGTTTGCTCCGCTTCCACATCGTCGGCACCCAGGTGTGCTGCGCGAGGAAGATGTCACCGTCGCCCTCGACCATGGCCACTTCCAGGCCCGTCCCGTCCCCGAAGTCGCCCGCGACGAGCTGGGCCGGCGTGGTGCGGCTGAAGGTCGGGCCCAGGTACGCCCCGTACTGGAGCGTGCCGTCGGGACGGCCGTAGAAGACATGGGCGGGGCCGCGGGTCAGGACGGCCGCGATGTCCGTACGCCCGTCACCGTTGAAGTCCCCCGCCGTGATGGCGTCGGTGACGAAGTCCTTCCGGGTCGTCAGCCGGACCCGCTGCACCCAGTCCGCGATGTCGTCGACCCGGGTGGCGACGGCCCCGGTGCGGGTCTCCTGGGAGCCGAGGCAGCCGCCGCCCCAGGAGGCGTCGACCACGCCGACCAGGTCGCCGTTCGCGTTGAGGACGGGGCCGCCGGCGTCGCCCTGGCAGAGGGCGCCGCCGCCGTTGCTCGGGGAGATCGCCAGGGTCGAGGCACCCACGGTGTCCACGGTGAAGGACCCGGTGTGCGCCTTGGCGGGGACCCACTCGTCCTTGGTGCGGCCGAACCCGTCGGCCTTGAGCTGGTCGCCCTGGGCCGGTGCGGTGGTGCCGAGGTCGGCCTCGGTGATGTCGGGGAACGGGCCGTCCAGCGGGTTGTCGATCGTGGCCGGGTTGGCGATGCGCGCCATGACCAGGTCGCGGTCGGGGTGCGGGACGAGCTCCAGGACCTGCTGCTTCACGACCGCTTCCGCGCTGGGGCGGTTGCCGTCGGCGGTCACCACGGTGGTGTACGCGGGCTTGCCGGCGGGGATCTTCGACGGGTGCTGGGGGTCGGCGGTGAAGCAGCTGGCGGTGGTGAGCACCCACTGGCCGTCGACCAGGGTGCCGGAGCAGCTGCGTTCGTTGTCGTTCCCGAGGTCGATGTGGAGCTTCACCGTGAACTGGTCGGCTCCGTCGGCCACCTGATCACCCGCCACCGACTGTGCGGGCGGAGCGGCCAGCAGACCGGTCGTGAGACCGGCCGTCACCAGGCCGGTCACCCATGCCATGCGCTGTGTGCGCGGACGAGCGTTTTTCACTGTTCCTCGAATCACCAAGAAGTTCTGCGCGGACGGAAGAAGGGAGGGGCCTCGAAGGGCACCGGTGCGGCCGGGCGGGTCAGCCGGTCACCCGGAGCTCGACGAGCACCGACCGGGCGCCGCCGCCGGTGCCCTCGCCGACGGACTGGTATCCGTCCTTGGGCACGTTGACGGTCGTGGTGGAGCCGCCCGCCGTGAGGTCCGCGCTCACCGGGTGGTCCGCGGTCTCGACCCCGAAGACCCGGGGGAGTTCCAGGGTCAGACGGCCCGTCGTGCCGAGTGCCTTGAAGCAGTAGGTGCCCTGGCGGCCGACGGAGTCGTCCTTGACGGTGAGCACCCGGATCTGCTGGGCGGCCTGGTCGCAGTCGACCAGAAGGATGTGACCGTCACCCTTCTTGAGCTTGATGCCCTTCTCGGTGAGGATCCGGTCCGCCGAGGGGTAGTTGTAGTCCTCGACCGCGACGGGCGGCGTGTCGGAGGACGGGGGCGTGGGCGGGTCGTCGGCGGCGGCGATGGACACACCGCCCACCGTGGCGATCCCGGCCACGACTGCGGACACGACTATTTTCCGGGCGTGGAAAGGCACGCGAAAGTCCTTTCGGAAACGGGTCGTCGAAGAGTCGGACCCGCCGAGATGTAAGGAACGAAAAAGCCTGCGAAGAAGCAGAAGAGGTCAGGCGAGCGCCGGGCTGTGACAGACCGGTCCGCACTGCTGAAGACGCCTCAAGACAACCCCCGTGATTGCGTCGAAAAACCAAGGCGCCGGCGACTTGACAGACGGAAAGGCGCGAATGTTTGAAATCCCCTGGCCGAAAGCCGCCGCTGGTCAGGCGGAGACAAAGGCGGGGCATACGTTAGCCAAAGCCTCACTGTTCGTCAATACAAGACCTCTACACCCTGCTCGTCAACTCGCCACGCACCCGATGCGATCGCGCCACGGGACCGCCGCCGATACCCCGCCACAGAGGGAGCAACGAGACATTTCCCGGGAAGGGGCCGACCCTCCGTCGCATCGGCCGTAAATCGGATTCGATTGCGCTGATCTCGGGTGCTGCACCGCCCCTTTTCGATTTCGAGGAGTTCACGGCTGCGCCCTCGGGAACACGGACGGCGGGTTCGACACATGCCCGGTGCGGGAAAAACGGCCGCCCCCACCGGGAATCCGGCGGGGGCGGCCTTTGATACGGCGGAAGGTTACTTCACATCGACGAAGTCACCCGCAGCGCTGACCGCCACGGTGGTCGAGGTGCCCGCGAAGGAGTAGCGGTAGTAGCCGTCGACGGACGCCTTGACCGTGGTCTTCAGGTTGCCCGCGCTGTCCGTCTTGATGGTCTTGAGCGTGGTGTAGGTGGTGCTGCCCTTCTTGCGGAACTGCAGCTTCACCGACTGGCCCGAGAACCCGACGTACTTGTTGGCCTGCCAGTCGGCACGGGACAGCTTGCCCTTGACGGTGAGGGTCGCACCCTTCTTCACCGGCTCCGGCGACGCGTCGGCCGTCAGCGCGGAGCTGTGCTGGATCAGGGTCGTCGCGAGGCCGCCCTTCTCGGCGACGCCGACCTTGGAGATGTCCGGGTCGGTCGAGTCCAGCTGGCCGTTCCAGTCGATGGCACCGGCAGCGGCGCCCCACGAGCCCGCGTTGACGTTCTTCAGGTCCCCGTCGGCCGGGTAGATGTCGATCTTGCCCTTGCAGGCGGCGACGGTCGACGAGGTGGCGGTGCACGTGGCCGAGGCGTCGCCGAAGAGCAGGTTGTCCGGGTTGCCGTAGGAACCCTTGTAGAGGTACGGGTCCGTCTCGAAGTCCGACGAGGCGATGTTGACGTCGGAGCCGTGGGTCAGGGTGTACGAGACCGGGATGGAGACGTGGCCGCCGGTGCTCACCTTGTAGGCCTTGCCGATCTTGAAGCCGGAGAAGGTGACGTTCAGGGCGTACGGCTCGCCCGAGGTGCCGGTGTCGGCGGTGAACGCCCGCATGCCGGAGGCGGCGTGGGCGGACTGCAGGACCTTCGCGACGGCCGCGCGGTGGGCGGGGGCCGGGGCGGCGGCGTGCGCGGCCGACACGGCGAAGGCGGAGAGGGCCAGGGCGCCGGTGACGGCGGCCGCAGTGGCACGGATACGCATGACGTTCTCCAACTGGAGAAAGGGGACCGTGGGATTGACTCACGGTGGCCCCGAGTGTCTGGGGAGTCGGTTGACTCGCGTGATCAGATCCATGGCCTGAACACATGGTTGTACGTGGCTGGATCTTTTTTTCACACGCATTACCCGGCTGCTCCACACCCCTTCACATGGGGCGACGTACCGGCGGACGTCACCCCACGTGCAGGCCCCGTACGACCGCGGGCCGGGCTCAGTCGAACCAGCGGTCCCGTGCCAGCTCGTCCGTGCGCGAGGGGTCCTCCAGGAGCGCGGCGACCTCGAAGCGGCGCGGCCACTGGCCCGTCGCCCAGGCCAGGCCCGCGGCGACCCCCTCCAGGGTGGCGGCGTGCAGCACACCGTCCGAGGCCAGCCGCCAGTCCATCTCCACGCCGTCGACGACGAGTTCCTCGTGCTCCACGTACGACGCCGGGGTGGACCGCCCGAGCAGGACCCGTACGGACTCCGGGACGTCGTGCTCGGCGCCCTCGGAGGTCACCTCGCCCGTCACCGATTCGCTCAGCCGCCGCACCTGGAACAGCTCGGCGAGATCGGCGGCCCGCGTCGGGCGCACCGGCAGCAGCGGGACGCCCTCCGTGAAGGACAGCAGATCGGGCGAGTCGACGACCACCGCGTCGGCGGCGTCCACGACGCCCACCCGGCCGTCGACCACCGCACGCAGCTCCTCCGGCAGGGTCACCTGTTCCGGGTCGAGATCGGCCAGGGCCGTGTAGAGGGCGTGCAGCTGGGCCGCGGAGACGGGCCGCTCGGGGTCGGCGAGCCGGTCGAGCAGTTCGGCGGCCCCGCCCGGCTCGTCGAGCAGGGCGGCCACGGACGTCCGTACACCGAGCGCCCGCAGCACCTGCTCGTCGTCGAAACCGGTGGCGTCGGCCGCGTCGTACAGCCCGTGCAGCAGCGGGTCGCCGCCCGCGGCGCGCAGACCCGCGGGGCGGCGGCCGCCGAGCACCGGATGCCCGCGCAGCCACCAGGCCGTGTACGGCCGTACGACCTCATGGGTGCCGTCGGGCAGCAGGATCCGCACCGGCTGGGTGAGCGCGTCCCGCAGCGGGGGCTCGGACAGCAGGGCGAGGGCCCGCGGCCACTGGTCGTCGTCGACCAGGTCCAGGTCGCGAACGGCGACGATCTCGGTCGCCACCGGCGGCACGGGGGTGTCGGGGAGCCGGTCCAGGATGTCCTCGCACCACACGTCGACGGCATCGAGCAGACCGACGTCGTCCGGCTCGGCGAAGTCCCCGTCGCGGGGCTCCAGTTCGTCGGGGTCCAGGACCATGTCGGTGGCGCGGACCAGGGCGAAGTTCGCGAGCACCCCGCAGGCGGTCAGCGGCTGTTCGCCCCAGCGCTCGGACAACTCGGCGTCGACCAGCGCGAGTTCCTCCTCGCGCATGACGCTCGCGAAGGGGCTGCCGGGGAGCACGAGTTCCCCGGCGGGCGCGAGTTCGCCGTCCTCGTCGGGCAGGGCGAGGGCGCCGAGCCAGGGCTCGTCACCGGGGCCGAGCGCGGCCTCCCGGACCAGGGCGAGGACAGTGTCGGCCAGTTCCTCGGCGTCCAGGCCCTCCTGGTCCCAGCCGGGCCCCTCGTCGTCGAGGGAGGCGGCGACGGCGGCCCGCACCTGCGGAGTGGTGAGCACCGCGCGCGGGGTGGCCGGCAGGGCGCCCAGCTTCTCCAGGAGCGGATGGGCGGCCTCCGGGTGGGCGACCTTCAGGCCCAGCCGGGCCAGGGCCTCGGGCGTCACCGGCGGCCCGTCCAGGGTCGGCAGCAGCACCTGACGGGGTCCGATGGTCGTCCGGCCGTCGGCGAGCGGCACGGGCAGCCCGGTCAGCCGGTCCGGGTCGACCCCGGCCAGGCTGTCGTACAGCCGCCACCACCACTCGGGCTCCTTCTCCAGGCCCGCCAGCCGGTCCACCGCCTCGGTCAGCGGGACCCGGGCCACGCCCAGGGTCCGCAGCTCCGCACGGCGCTCCAGGCCCGCGGGCAGCAGGCTCGGCAGCACCTCGGCGAGGACCCGCACGGTCTCGGCACCGGCCCCCTCGACGATCTCCGCGTCCCGCGGCCGCAGCGCCTCGGGCAGCTCGGAGTCCTCGGCGAGGTCGTGGGCGGGCGGCAGGAACGCGGTGCGCGGCAGCCGGTCCAGGACGGCCCGGCGCAGGGCGCCGTCCAGCTCGCCCTTGCCCAACGGCCCGGGCACGAGGTCGATGACGTCGGAGGTCACCGGGCGCCAGTCGGCGAGGAGTTCGGCGTACGCGTCGGCCGCGCGCTCCACCAGGAAGTCGGTGAGCGGGCCGGGCGCGGCGTGGCGGCGGGTGGTGTCCAGCGGGAACGAGGCGATGAGCAGCGCGGGCACACCGAGCGCCTCGTCGCTGGGCGTGGGGGCGTGCACGACCGGTGCGGTACGGGGCCGGCCCGGGGCGCCGTCGTCGGCGACGGGGACGGCCCAGGTGACGGACCAGTGCGGACGCAGCCGCTCCTCGACCGGACGGTCGGCGAGGAGGTCCGCGGTGAGGGGGCCGTGCCGGGACTCGGCGCGCCAGCGGGTGGTGCCGTCGCGGGAGTCCTCGATCACGGTGTCGGTGCCGTCGGCGCGGCGGCGCAGGGTCCGTACCTCGTCGCCGATCTCGACGACGACCTCCTCCAGGCCGGGCAGGGCGAGCAGGAGGGCGTCGTCGACGGTGTGCAGCAGCCGCTCGGCCAGGTCGGCGGCGGCCGTGTCGCGCAGCGGCAGGATGACGACGGTGTCGTACGGGTCGGGAGCGCTGCCCTCGGCGGCGAACGGCAGTCGCAGCAGCGGCACATGACCGTCGCGGCGGCGGATCTCGTCCCCGAGGCCGGGACCGTGCAGGGCGGTCTCGGCGGCCAGCTCCCGGGCCTCGGCCAGGGACCAGCGGACCCCGCCGTGCCGGCCGACGACGGCGGGCTCGTCGCTGACCGCGAGGACGGCCGCGAAGCCGACGCCGAAGCGCCCGACGGCGTGCTCATGGAGGTCGCGCTTGGCGGAGGCGCGGAGGGTGGACAGCGACTCGACGCCGACCGCGTCCAGGGGGGCACCGGTGTTGGCGGCGACCAGCACGCCGTCGCGCAGGGTGAGCCGCAGCCGGCCGGGGGCCTCGGCCCTGGCCGCGGCGTCGGCGGCGTTCTGCGCGAGCTCGACGACCAGACGGTCGCGGTACCCGCCGAGTACCAGGTCCTCCTCGGCGTTGGCGTCCTCGCGGAACCGGGCCGGGCTGGTGGCCCAGGCGTCCAGCACCCCGCGCCGCAGCCGGGCCGTTCCGAACGGGTCCGCGCCTTCGGCTGCCGGCCGCACGAATACGCTCACGCTTTCACTCTCCCTCTCGCGGCGTGCCCGTGCCTGCCGCGGGACGAAAGTACCGTCTGCCGGACCGGCCGTTCCCGGGGGTGGCACTCCCAAACCTCTCGCCGCGGCCCGCACGGCCGCCTTCCGCGGTGGCCGCACGGGCCGGTCGTGGCCGGACCGGGGGCCGTCGGCAGGGCCGTCACGGCACGGCGGAAGGACCGGGCGAGAGCGGCGAAAGAGCCGTTGACAAGGGAACGAGGGTCCCGCGCGGGGCGGGCCTCGGTGGGGTCACTCCTACGGGCGGGCCCCGAGGGGGGCGCTCCTAGGAGTGCCCCAGCTCCGCCACTGCCTCGTCCGCGACCGCCGGTACCGAACCCGAGTCCGGAGAGGGACGCAGCGGGAACGGCTCCACCTTCGTCTCGTCGACCACCGGCGGGGGCGGCTGCGGAGCCTTCGGCATGATCGCCGCCTCCGAGTGGCCGCCGCAGCCGTAGGCGAGGGAGACCACATGGCCGTCGGCCGGGGAGAACTCGTTCGCGCACACGCCGAAGGCCTGCCCGAGCGAGCCCCCGAGCGTCACCAGGAAGCCACAGCTGACACAGGAGGCCGGCGCCGCCTGCGCCATCGGCGTCTTCGGGCCGAACGCCTCCTCCCAGCGGTCGGCGGCGACGTGCAGTCCGTAGCGTGACAGAACCCGGGCGCGGCGCATGCCCAGTTCCTCCGCGACCGCGGCGATCGAGCCGCGCGAGGGCGCCATCGGCAGGTTCGCGGGAACGCCCGCGGTCACCTCCACGTCCTCCGCCTCGACCAGCTCCGCCATCTCGCCGGAGACCGGGGAGTTCGGCGGCGGCTCCTCCTCGCCCGAGAAGCCGGGCTCCAGGCGCAGGTCCTCGGCGTCCGTCGGCAGCAGGTCGCCGGGGCCCATGTCGCCGGGGCGCAGCCGCTCGCTCCACGGCACCCACTCCGGCGCGAGCAGCGCGTCGGGGCCGGGCAGCAGCACCGTCTCGTCGAGCGTGACGATCTTCGCGCGGGACGCCCGTGCGACGGTCACCGCCCAGCGCCAGCCCCGGTACCCCAGCTCCTTGCACTCGAAAAAGTGAGTGACAACGCGATCGCCCTCGGCCACCATCCCGGTGTGCTCGCCGACGACGCCGGGCGCGGCGACCTCCTCGGCGGCGGCGCGGGCGAGGTCGACGGCCTCGGCGCACAGGCGGTCGGGGGTGCGGCTTCGCGTTGTCGCTGCGCTCACAGGTATCGCTTCTCTCCTACGCCGTCTCACGGGTGCGCCCTTCCCGGCTGCGGGTGCGGACGGAGCGGACCGGAGGACCGCGTCGACGTCCGCGCCCGATCGCGCTCGGGCGCACCTACCCCATCCATTCTGCGGGATGGATGAGAGGCGCGCGGCCGAGAACAATCGCCACGGCGCGCTACGCACGCTACCCCCTCTACGCCCCTGGGCCCACACCGAGTGGCTGCGCTTTCCCGGAGCCGGGCCCTCCGAGCCGGTCCGGTACGGCGTCGGACGGTGTCCGGAGCGTCCGGCGCGCGCGGCCGGTCGCGCACCCCCGCGCCCGTCCCGTGCGGGACACCACACGCCCCGATCCGCGCGGTAACCGCACTACCCCCGGCCTTCTCGGGGCACTATGACGGGGTGGCAGCCGCGAGGTCGTCCCACGGAGCCGCCGGGGTGGGCGGGGTCGAAGGACGCAGCCGGGGTGGCGGTTCGGGCCGGTTCGGCGGTTCCGTCCGCGCGGTCGGCCGTGCCCTGCACCTCCCTGTGACCGGCACCGCCCGCGGCATCCGCAAGGTGACCCATGCGCACGGCGCCGGGGAGTCCGGCCTCGGCAAACTGATCGAACTGCACGCCGTGAACGGCGCCGGCGACGTCATGGTCACCGTCGCCCTCGCCTCCACCGTCTTCTTCTCCGTGCCGACCGACGAGGCCCGCGGGCGCGTCGCCCTGTACCTCGCCATCACGATGGCGCCGTTCACGGTCCTCGCCCCCGTGATCGGCCCGCTCCTGGACCGGCTGCCGCACGGCCGCAGGGCCGCGATGGCCGGCGCGATGCTCGCCCGGGCCCTGCTCGCGCTGATCATCTCCGGGGCGGTCGCGAGCGGAAGCCTGGAGCTGTACCCGGCGGCGCTCGGCGTCCTCGTGGCCTCCAAGGCGTACGGCGTGGTCCGCAGCGCCGTGGTGCCCCGGCTGCTGCCGCCCGGCTTCTCGTTGGTGAAGGCCAACTCCCGGGTCACCCTCGGCGGCCTTCTCGCCACCGGCGTGGCCGCCCCCATCGGGGCGGGCCTGCACACCGTAGGACCGGCGTGGCCGCTGTACGGGGCCTTCGTGATCTTCGTCGCGGGGACGTTTCTGTCGTTCTCGCTGCCCCCGAAGGTCGACTCCGCCAAGGGCGAGGACATCGCACTGCTCGCCGCGGACGCCGAACACCTGCACGGGCCGCGCCGCGGGACGACCGGGCGCCGCCCCGGGCTGCGCACGGTCGGGCCCGCCGTCACCCACGCCCTGGCCGCCAACGCCGCCCTGCGCTGTCTGTCCGGCTTCCTGATCTTCTTCCTCGCCTTCCTGCTGCGCGAGCACCCGCTCACCGGGGAGAGCGCCGCGGTGTCGCTCGGGATAGTCGGCGTCGCGGCGGGCGCGGGCAACGCGCTGGGCACGGCGGTCGGCTCCTGGCTGAGATCCCGCGCACCGGAAGTGATCATCGTGACGGTCGTGGCGATCGTGCTGGGCACGGCCGTCACCGCGGCGGCCTTCTTCGGCGCGTTCCTGGTGGCGTGTCTGGCGGCGGTCGCCGGGTTCGCGCAGGCGCTCGCCAAGCTGTCGCTGGACGCGCTGATCCAGCGGGACGTGCCGGAGCTGGTGCGGACCTCGGCGTTCGCGCGCTCGGAGACGCTGCTCCAGGTGGCCTGGGTGCTGGGCGGCGCGATCGGCATCGTGCTGCCGCTGAACGGGGTGCTGGGGCTCGCGGTGGGCGCCGCTCTCGTCGCCGTGGGCTGGCTGACGACCGTACGGGGCCTGCTCGCCTCGGCCCGCCGCGGCACCCGCACAGGCACCTGATCGCACGAGTACGCGGCACGTCGCGCACCCCACGTGGGGAGGGGACCGGACGTGCCCGATAGCCTTCGGCCATGACCGCACTGCGTTCCCGTCGCGCCGTAGCCGCTCTCGGCGCCGTTTCCGCCGGACTTCTCCTGCTGTCCGCCTGTAACAAGCCGACGCCGCTCGCGACCGTCACGGTTGGCACGGACTCGGTGAACTCCCAGACCGACTGCTACAACGACGGCAAGGAAGTCGCGGCCGCGGATCTGGCGAACTGCCTGAAGTCCAAGGACATCAAGACGATCAGCGTCGACCCCGATGCGACGGTCCGCTTCGGCGTGGACCCGGCCATCGCGGACAACGGCTGGACGATCCTCATGAACGGCCAGCCGCTGACCGACTCCAGCAAGAAGACGTACCGCACGATCCCGGGCAGCGTGTTCTTCAACGCGCAGTACGGCGCGAGCGGCAGCTCCACCCTCGTCTCCATCAAGGAGGGCGAGAACAAGGTGACCGGTCTGTGGTCCTTCAAGCTCAAGAAGGAATCCTGACCACGTCGTCCGTCGAGGCGTCCCCCGCTCGCGGGGGCGGCATCCTGGTGGCCACCGCGGTCCCGGCCGAACGGGACGCGGTGGCCAGGGCGTTTCCTGGACCGGTGACCGAGGTGCCGCTGCCCGCGGCCGGCCTGCACCGGACCGGGGCCCTGGACCTCCTCGCCGTCGGGGTCGGCCCCGCCCTCGCCGCCGCCTCCACCGCCTCCGCGCTGACCGCCGCCGCCCTCGCGGGCGCCCCCTACGCCCTCGTGGTCAGCGCCGGCATCGCGGGCGGCTTCGCGCCGGACGCCCCCCTCGGCGCGCTCGTCGTCGCCGACGACATCGTGGCCGCCGACCTCGGTGCCGAGACCCCGGACGGTTTCCTCCCGGCCACCGACCTCGGGTTCGGGACCGTCAGCCACCGGCCGCCCGCATCACTCGTACGAGAACTCGCGGCCGCCTCCGGTGCACTCACCGGCACCGTCCTCACCGTCTCGACCGTCACCGGTAGCGCCCGGCGCGCCGCGGAGCTGCGCGCCCGGCATCCGTACGCCCTCGCCGAGGCGATGGAGGGCTTCGGCGTCGCGGAGGCGGCCGCCGCGCACGGCACGCCCGTCGTGGAGATCCGGGCCGTCTCCAACCCCGTCGGCCCCCGCGACCGCGCCGCCTGGCGCGTCGGCGACGCCCTCGCGGCCCTCACGGATGGGTTCGGGAAGTTCGCGTACGTACTCGAGAGTTGGACACAGCATGACCGCACCCACTGAGTCCCGGCCCCTGCAGATCGCCTACTCCCCCTGCCCGAACGACACCTTCGTCTTCGAGGCATGGGCCCACGGCCGCGTTCCCGGCGCACCGGCACTCGACGTCACCTTCGCCGACATCGACATCACCAACGGCATGGCCGAGCGCGGTGAGTTCGATGTGCTGAAGGTGTCGTACGCCGTGCTGCCGTACGTCCTGGACGAGTACGCGCTGCTGCCGTGCGGAGGCGCGCTGGGCCGGGGCTGCGGGCCGCTGGTGCTCACGCGGGAGCCGCAGGCCCCGCTCACCGGCCGGACGGTGGCCGTGCCGAGCGAGACGTCGACGGCGTATCTGCTCTTCCGTCTGTGGGCCGCGGACACCGTGCCGGGCGGCGTCGGCGAGATCGTCGTCATGCCGTTCCACGAGATCATGCCGGCCGTGCGGGACGGCAAGGTCGACGCCGGGCTCGTGATCCACGAGGCCCGGTTCACCTACCAGAACTACGGGCTGCACAAACTCGCCGACATGGGCGAGCACTGGGAGGCCACGACCGGTCTGCCGATCCCGCTGGGCGCGATCATCGCCAGGCGCTCGCTGGGCGAGGCCACGCTGAAGCTGCTCGCCGAGTCCGCCCGGGCCTCCGTACGGGCGGCCTGGGACGACCCCGAGGCCTCCCGCGCCTATGTCATGGAGCACGCGCAGGAGATGGATCCGGCGGTGGCGGACGCGCATATCGGGCTGTACGTCAACGAGTTCACCGCAGACCTGGGCGAAGACGGCTACGCCGCGGTCCGGGGCCTGCTCACGCGCGCGGCGGCCGAAGGGCTGGTGCCGCCCCTCGGCCCGAACGCACTGGCGTTCCCCTGACGGGGATCCCGGACCGGCTCGCGCGCGGTCAGACGTCCAGCTGGTCGGCGACCGCGCGCAACAGGCCCGCGATCTTCTTGCCGGAGGTCTTCTCGGGGTAGCGGCCCTTCTCCAGCATCGGAGTGATGTTCTCCAGAAGCGTCGTCAGGTCCTGGACGATGGACGCCAGTTCGTCCGGCTTCTTGCGCTGGGCGGCCGCGACGGAGGGGGCCGGCTCCAAAAGGGTGACGGACAGCGCCTGGTCACCGCGCTGACCGGCGACCACCCCGAACTCCACGCGCTGTCCCGGCTTCAGGGAATCGACTCCGGCGGGGAGAACCGAGGAGTGGACGAAGACGTCGCCGCCGTCGTCGCGGGAGAGAAAGCCGAAGCCCTTCTCGCTGTTGAACCACTTGACCTTGCCGGTAGGCACGTCTGTCCTCGTCCTCGTACTCGTCGGAAACTGCGTCTGCAAAGTATTTCGGGAAACCGCTCTGGAGAGCACTGCAGCGGGTCCCCCGGACCCGCCGGTACCAAGGCTAATGGTCCAGGGGCCGGTGACAAGACGTCGCCGAGTCGTTCCTCGCGACGGGAACTACCCTGGTCCAGTGCGTGACGAAACCCAAGCGAATTCCGCCGCCGCCGGCGACCGGCTGATCCGTGCCGGTGCGATCGTCTTTTTCGTCGGAGCGGTGGCCACTTTGGTCACCGTGGCCCCGTTCCTGCTCGGGACGAAGCCCTTCCCGACGTACCTGTACGGCCTGAGCATGCTCATGGGCGTCGGCTTCCTGATGGCCGGCGCCGGTCTGCTGCGCTCGATCGCGCAGGGCCGCAGACGAGCCCGCGAGGCACGCTCCTGACGGCCCGGCGCGGACGGCCGCCCGCCGGGCGGGGACACGCGTGCGACGAGGGGCCCTACCGGGCCGCGTACGCCGTCAGCCAGGCGGGGAACTCGGTCAGGTCGGCGAGGACGACGTCCGCGCCCGCCGCCCGCAGTTCCTCGGCGGGGCAGGGGCCGGTGGCCACGGCGACGGAGTACGCACGGGCTTTGCGGGCGCCGCGCACGTCTCCGACATGGTCGCCGACGTAGACGCCCGCCCCGTGCTCCAGGAGCGCCTCCGCCTTCTGCTCCGCCCACAGGTCGCCGATCACCTCGTCGGGCTCGATCCCGAGGTGCTCCAGGTGCAGCTTGGCGTTGGGCTCGTACTTGGCGGTGACGACGATCGCGCGCCCGCCGGCCGCCCGCACGGCCTCGATCGCCTCACGAGCGCCGGGCAGGGCGGGCGTCGCGGCGATCGCGATGGCGGGGTACATCGCGCGGTAGAGATCGGCCATCTCCTCGATCCGCTCCGCCGGGAACCAGTTGACCAGTTCGTCCACCAGCGGGGGGCCGAGCCGGGTGATCGCGAGGTCGGCGTCGATGTACGTTCCCGTCCGCGCCGACAGCTCCCGGTAGCAGGCGTGGATCCCGGGGCGGGAGTCGATCAGGGTCATGTCGAGGTCGAAACCGACGGTGAGGGCGCGAGACGTCATGGGGGCCATTGTCCCAGCGCCGTGGGCGGGCACCGGCGGCGGCTCCGCCCGCGGGACCCTGCCTCACTTCTGCCGCTGCGACCGCCACACCAGATAAAGGGCCGAGGCGACGGCCGCTCCCCGCACCACCCAGGGCCAGGTCTGGGCGACGGCGTCGTTCATGTGCCCCTGGGCGATCGGATCGCCCCAGCGGCCACTGGCGCGGCCCCAGAGCCAGACGATCCCCGAGGCCGCGGCGAGGCCGGGCAGGCCCATGACCGCCCACTTGGACTCGGCGGCGGTCAGCCGCCGCGAGCCCCAGGCGATCAGCCAGCCGAGACCGAGGGCGAGCCAATTGCCGAGCACGGCCCCGGCCGCGAGTAGTCCGGCGGCCAGGAGCAGCAGCGGGTTGCTCCGGGCGGTCAGCAGGGGCAGCCGGCGGCGGGCAGCGGCACCCTTCTTGGCGGCGGGGGCGGCCTCGACGACGGGTTCCCCCGCGGCCGGCACCTTCGCCCGCGGGCCCTCGGCGGCCGGCTCCCGGCCGCTGTCCGGCTTCGGCGGACCGCCCGGCGCGGGCGGCGGCTTGAGCAGTTCGGGGATCTCCACCCCGCCCGTGAACCCCGGCACGGGGTCGCCGAGCGCGAACCCGCCGCCGGGGGCGCCGTCCACCCGCCACCAGTCGGGCCGGGTGGCGCTGTCCCCCAGCTCGTCCGCACCGGCCAGATGAGGCGGCGAGGCGGCGCTGCGGGACGGGCCCGCGGGGTCGGGCTCGGCAGGGCGGGGGCGGGGCACGACACGGCGCAGACCCCGGGGGCGGTCGGGGTCCTCGAAGCCCTTCGTCCGCTGTGTGGGGACGGCCGCGGGACGGCTCGCGACGGCACCGCCCGAGGTGTCCTCGGACGCGGCGGTCACGACCTCGTCGGGGGTGCCCAGCCGGGCGAGGATGCGCCGGACGGCGGCCGGGCTGTCGACCGGGGACTTCGCCCGCCGCCGGTCGATCTCCTCGCGCAGCCCGGTCACGAGCCGCATCCGCGCGGCGGACGGCAGCTGGCGCTGCTGGGCCACGTCGCCGACCCGGCTCAGATAGTCGAAGACGATGTGGTCGCTCTCGATCCCCACGAAGCCCCTCCGGGGTGGGCCGCTGTCGGTACGTACCGTATCCCGGCGGAAGCTTCCCGTGAGCTGTGCCCGGGCCTCCCGTCGGCCCCGACGACCTTGTCGCCCCGGTCCTCAGGTGCCGGACGGGCCCGGAACGCGGGTCACCCGCTACGGTTGACCGGATGACCCCCGAGCAGCGCTCACGCAAGGAGGCCGCGGGCACCGGCGCCGTCGCGCCCCGCTCACTGGCCGAATCCCTGCGTGCGCGGGACGACGCCTCCCTGTCCGCCCTCCTACGCGCCCGCCCGGACCTCATCACCCCCGTCCCCACCGACCTCACCCAGCTCGCCACCCGCGCCGCCACCCGGGCGAGCGTCGTGCGCGCGCTGGAGCGCCTCGACCGGTTCGCCCTGCAGACGGCGGAGGCCCTGGCCGTGGCCCCGGACCCGGCGTCGTACGGCGAACTGCTGGCCCTGATGGCCTCGGACGGCGGCGCCGAGGCCGACCCGCTCGTCGCCGAGGCCCTCCCCCGCGCCCTCGCCACCCTGCGCGAACAGGCCCTCGCCTGGGGACCCGACGACCGCCTGCGCCTGGTGCGCACGGCCCGGGAGCTGCTCTCCCCGTCCCCGCAGCACCCCTCGCCCACCGGTCTCGGGCCGACCGTCGCCGAGGCCGCCTCCGGGATGTCCCCGGGCCGGATCCAGCAGATCCTGACCGCCACCGGGCTGCCCAGCACCCATGACGCCGTGTCCGCGACGGACTCCCTGAGCGCCCTGTTCACCGACCGCGTCCGGATGGCCGCGCTCCTCGCCACCGCCCCCGCCGAGTCCCTTGAGGTGCTGACCCGCCTGGTGTGGGGGCCGCCGTACGGCCAGGTCACCGCGGATCCCGCGCCACGGCTGCGCTGGCTGCTCGACCGCGGGCTGCTGCTGCCGACCGCCCCCGGGACCGTCGTCCTGCCCCGGGAGGCGGCCCTGCATCTGCGGTCCGGCCGCGCGCACCGGCACACCGAGCCGCTGCCGCCCGCCCTCGCGACCGCCGCCACCCACCGTCCGCAGATGGTGGACGCGACGGCGGCCGGTCAGGCGTACACCGCGCTCGCGACCGTCGAAGAACTGCTGAAGGACTGGGACGAGGGCGGCCCGGCGGTGCTGCGTGCGGGCGGCCTGAGCGTGCGCGACCTGAAGCGGACCGCGGTGGCGCTCGACGTGCCCGAGCCCATGGCCGCCTTCTGGGTCGAACTCGCCTACGCGGCGGGACTGCTGGCCTCCGACGGCGAGGCCGACGAGCGGTACGCGGCCACCCCGGCGTACGACGAGTGGCTCGAACTGCCCGCCGCCGAGCGGTGGACCCGGCTGGCCACGGCCTGGCTGGCGGCGACCCGCGCCCCGGGCCTGGTCGGCGGCCGGGACGCGAAGGACCGCGCGCTGTCCACGCTCGGCCCCGGCCTCGACCGCTCGCCCGCCCCCGAGGTCCGCCACCGGGTGCTGACCCTGCTCGCGGGCCTGCCCGAGGGCGCCGCGGCCGCCCCCGACTCGGTCCTCGCCCGGCTCCGCTGGGAGCGCCCGCTGCGCGGCGGCCAGCCCACGGCGGAGGACCTGCGCGGGCGCCTGGCCGAGTGGGCGCTGTCGGAGGCGGAGCTGCTGGGCGTCACGGGCCGCGGCGCCCTGTCCGCCCACGGCCGCGCGCTGCTCGGGGAGGCCGGGGAGCACGCGCCCGCCGCCGAGCCGGCGGGCCCCGGCGACAAGCTCCCGGTGCACCACCGGCACCATCGCGCCGCGCTCCGCGAGCCCCTCACGGCGGCCGAGCGGGCGGCGGCGGCCGACCGCGCCGCGGCGCTGCTCGCCCCGCTGCTGCCCGAACCCCTGGATCATGTGCTGCTCCAGGCGGACCTGACGGCGGTGGCCCCCGGCCCGCTTCAGCGGCCGCTGGCCGACATGCTCGGAGTGCTCGCGGACGTCGAGTCGAAGGGCGGCGCGACGGTCTACCGCTTCACGCCGGCCTCCGTGCGCCGCGCCCTGGACGCGGGGCGCAGCGCGAGCGATCTGCACGCGTTCCTCACCGCGCACTCCCGCACCCCGGTGCCACAGCCGCTCGCCTATCTGATCGACGACATGGCGCGCAGGCACGGGCATCTGCGCGTCGGGGCGGCCTCGGCGTATGTGCGCTGCGACGACGACAGCGCGCTGAACGAGATCCTCGCCGACAAGCGCTCCGCCTCGCTGCGCCTGCGCCGGCTGGCCCCGACGGTGCTCGCCGCGGGGGCCGACCCGGCGACCCTCCTGGAGGGGCTGCGCGCCATGGGCTTCGCCCCGGCCGCGGAGTCCGCGGAGGGCGATGTCCTGATCACCCGGGCCCATGCCCACCGCACCCCGCCCCGCACCGCGCCGGAGCCGGTCCCGGACGGGCCGCCGACGCCCGACGCGACGCTGCTGACCGCGGCGCTGCGCGCCGTCCGGGCCGGCGACCTGGCCTCGACGGCACCCCGCAAGCCCGGCCCGGAGCCCGCCGCCGACGGCGACCTGCCGCGCACCACCTCCGCCGAGACCCTCGCCACCATGCAGGCCGCCGTCCTCACCGGCACCGCCCTGTGGATCGGCTATGTCAACGCCGAGGGCACCGCCTCCCAGCGCGTCATCGCCCCCCTGCGGGTCGAGGGCGGCTTCGTCACCGCGTACGACCACACGGCGGACGAGGTCCGCACCTATCCGCTGCACCGCGTCACGGGAGTGGCCGAGCTGGCGGACGACCAGCTGTGATCACCCCCGGATGAGGCACACTGGACGTTTGGCCGGACGTATCGGCCAGACGGAAAGGGTGCCGCGCGTGAATGGTCCGCTCATCGTTCAGTCCGACAAGACCCTGCTTCTCGAAGTCGATCACGAGCAGGCCGACGAGTGCCGTCGCGCCATCGCCCCGTTCGCCGAGCTGGAGCGGGCGCCCGAGCACATCCACACCTACCGGGTGACCCCGCTCGGCCTGTGGAACGCCCGGGCCGCCGGGCACGACGCCGAGCAGGTCGTCGACGCCCTCGTGCAGTACAGCCGCTATCCGGTGCCGCACGCCCTGCTCGTCGACATCGCCGAGACCATGGACCGGTACGGGCGGCTGACCCTCACCAAGCACCCCGCCCACGGACTGGTCCTGACGAGCACCGACCGGCCCGTCCTGGAGGAGGTGCTGCGGTCCAAGCGCATCGCCCCGCTGGTCGGGACCCGGATCGACGACGACACCGTCGCCGTGCATCCCTCCGAGCGCGGACAGATCAAGCAGACGCTGCTCAAGCTGGGCTGGCCCGCCGAGGACCTCGCGGGCTACGTCGACGGCGAGGCGCACCCCATCGAGCTGGCCGAGGACGGATGGGCGCTCAGGCCCTACCAGAGGCAGGCCGTGGAGAACTTCTGGCACGGCGGCAGCGGGGTCGTCGTGCTGCCCTGCGGCGCCGGCAAGACCCTGGTCGGCGCCGGGTCCATGGCCCAGGCCAAGGCCACCACCCTGATCCTGGTCACCAACACCGTCTCCGCCCGGCAGTGGAAGCACGAGCTGGTGAAGCGGACCTCGCTCACCGAGGACGAGATCGGCGAGTACTCCGGTACGCGCAAGGAGATCCGGCCGGTCACCATCGCCACGTACCAGGTGCTCACCACCAAGCGGAAGGGTGTCTACCCGCATCTGGAGCTGTTCGACTCCCGCGACTGGGGACTCATCGTCTACGACGAGGTGCATCTGCTGCCCGCGCCGGTCTTCAAGTTCACGGCGGACCTCCAGGCGCGCCGGCGGCTCGGACTGACCGCGACGCTGGTGCGCGAGGACGGCCGCGAGTCGGACGTGTTCTCCCTCATCGGCCCCAAGCGCTTCGACGCTCCCTGGAAGGAGATCGAGGCCCAGGGCTATATCGCGCCCGCCGACTGCGTGGAGGTGCGGGTCAACCTCACCGACTCCGAGCGGCTCGCGTACGCCACGGCCGAGACCGAGGAGAAGTACCGGTTCTGCGCCACCACCGACACCAAGCGGAAGGTGACGGAGGCGCTGGTGCGGCGCTTCGCGGGACAGCAGATCCTGGTCATCGGCCAGTACATCGACCAGCTGGACGAGCTGGGCGAGCATCTGGCCGCGCCCGTCATCAAGGGCGAGACCTCCAACGCTCAGCGCGAGAAGCTCTTCGACGCCTTCCGCGAGGGCGAGATCAACGTGCTGGTCGTCTCCAAGGTCGCGAACTTCTCCATCGACCTGCCGGAGGCGACGGTCGCCATCCAGGTGTCGGGGACGTTCGGGTCGCGGCAGGAGGAGGCCCAGCGGCTGGGCCGGGTGCTGCGCCCGAAGGCCGACGGACACCAGGCGCACTTCTACTCGGTGGTCGCCCGCGACACCATCGACCAGGACTTCGCCGCCCACCGCCAGCGCTTCCTGGCGGAACAGGGCTATGCGTACCGGATCATGGACGCGGACGAACTGCTGACCGAGAGCTGAGGGTCACGGACCCGAAGCCCGAAAGGGCGGGTCACAGCAGGCGTACGAGGGGACACGGTCCGTCACGGTGCGGGCCGGGGCCCTTGCGTCCGGGCGGCCGAGCCCGGCTGGGGCGGGTGGGGAAGCGCCCGGCGAGCCGCCGTCACCGGCGGCTGCGGACGCCCGCCTCTTCCCCGTACTCGCCGAGGAGGACCACGTCGATCGCGGCACCCAGGAACACCTTGGCGGCGCGCAGAGCGTCCCCGAGGCGATGACGCTGGTGCTTGCCCTCAAGGGCGGTGGCACCGGTCGGCGGGCCGTGCCGGGCGGGTGTGAAACTCACTGCGCTCATGTCTCCATGGTGGAACCGCCGGCCCCGAATGGCGTCGGACCAAGGACGTAACCTGCGCGGCTCTCCCGTACCCCTTCCGGCGGCCCGGTGTCGTACCCCGGAGGGACCTCGCCCCCTAGGGGCCCCTAGGGGGACACGGGCCGTCCGTCACCGGGGCGCCGGTCGTGCGCGGCCCCCGGCACCGGAAAATCCGTTGGCCGCCGCGGACTCCGTCACCTAAAATCTCCTCTCTTGCCCGCCTCCCTTCACGGAGAGCCGTCGTCCGGACGGAAACCGGACGGCACCACCGCCACCTGTCCTCGCGACGAAGCCACCGCCCCGGAGGCAGCTTTCCGTGTCCGCCCCGTCAGCCCCCGACCCCCGCCCCGGCCTCTCCGACACCGACACCGACCCCCTCTCTCGCGAACGCTCCCATCTCGCCGCCTCCCGGGCCGCGCTGCGCGCGATGCGCGAGGACGCGGAGAACCTCGACATCAGCGATGTCACCGCGAACTGGGTCAACGCCGCGGTGCTCGCCCGTCAGATCGACGAGCGCATCAAGGCCCTCGCCGACCTCAGCCACACCCCTCTGTTCTTCGGCCGCCTCGACTATCTGCACGCTCCCGGGGCCGACCAGGCGGAGGGGGCCGAGGGCGAGCGGTTCTACATCGGGCGTCGGCATGTGCACGACGCCGACGGCGACCCGATGGTGATCGACTGGCGCGCGCCCGTCTCCCAGCCGTTCTACCGGGCATCCAAGAAGGACCCGATGGACATCGGGCTGCGCCGTCGCTTCGGCTACACCGGCGGCGGCCTGACCGCGTACGAGGACGAGCACCTGTCCGACCCCGCCGAGACCGCCGCCGTAGGCAAGCTGCTCCAGCAGGAGATCGAGCGCCCGCGCGTCGGCCCGATGCGCGACATCGTGGCCACGATCCAGCCCGAGCAGGACGAGATCGTGCGGTCCGGGCTGTCGGGCACGGTCTGCGTGCAGGGCGGCCCCGGCACCGGGAAGACGGCCGTCGGCCTGCACCGGGTCGCCTATCTCCTCTACGCCCACCGCGAGCGGCTCGCCCGCACCGGCACCCTCGTCATCGGACCGAACGCGTCCTTCCTGCACTACATCGAGCAGGTGCTGCCCGCGCTCGGCGAGCTGGAGGTGAGGCAGGCGACGGTGGACGACCTCGTGGCGCATGTCGAGGTCCGGGGGACGGACGCGGCGGCCGCCGCCGTCGTCAAGGGCGACGCACGCATGGCGGAAGTGCTCCGGCGGGCCGTCCGCGCGCAGGTGACGCTGCCCACCGAGCCCGTCGTGGTGGTGCGCGGCTCCCGGCGCTGGCGCGTACCCGCGTACGAACTGGAGGAGATCGTGCGGGAGTTGCTCGACCGGGACATCCGCTACGGCGCCGCCCGCGAGGCCCTGCCGCAGCGGATCGCGCACGCCGTGCTGGTTCAGATGGAGCGGGCCGGGGAGGCGCCGGACGACCGTGTGCAGGACGCCGTGGCCCGCAACACCGCCGTGAAGGCGGCGGTCAAGGCGATCTGGCCGCCGGTCGACCCGGCCAGGCTGGTCCTGCGGCTGCTCACTGACGCCGAGTTCCTCGCCGAGCACGCGGCGGGGCTGCTCGACGAGGACGAGCAGAAGGAGATCCTCTGGGCGAAGCCGGTGCGCTCGGTGAAGTCCGCCCGCTGGTCGCCCGCGGACGCCGTGCTGATCGACGAGGCCACCGATCTGGTCCAGCGCACGCACTCGCTCGGGCATGTCGTGCTCGACGAGGCGCAGGACCTCTCCCCGATGCAGTACCGGGCGGTCGGCCGACGCTGCACCACCGGTTCGGCGACCGTGCTCGGCGACCTCGCCCAGGGCACCACGCCCTGGGCGACGCGCAGTTGGGAGGAGGCACTCGCGCACCTGGGCAAGCAGGACGCGCTGATCGAGGAACTGACGGCCGGTTTCCGTGTGCCGACGGACGTGATCACCTACGCCTCCCGGCTGCTGCCGCACATCGCGCCCGGGCTCACGCCGGTGGCGTCGGTCCGGGAGAACCCGGGGTCCTTCGAGGTGCGCCCGGTCACGGACACCGCCGATGTGGTGGCCGCCTGCGCGCAGTCGCTGCGCCACGAGGGCTCGACCGGCCTGATCGCGGCCGACGCCCGGGTCCCCGCGCTCGCCGAGGCGCTCACCGCCGCGGGCATCGGCTACCTCGGCCCCGGCGAGGAGACGACCGAGGAGACCCGGCTGACCCTGGTCCCGGCATCCCTCGCGAAGGGCCTGGAGTACGACTACGTGGTCCTCGACGAGCCGCAGGCGGTCGTCGACGGCGAGCCGGACGAACGAACGGGCCTGCGCCGCCTGTATGTGGCCCTCACCCGTGCCGTCTCAGGCCTGATCATGACCCACACGGCCCCGCTGCCGCCCGAACTCGGCTGAGATCAGCCGTCGAGGGCCGTGCGCCACTCCCGTACCGCCTGCGCGGAGACCGGCCCGGTCCAGCCGGCCGGGCGGGCCGCGCCGCCGATGTGGAAGGCGTCCACGCCGGCGGCGCGCAGCCGCGGGACGTGGTCGAGGCGGAGGCCGCCGCCGACCATGAGCCGCTGGGTGTAGCCGGGCTCGCCGTGCCGGGCGGCCTCGGTGAGGAGGGTGGGCAGGCCGTCGTCCACACCGTCGGACGAGCCCGCGGTGAGGTAGGTGTCCAGGCCTGGCAGATCGGCGAGCTGCTTGCGCAGGGCGTCCCGGTCGGCGGCGTGGTCGATCGCGCGGTGGAAGGTCCAGCGGCAGCCGTCCAGCTCCGCGAGCAGCCGCTCCACGCACCCCAGGTCGGGCCCGCCGTCCTCGTCGAGGAACCCGAACACGAACTCGTCGGCACCGGCCGCGCGCAGCTCGCACACGGCACGGACGAGCGCCCCGGCGTCACCGGCCGCGAACCCGTCCCGCTTCCGGAGCATCACGCGCAGCGGGATGTCGACGGCGTCGCGGATCCCGGCGAAGGCCGCGACCGGCGGGGTGAGCCCGTCGGCGGCCATGTCGGTGGCCAGTTCGAGGCGGTCCGCGCCTCCGGCCTGGGCGGCGACCGCGTCCTCGGGGACGAGGGCGATCACCTCCAGGACTGCACGCGAGCTCATAGGACCCCTTCCGTTGGTGTTCCCCTGGAGCGACTACAGGTCTAGTCCAATCCAAGGGTACGACGAGGACCCACCACCGGGGAGACAGCCCGCCCCGCGCCCGCCCCCGGCTCCTCCGCACCAGCCGTCGCTGTCGGTGCCGGGCCGTAGGATCCTTCGTGTGATTACGGGCGAGCTGAAGAGCAAGGTGGACCGCGTCTGGGACGCGTTCTGGTCGGGCGGGATCTCCAACCCGCTGGAGGTGATGGAACAGATCACCTATCTGCTCTTCATCCGCCGTCTCGACGAGCTCCAGACGGTCAAGGACCGCATGGCCCGCCGCGGCATCCCGGACGCCGACCCCTTCTTCGGCCCCGACCGGCAGGACCTGCGCTGGCAGAACTTCAAGGACGACGAGCCGGCCCGGATGTACCACACGGTCGCCGACAAGGTCTTCCCCTATCTGCGCGCCCTGGGCGGCGAGGACTCGACGTACTCGCACCACATGAAGGACGCCCGCTTCACCATCCCGACCCCCAACCTGCTCTCCAAGGTCGTCCTCCTCCTGGAGGGCATCCCGATGCAGGACAAGGACACCAACGGCGACCTGTACGAGTACATGCTCGGCAAGATCGCCACCGCCGGACAGAACGGACAGTTCCGTACCCCCCGGCACATCATCCAGCTGATGGTCGAGATGACCGAGCCCCACCCCCGCGACGAGATCTGCGACCCCGCCTGCGGCACGGCCGGCTTCCTGGTCAACGCCTCCGACTACGTCCAACGCGTCCACCAGGACGACCTGTTCGAGGCCGACAACCAGCACCACTTCAACAACAGCATGTTCCACGGATTCGACTTCGACTCCACCATGCTGCGCATCGGCTCGATGAACATGCTGATGCACGACGTCGCCGCCCCCGACATCCGCTACCGCGACTCGCTCTCCCAGAGCGCGGGCGAGGAGACCGACCGCTACTCCCTGATCCTGGCGAACCCGCCCTTCGCCGGCAGCCTCGACTACGAGACGACCTCCTCGGACCTGCTGAAACTCGTCAAGACCAAGAAGACCGAGCTCCTCTTCCTCGCCCTCTTCCTCAAACTGCTCAAGCCCGGCGGCCGCGCCGCCGTCATCGTCCCCGACGGCGTCCTCTTCGGCTCGACCAAAGCGCACAAGGAACTGCGCCGCATGCTGGTCGAGGAGCAGAAACTCGACGCGGTGATCAAGCTCCCGTCCGGCGTCTTCAAGCCCTACGCGGGCGTCTCCACCGCCATCCTCTTCTTCACCAAGACGGACTCCGGCGGCACCGACGACGTCTGGTTCTACGACGTCCGCGCCGACGGCTTCAGCCTCGACGACAAGCGCACACCCCTCCTGCCGGAGGACCGTCTCGGCGCCCGCGCCACCGGCCTCACGGCCGAGGAACACGCCAAGAACAACCTCCCCGACGTCCTGGCCCGCTGGAAGCGCCGCACCACCGGCGAACGCGACCGCGCCCGCACCGACCAGAGCTTCCGCGTCCCCAAGGCCGACATCGCCGCCCAGGGCTACGACCTCTCCCTCAACCGCTACAAGGAGGTCGTCCACGAAGAGGTCGTCACCCGGTCCCCGCTGGAGATCCTCGCCGACCTCGAACGGCTCAACAAGGAGATCGACGCGGGCACCGCCAAGCTGAAGGAGATGCTGGCATGAGCGGGGCGCGGACCGTCCGGCTCGGCGACTGCGTGGACTTCCTGTCCGGATTCGCCTTCAAGTCCGGCCAGTTCAACACGGACGGGGACGGCATCCCGGTGATCCGGATCCGTGATGTGAAGCCCGGGCGCTCACGGACGTACTACAGCGGGACCTACGACCCCAAATACGTGATCTCCGACGGCGACTACGTCATCGGGATGGACGGCGAGTTCGCCCTCTCCCGGTGGCGCGGCGGCCGGGCCGTCCTCAATCAGCGGGTGTGCAGTCCGCGGCCGCTGTCCGAGGACATCGACCTGGCCTATCTGGCCCATTTCCTGCCCCCGGTGCTCAAGCGCATCGAGGACGCCACCCCCTTCGCGACGGTCAAGCACCTCTCCGTCAAGACGCTCCGGGACATCGAGCTGAACGTGCCGCCGCTGCCCGAGCAGCGCCGCGTCGTCGCCGTGCTGGAGCAGGTGGAGGAGCTGCGCGAGAAGCGCCGCCAGGCGATGGCCCTCCTCGACGACCTCGCGGAGTCCCTCTTCCTCGACATGTTCGGGGACCCGGCCTCCCCCGCCCCGCGGTTCCCCAGGGTCCCCCTGGAGGACGCCGTGTCCAGGCGCCTGCAGAACGGCGCCTACTTCCCGGCCGAGGCGTATGCCGAGGACGGCGTGGCCATGGTGCACATGAGCGACGCGTTCTACGGCACCGTCAGCGCCGAGGGGCTGAAGCGGGTGGCGTGCCAGGAGAAGGACACCGCCAAGTACGCGCTGACCGGGCACGACCTCCTGGTGGCCCGCCGCTCGCTCAACTACGAAGGGTCCGCCAAACCCTGCCGGGTCACCGAGTCGGCCGAGCCGCTCATCTTCGAGTCGTCGCTGATCCGCGTCACACCCGCGCCCGACCTGCTCACCACGCGGTATCTGTACGCCTATCTGTCCCATCAGCGGGTGCGCGCCGCGTACGTCTTCCCTCGGGTCACCGGGGCGACCATCACCGGCATCAGCCAGGAGAACCTGGCGAAGGTCCCCGTGCTCCTGCCGCCGCTCACAGAACAGCAGGCCTTCGAGCGCCGCCTCGATGAGATCGACCGGGCGAAGGCCGCACACCAAGCCCAACTGGGCTCCCTCGACGAACTCTTCGCCTCGATCCAGCCGCGTGCCTTCGCCGGCACCCTCTGGAAGCATGAACCCGCCGCGTAGACCCTGACGGGCCGCGCGGCACCGCACACAGCACCACTGGGGAGGGGGATCTGTTCCGTCATGGGCACAGAGCGACACACGGGCAGCCAGGGGCAGGGCAACGCACCGGAGGCACACGGAGCGAAGGACGCCCGGGACATCGCGGCCGCGCACGCCGTCGGGCAGCCCCGGAGCAACTTCCACTTCCTGCGCGCCGAGTGGCCCGCTCTCCATGACGAAGCCGTCCGTGCCGAGCGGCTCGCCCACGCCGACCCCCGCACGTCCTGCTTCTACGCCCGCCGGGTTCTCGAACTCGCCGTGCACTGGATGTACGACCACGACTCGGCGCTGCGGCCCCCGTACCGCAACGACCTGAGCGCGATGCTCAACGAGCCGAGCATGCGGAATCTGGTCGGGCCGGCGCTCAGCGCGAAGATGGATCTCGTCCGGCGCCAGGGCAACTACGCCGTGCACCGCCCCGCCCCCGTCCAGGCCAGGGACGCGGTGCGGACGGTCGCCGAGTTGTTCCACGTCTTCTACTGGTTCGCCCGCACCTACGCGCCCGATCCGGCCGCGGCCCCCGCCCCCGGCGTTCAGTTCGACAACCGGCGCATTCCGCGTCCCGTCCCCGCCGAGGTCCGGCTGCGGCGTCAGGCCGAGCTGAAGAAGCAGGCGGAGGAGGACCAGGCCCGCTGGGACGCGCAGGCCGAGGAGCTGACCGCGGAGCGCGCGAAGGGCGCCCGGCTCGCCGCCGAGGTGGCGGAGCTGCGCGCCCGGGCGACCGCGCTCCGCAAGGCCAACGAGGACCGCCCGGACACCCACGACTACGACGAGGCCGCCACCCGGGACCTGTTCATCGACCTCCTCCTCAAGGAGGCGGGCTGGGATCTCGCCGAGGACCGCGACCGGGAGTTCCCGGTCGAGGGCGAGCCCGGGGTGATCAGCACGTCCGGCAAGGGCTTTGCGGACTACGTCCTGTGGGGCGACGACGACCGGCCCCTGGCCGTTGTCGAAGCCAAACGAACCCGCGTCGACGCGCGCGCCGGCCGACAGCAGGCCAAGCTCTACGCCGACGCGCTCGAAGCCGCGTACCACCAGCGGCCGGTGATCTTCTACACCAACGGCTACGAGACCCACCTGTGGGACGAGGGCAACGGCTATCCGCCCCGCCGGGTCCAGGGCTTCCGCACCAAGGACGAGTTGCACTGGCTGATCCGCCAGCGGGCCGGCCGGCTCGCCCTGAAGTCGTCCAACGTCAACCAGGGCATCGCGGGCCGCCCTTACCAGCTGCACGCCATCCAGCGCGTCGGCGAGAGCTTCGAGAAGGAGCACCGCCGCCGCGCCCTGCTCGTAATGGCGACCGGCACCGGCAAGACCCGTACCACGGTCGCGTTCACCGAGCTGTTGCAGCGGGCGGGCTGGGCGCGGCGCATCCTCTTCCTGGCCGACCGCCAGGCGCTCGTCAACCAGGCCGTGCGCGCGTTCAAGGAGCACCTGCCGAACAGCGTGACGGTCAACCTCCTCACCGAGAGGAAGACCGAAGGCCATGTGTACGTCTCGACGTACCCGAAGATGATGAACCTGGTCGACGAGGTCACGGACGACGGCCGGCGCCGCTTCGGGCCGGGCTTCTTCGATCTGGTCGTCATCGACGAGGCCCATCGCTCGGTCTACAACAAGTACGGGGAACTCTTCGAGTACTTCGACGGCCTCCTGCTGGGACTGACGGCCACTCCCAAGGACGACGTCGACCACAACACCTACCGGCTGTTCCAGCTGGAGGACGGGGTCCCCACCGACTCCTACAGCCTGGACCAGGCCGCCGCCGAGGGCTTCCTGGTGAAGCCCAACGTCGTCGACGTCCCCTTCGACTCCCTGCGGCGCGGCTTCCGCTACGACGACCTCACCGAGGAGCAGAAGGAGGCCTGGGACAACCTGGAGTGGACCGAGGACGGTCAGGTCCCGGACACGGTCTCCGCGGACGAGGTCAACCGCTTCCTGTTCAACGCTCCGACCGTGGAAAAGGCGCTTGAGGTCCTGATGCGGCACGGACTGCGCGTCGAGGGCGGGGACCGGCTCGGCAAGACGATCGTCTTCGCCAAGAACAACAAGCACGCCCTCTTCATCGAGGAGTGCTACCACCTCCACTACCCGCAGGGCGCGGGGAACGACGCCCGGGTCATCACCTACCAGGAGAAGAACCCCCAGCAGCTCATCGACGACTTCTCCGACCCGGCCAAGGCCCCGGACATCGCCATCTCCGTCGACATGCTGGACACCGGTATCGACGTGCCCGAGGTGCTGAACCTCGTCCTGTTCAAGCCGGTGTACTCGCGGACCAAGTTCTGGCAGATGATCGGCCGCGGCACCCGTCTGCGCGAGAACATCCAGGGGCCCGGCCGTGACAAGGACGGTTTCCACGTCTTCGACCTCTGCGGCAACGCCGAGTTCTTCAACCAGGAACTCGACCGCGCCCCGGCCCGGCAGGCGCCGACGCTCACCGAGAAGCTCCTGCGGCGCCGGCTCGACCTCATCCGGACACTGGACCGCCGCCAGGCTCCCGATCCGGCGCAGGACGGCGGTCCGGACACGTTCGACACCGAGGCGACACTGCGCTGGGCGGCGGCACACCGGCTCCACGAGACCGTGCGGGGCATGAACCTCGACAATTTCCTCGTACGGCCGCACCGCCGTCATGTCGAGCTGTTCGGCGGTGACTTCACCGCCTGGCACCGCATCGACGACGACGCGGCCCACGCGCTGAGCGAGCATGTTCTCGGACTGCCGTCCGACTACCGGCCCGAGGGCGAGGACCAGGGCGAGGACGCCAAGCGCTTCGACCTTCTCGCCTACCGTCTCCAGCTCGCGGCCCTGGAGGGCGGCTCGGAGTACGCCCGTCTGCGCGGACAGCTGCGGGAGATCGCCGAGGACCTCCTCGGCAAGAGGACCATGATTCCCGCCGTCCGGGACGAGTCCGTCCTGCTGGAGTCCCTCACCGAGGACGCGTGGTGGCAGGACATCACCGTCCCGATGCTGGAGCATGTGCGCCGCCGGCTGCGCGGTCTGGCCCATCTGATCGAGGCACCGTCCGTCCGGAAGATCGTCTACACCGACATAGCGGAGGACCACGGGACGCTCTCGGAGGTCGAGTTGAAGGGGCTCCCCGTCGGCACGGACGAGGAGCGCTTCAAGCAGAAGGCCCGTGCCTACCTCCAGAACCACCGCGAACAGGAGGCCGTCCGCAAACTGCGCGAGAACGAGCAGATCACCGCCGAGGACCTGGCCGTGCTGGAAGGGATCTTCCTCGCCGAGGGCGTCGCCTCCGCCGAGGACCTGGAGCAGAAGCGGGCCGCCGAGGGCGGACTCGGGGTGTTCCTGCGCGGTGTCGGCGGCCTGGACAAGGCGGCCGCGCAGACGGCCTTCTCCGGCTTCGTCGCCGGCCGCGACCTCTCCGCCGGCCAGATCGATCTCGTCGGCCTGATGGTCCGGTACGTCGCGGCCAACGGCCTCATCGGCATCCGCGACCTGTACGAGAACGGCTTCTTCAGAAGCCGCGGAGTCATCGACAACCACTTCACCGACGACGAGATCGACGCCCTGGACGTCGTCTTCCGCACGCTGCGGTCCCGAGCGGTTCCCAAGACGGACCTCGCCGCCTGAGGCCCCGGTCGAACGACCGGGGCACCACGAGGACAATGGCGGCATGGCCGATCTCGAAGCCCTGCGCGCACGCTGGACCCGGGCCCTCGACGGAGCCCGGGGACCGGCCGGCGGCCCCGACCCCGCCCCGTACGCCGAGAACCTGCTCGCCCGCTGGCAGGAGCCGCAGCGCCGGTATCACACGCTCGCGCATCTCACCGCGGTCCTCGACCACGTCGACGTCCTGCAGCAGTACGCGGACGATCCGGACGTGGTGCGGCTGGCCGCCTGGTTCCACGACGCCGTCTATCTGCCCGACCGCTCCGAGAACGAGGAGCGCTCCGCCCGTCTCGCCGAACGCGCCCTGCCCGAGGCCGGGGTCGCCGAGGACCGGACGGCCGAGGTCGCCCGGCTGGTCCGGCTCACCGTCACCCACGACCCGGCCGACGACGACCGCGACGGCCAGGTGCTGTGCGACGCCGATCTCGCGATCCTCGCGGCGCCTCCGTCCGCGTACGCCGCCTACACCGCCGCCGTCCGCGAGGAGTACGGCTTCGTCCCGGGCGACGCCTTCCGCGCGGGCCGCTCCGCGATCCTGCGCGAACTCCTCGGCCTGCCCCGGCTGTTCCACACCCCGTACGGACAGGACCGGTGGGAGGCGACGGCCCGCTACAACATCGCCTCGGAGCTGGAAATGCTGTCGCCCTGAGGACCGGCGCTCTCCTAGCCTGCCCGCATGCGGAACATGGGCGGGGAACGGGTGGAAGAGGCCGTGGCGAGCTGCACGGGGCTGTTGCGGACGGCGACGGACCGGGACTGGGACGGGGTGAAGGCCGGACGGCTGGAGTGGAGCTGCCTGCGGACGGCGGAACACATCGCGAGCGATCTCATCGCCTACGCGGGGCAGTTGGCGGGCCGGGCACAGAACGCGTACGTGCCCTTCGACCTCACCCTCGACGAGGGCACCGGCGCGGCGGGCGCGCTGGACGTGATCGAGACGACCGGCGCCCTGCTCTCGGCGGCCGTCCGCACCACCCCGCCGGGGGTGCGCGCCTTCCACCCGTATCCCTTCCGCAGCGTGAACCGCGAGGGCTTCGCCGCGATGGGCATCACCGAAGTCCTGCTGCACACCCACGACATCGCCGCGGGCCTGGGGCTCGCGTACGAGCCGCCCGCCGAGCTGTGCGAGGACGTCCTGACCCGGATCTTCCCGCAGGTCGAGCCCGGACCGGAGCCCTGGCCCACCCTGTTGTGGGCCACCGGACGCGGTGACCTGCCCGGCCGGGCGCCGGTCACCGAGTGGCGCTGGCACAACACCCCGGTGGTCCCGGCGGAGCGCCTGACCCTGGAGGGCGTCACGCCCGCAGCGGCCCGTGATCTGTTCCTGGGCGGCGCCGGAGGGTTCGAGTGGATCGAGGGCGGGCCCTTTTACGGCACGCGGGAGGCCTCCGGGATGGTGGTGGCCGCGTACGAGAACGGGATGTACCGGCCGGAGTGGGGCCTGTACGTCCTCGTACGGAAGGAGGACGGCCGCGCGGTCGGCGGCATGGGCTTCCACGGCGCCCCGGACGAGGACGGACGTGCGGAGGTCGGCTACGCCCTGGCGGAGGCCGCCCGCGGCCACGGCTACGCGACCGAGGCCCTGCGCGCCCTGACGGCACGGGCGCTGGAGCGGGACGACGTCCGCGCCCTGCACGCGGTCGTGGACGAGGACAACCACGCCTCGCACGCGGTGGTCTCGCGCGCCGGGTTCCGGCGGGTGGGCACGACCGGCAAGGACGGCACGCAGGTGGCGTACGAGCTAGGGGGTGTCTGACAGGCGCGCCGCGGCGGCCGCCGGGCCCTTGCGCCGCCGTAGACCGGAGGCAAGCAACAGACGCACCACTTCACGGCTGTCCACCTCCACCGCGCCCGCCCGGACGGCGTCCGGGTAGCGGTGGGAGGGCAGGTCGTAGTGGTCGCGTTCGAAGGCCCGGCGCGGCACGCCCAGCCGCTCGGCGAACCGGTGCAGTTCGTCGTACGAGACGTCGCTGACCAGGTGCGACCACAGTCGGCCGTGGCCCGGCCAGGTGGGCGGGTCGATATAGACCGTCACGAGGACGACATCCCGCCCGTGGCCCTCCCCAGGAACCCCACCGCCGCGACCTTCACGCCCGCCTTCGGGCACACCCAGTGCGGATCGGCGCCGAGTTCGGGCTCGACGTCGAGGGCGTGCGGGTCGCCGGAGCCGCAGACGGGGCACAGCGGCCAGCGTCCGTACCGCTCCAGAAGGGCGTCCTGGACGTCCTGGGCGACGAGCCCGGCCACATAGTCCACGCCGTCCGGCCACTGTTCGACCCACCATCGCCGCTCGGCGACGGAGTTCTCGACGAGCGAGACGACATCCGCCTCGGCGACCTCGCCCGCGACCAGATCGGCGAGCACCAGGGCCCGAGCCGCGTGCAGGGCCTGCTCCAGGGGACTGATGGGATCCATGCCCCCATTGTGCGCAACTCTTGACCGGACGTCCGAACGGAAAATATCTTTCACATTGTGACCCAGCGCGTGAAGGAAACTTTCCACGGTTCATCGGGCCAGGACGCGCCGCCCGCTCCCGCCGCGCTCGCCGCCAAGGTGCGCACCCTGGCGCCCTCCATGACCCGGTCCATGCAGCGTGTCGCCGAGGCGGTCGCCGGTGACCCGGCGGGGTGCGCCGCGCTCACGGTCACCGGTCTCGCCGAGCGGACCGGCACCAGCGAGGCCACCGTGGTGCGTACGGCCCGCCTCCTCGGCTATCCCGGCTACCGGGACCTGCGCCTGGCCCTCGCGGGCCTCGCCGCCCAGCAGCAGTCGGGCCGTGCCCCGTCCGTCACCGCCGACATCGCGGTCGACGACCCGATCGCGGACGTCGTCGCGAAGCTCGCCTACGACGAGCAGCAGACCCTCGCCGACACGGCGGCCGGTCTCGACACCGTGCAGCTCGGCGCCGCCGTCGCCGCGCTCGCCGGCGCCCGCCGCATCGATGTGTACGGCATAGGGGCGTCCGGGCTCGTCGCCCAGGACCTCGTCCAGAAGCTGCTGCGGATAGGGCTCATAGCCCATGCGCACAGCGATCCGCACCTCGCGGTCACCAACGCCGTGCAGTTGCGCGCCAAGGACGTGGCGATCGCGATCACGCACTCCGGTTCCACCGGCGACGTCATCGAACCGCTGCGGGCGGCCTTCGAGCACGGGGCGACCACCGTCGCGGTCACCGGCCGTCCGGACGCGCCCGTCACGCAGTACGCGGACCACATCCTGACCACCTCCACCGCGCGCGAGAGCGAGCTGAGGCCGGCCGCGATGTCGTCCCGCACCAGCCAGCTCCTCGTCGTGGACTGCCTGTTCGTCGGCGTGGCACAGCGGACGTACGAGACCGCCGCACCGGCCCTGTCCGCCTCCTACGAGGCCCTGGCGCACCGTCACCACCCCCGCGGCGCAACGAAGCGATAGCTCTGCCCGTCCTCCCCCCAGAGCAGTGCCGCACCGGAAAGAGCCGCGCCCGATGACCTCCTCGTCCCACCCGCGTGATCTGCGAGCCGAGCTGGAGTCCCTGACCACCGAGGCGTTCCGCCCCGAGCTGGCCGAGATCGACCGGCTGCCGACCCTCCGGATCGCGCAGATCATGAACGGCGAGGACGCGACCGTGCCGGCCGCGGTCGCCGCGCGGCTGCCTCAGATCGCCGCCGCGATCGACGCCGTCGCCGAACGGATGGCCCGGGGCGGCCGGCTGGTGTACGCGGGCGCGGGCACGGCCGGACGGCTCGGCGTCCTCGACGCCTCCGAGTGCCCGCCGACCTTCAACACGGACCCCTCGCAGGTGGTGGGGCTGATCGCGGGCGGCCCCGGCGCGATGGTGACGTCGGTGGAGGGCGCGGAGGACTCCCGGAAGCTGGCGGCCCAGGACCTCGACGCACTGGGGCTGACGGCCCGTGACACGGTGGTCGGCATCTCGGCCTCGGGGCGCACGCCGTACGCACTCGGCGCGGTGGAGCACGCCCGGGCGGCCGGCGCCCTCACGGTCGGCCTGTCCTGCAACGCGGACAGTCCCCTCGCAGCGGCCGCCGACCACGGCATCGAGATCGTGGTCGGCCCCGAACTGCTGACCGGCTCGACCCGGCTGAAGGCGGGCACCGCGCAGAAGCTGGTCCTCAACATGCTCTCGACGATCACGATGATCCGGCTGGGCAAGACGTACGGGAACCTGATGGTCGATGTGCGGGCCTCCAACGACAAGCTGCGCGCCCGCTCCCGGCGCATCGTGGCGCTGGCGACGGGCGACGGGCGCGGACGACGAGGAGATCGAACGCGCCCTCGCGGCCACGGACGGCGAGGTCAAGAACGCGATCCTGACCCTCCTCGGCGCGGTGGACGGTCCGACGGCGGCCCGGCTCCTCGCCGAGAGCGACGGCCGTCTGCGCACGGCGCTGGAGAAGGCGGCGGACTGACCGGACGCGGGCGATCCCGCTCGGGTTCACGGGGCCGCGGCTGCCGGGATCTCCACGTCATCCGTGGTCCCCGCGCTACCGCTCGGTCCGGTTCTTGCGGCGGCGGTGCAGACGGCGGCCGACGAGCAGCACGACAAGGACGGCCAGCGCGATGAACAGGTACAGCTCAAAGCGGCTGATCGCCGGGTACAGCGTCTCCAGATGAGATCCGGCGAGGGCGCCGAACGTGACCCACACACCGACCCACAGGGCGGCGCCGAGCGCGTTGAACAGCAGAAAACGCCGCCAGGGCATCTTGGCCAGCCCGGCGATGATGCCGTTCGCCTGGCGCAGCCCGTCGATGAACCGGGCCACGGTGACGACCTTGCCGCCGTGCCGGGTGAAGAAGGCCTCCGCCTTGGCGACCCGGGCCGGGGTGAGCAGGACGTAGCGGCCGTAGCGCTCCACCACCCGGTGGCCGCCGAAGTGGCCGATCGCATAGCCGACGTTGTCGCCGACGACCGCGGCGAGGAAGGCGATGACGGCCACCAGGATCAGGTTCAGCCGCCCCGTGCCCGCATACACGGCGGCCACGATCAGGATCGTCTCGCCGGGGACGGGCACGCCGAAGTCCTCCAGGAACACCAGGCCGACGACGGCCGGATAGCCCCAGTGGTCCAGGACCGGCGCGACATCGGCGAGGACTCCGGGGAGCGGGGGCTGGGTCATCGGCGGTCTCCGGGCGGCTGGGCTTCGGCGGTCGGCACCGGCTTCCATGGTCCGTCACGCGGGGGCCGAGCGGGACACTGCCTCGCCCGGCCGCCGTACCGGTCTCGTTCCGGTACGGCGTCACCGGCGGAGGTCCCGTCTCACCCGAGCAGCGGCAGCTCGGAGAACTCGTGGCCCTCCCAGATGCGCCGCGACCGCTCCTCCGGGTACGCCGTGACCGTCGGCCGGGCGTCGAGGATCTGCACCTGCCGTCGCCCGGTGTCGTAGGCCGGCCAGCCCGGGTCGCCGGTCCGGGCGAACGCCGTCCAGGACGCGCGGAAGCGGGCCGAGAGCGCCTCGGCCTCCGGTGTGGGGTCCGCGCCCGCGAACAGCAGGGTGCCGAGGTCGGCGGTGAACGTGCCGAACACCAGCGGGATGTCCAGGCCGTGGCAGGCGCGCAGCACTCCCCCGCTGCCCGGGGCCGGCCAGGTCAGTTCATACGCGTACGCCCGCCCGCCGCCCGCCGCCTGCGCCTCGGCCAGATGCAGCGTGGGCATGCGGAAGAGCCAGTCGGACTGGATCCGCTCGTACATCTCGTCGGCCGTGGCGTCCGGGTACGCGTCCCGGTAGGCGCGCTCGCCGTCCGGGCCGGGCGCGAGCAGCCGCAGGGCCGCCGTCACCTGCTCGTCGGTGATCTTCCCGAGCATTCCGCCGAGGACCAGGAACAGCTGGAACTCCTCCCGGTTGTGCCCGGTGACCAGATCGATGTCCCGGCCCGCGCCCGACGCCAGCGCCCGCCAGGGCGTGGTGGGCAGCACCTCGCCGTCGACGACCGGGGAGAAGGGGGTCGCGGTGGGGGCGGCCTTCCCCCAGCGGTCCTGGTACTGGGCCATCTTGGCGCCCAGCGCCTCCCCCGCGTCGGTCAGCCGGCGGGGGTCCACGGCCGCCAGGGCGGGGGCCGTCGGGGACAGCCCTGCCTCCGCGGCGAGAGCGGTCGCGATGTCCCTGGCCAGTTCGTCCGAGAAGTAGGTGCCCGGCACGCTCTGGGCGATCGCCCGACGGAACAGTCCGGCCGCGCGGGGCATGGCCAGCAGCGCGGCGACCGAGCCGGCGCCGGCCGACTCGCCGAAGGCGGTGACCCGGTCGGGGTCGCCGCCGAACGCCGTGATGTTGTCCCTCACCCATTCCAGGGCCGCGACCTGGTCCAGCAGGCCGCGGTTGGCGGGAGCGCCGTCGATACGGGCGAACCCCTCCATGCCGACGCGGTAGTTGAAGGTGACGACGACGAGGTCGCCGTCCCGAGCGAGGTGCCGGGCGTCGTAGCCGGGGCTGCCGGCGTGGCCGACCTTGTAGGCGCCGCCGTAGATCCACACCATGACGGGGCGGTGTGCGGCCGGATCGGGTTCCGGTGTCCAGACGTTGACGGTCAGCCAGTCGTCGCCGAGCGCGGCGTCCACCGGCCGGGCACGGCCCTGGATCCCGGCCTCCTGCGGGGGCGGCGGGCCGAACGCGTACGCCTCGCGGGTGCCGTCCCAGGCGCGCACCGGCCGTGGCGCCGCGAAGCGCCCCTCGCCCACCGGCGGCTCGGCGAACGGGACGCCGCGGAAGACCGCGAGTCCGTCCTCCCGGCGCCCGCGGACGGCACCGGCGGCGGTGCGCACCACGGGGGCGGACGGGTCGGCGCCCGGGACGAGGAGCCCGGATGACGTCATCGATGACCTCCACTGCTCGATCGGGAGAAGCGGCGCACGGCGCGCCCGCTCCCGTAACGAACGGCGCGCGGCGGGTGATCCCGCCGGAGCGGGACCGTGTCCGCCGCGCACGTCACGGTCGCCGGACCCTGAGAGCTGCGAACACAATGGGCGCCCGGCTCGCGCTCCCATTGTGTTCGCAGCTCTTATGCCTTGCTCCCGGACACCTCGTCCGCCGGCTCCTGCTCGCCCGCTGCCGCGGCGGCCGGCCCCTGCTCGTCGGGCGTGCCCCGGCGCGGGATGAAGGACGCCACGACGAAGGCGAGGAGAGCGGCGCCCGCGCCGATGGCCAGAACGGTCTTGAAGCCGCTCTCCGACGGGAGGGTGACGGGCCCCAGGGTCGTGGTCATCTGGGCCAGGATGACACCGGCCACCGCGCTCGCGGTGGACGTGCCGATGGAGCGCATCAGGGTGTTGAGGCTGTTGGCGGACCCGGTCTCGGAGGCGGGCACGGCCCCCATGATGAGGGCGGGCATGGCGCCGTAGGTGAAGCCGATGCCGGCGCCGATGACACAGGAGACCAGCACGAAGTGCCAGACCTGGTCCATCAGCGCGATGTTGATGCCGTAGCCGGCGGCCACGATCAGCGCGCCGATCATCAGAGTCGTCTTCGGACCCTTGGCGCGCGAGACGGCGGCCGACACCGGAGCCGTCGCCATCATCACCAGGCCGGAGGGCGCCATGACCAGACCGGCCGTCAGCAGGGACTTGCCGAGGCCGTAGCCCGTGGCCGCGGGCAGTTGCAGCAGCTGCGGGATGACGAGGGACATCGCGAACATGCCGAAGCCGAGCGCCACCGAGGCGAGGTTGGTGACCAGCACCTGCCGGCGGGCGGTGGTACGCAGGTCCACCAGCGGCTCCGCCACGCGCAGTTCGAAGACGCCCCACACCAGCAGGATCAGGACGGCCGCCGCGAACAGGCCGAGGGTGGTGCCACCGGCCCAGCCCCAGTCGGCGCCCTTGGAGACCGCCAGCAGAAGGCACATCAGTCCGGCCGCCATGCCGAGCGCGCCGAGCGCGTCGAACCGGCCGCCGCTGCGCACCGCCGACTCCGGGACAAGGGCCGCGACGAGGACGGCGGCGACCGCACCGAGCGCGGCAGAGGTCCAGAACAGCATGTGCCAGTCGAAGTTCTCGGCGATGACCGCGGCGGCGGGCAGGCCGAGGGCGCCGCCGACACCGAGCGAGGCGCTCATCATCGCGGTCGCCGAACCCAGCCGCTCGGCGGGCAGTTCGTCGCGCATGATGCTGATGCCGAGCGGGATGACACCGGAGGCGAGGCCCTGGAGGGCGCGGCCCACGATCACCGGCGTCAGGGCGTCGCTGAGAGCGACGGTGACCGAGCCGACGACCAGCATCGACAGCCCGGTCAGCAGCATGCGGCGCTTGCCGTACATGTCTCCGAGGCGGCCCATCACCGGGGTGGCGACGGCGGCGGCGAGCAGGGTCGCGGTGACGGCCCAGGCGGTGTCCGAGGAGGAGGCGCCCAGGAGCTTCGGCAGCTCGGGGACGATCGGGATCACCAGGGTCTGCATCAGCGAGACCACGATGCCTCCGAAGGCGAGCACCGCGACCAGGACGTTCGATCTCGGCGCCGCGGACGGCCCGGCCTCGGCGGGCCGGGCGAGTGCGTCGGACATGAAGAGTGCCTCCGTCGGAGTGCAGGCGTGCTTGACTCAGGCAACCTTAAGTCGGTTGATTGACTTAAGCAAGGTAAATCGCCCACGGAAGCACCCTACGAAATCGAGACAGGCGCGGGGCCGATTGAAGGCGAGCCAGGCGCCCGAGAGGGACAGCGACCCCGAGGGGGAACCTGGTACGACGGCCGGCACGGCCCCGCGCTCGCTCGAGGCGCGGGGGCCGCCCGGGGCACCGATCAGTACAGGGTCTGCACCGCTGCCGCGTCGTACGACGTCAGCTCGTCGAACCGGCCCGCCAGGACCTTCGCCGCCCACTCGGGGTCCTGGAGCAGGGCGCGGCCCACCGCGACCATGTCGAACTCGTCCGCCTCCAGGCGGTCCAGGAGGTTGTCGATGGCCTTGACCGGGGCGCCCTCGCCCTGGAAGCCGCTGATGAAATCGCCGTCCAGACCCACCGAGCCGACGGTGATGACCTGCTTGCCCGTGAGCTTCTTGGTCCAGCCCGCCAGGTTGAGGTCCGAACCGTCGAACTCCGGCAGCCAGTAGCGGCGGGTGGAGGCGTGGAAGACGTCGACACCGGCCGCGGCCAGCGGGGTCAGGATCGCCTCCAGCTCCTCGGGGGTCTCCGCGAGCCGGGCGTCGTAGGCGTCCTGCTTCCACTGCGAGTAGCGGAAAATGACCGGGAACTCCGCCGAGACCGTCTCCCGTACGGCGGCCACGATCTCCGCCCCGAACTTCGTGCGGGCCACCGCGTCGCCGCCGTAGGCGTCGGAACGGCGGTTGGTGCCCTCCCACAGGAACTGGTCGACGAGGTAGCCGTGGGCGCCGTGGATCTCCACACCGTCGAAGCCGATGCGCTCGGCGTCGGCCGCGGCCTGCGCGAACGCGCCGATCACGGCGTCCAGGTCGGCCCGGTCCATGGTCTTGCCGGTGGCCTCGGTGGCGCCGATGCGCAGACCCGAGGGGCCGACGGCGGGGGCGTCGGCGAACGGCGGCCGGCCCTCCTCGCGGACCATGCCGACGTGCCACAACTGCGGGACGATCGTGCCGCCTGCCGCGTGCACCGCCTCGGCGACCTTCGCCCAGCCCGCGAGCTGCTCCTCGCCGTGGAAGCGCGGCACCCGGCTGCTCTGACCCGCCGACGCGTGGCCCACATACGTGCCCTCGGTGACGATCAGACCGACACCGGCGGCCGCCCGGCGGGCGTAGTACGCCGACACGTCCTCGCCGGGAACGCCGTCCGTGGAGAACATACGGGTCATCGGGGCCATCGCGATCCGGTTCGGGACCGTGAGGCCGTTGAGGGTGATCGGCCGGGACAGGATCCGGGCCGCGCGGGAGGCGGGAGACGGGGCGACGGTCACGTGGGCTCCTCGTGGTGGCTCTGCTAACCGGGTGGTATGTGCACGCGCATTGTTGCACCTCATAAAGCAAACGCCGATTGCAGTACCCCGTATTCCGCACCCCGGCGCACCACGGGCGTGACCCCGGACACGCCCGAGGGCGGCACCCCCTGTCGGAACAGGGGATGCCGCCCTCGGTCAGGACGGTGATCGACCAGGGTCGATCAGAAGTCCATGTCACCGCCCGGCATGCCACCGCCGGCGGGCGCGGCGGCCTTCTCCGGCTTGTCGGCGATGACGGCCTCGGTGGTGAGGAACAGCGCGGCGATGGAGGCGGCGTTCTGCAGCGCGGAACGGGTCACCTTCGCCGGGTCGATGATGCCTTCCTTGACCAGGTCGACGTACTCGCCGGTCGCGGCGTTCAGGCCGTGACCCGGGGTCAGGTTGCGCACCTTCTCCACCACGACGCCGCCCTCAAGGCCGGCGTTGACGGCGATCTGCTTCAGCGGGGCCTCGAGCGCCAGCTTGACGGCGGCGGCACCGGTGGCCTCGTCGCCCTCCAGCTCCAGCTTCTCGAAGACCTGGGAGGCCTGGAGCAGGGCCACGCCACCACCGGCGACGATGCCCTCCTCGACGGCCGCCTTCGCGTTGCGAACGGCGTCCTCGATGCGGTGCTTGCGCTCCTTGAGCTCGACCTCGGTGGCGGCACCGGCCTTGATGACGGCCACACCGCCGGCCAGCTTCGCCAGGCGCTCCTGGAGCTTCTCGCGGTCGTAGTCCGAGTCGCTGTTCTCGATCTCGGCGCGGATCTGGTTCACACGACCGGCGACCTGGTCGGTGGAGCCGGAGCCGTCCACGATGGTGGTCTCGTCCTTGGTGATGACGACCTTGCGGGCGCGGCCCAGGAGGTCCAGGGTCGCGTTCTCCAGCTTGAGGCCGACCTCCTCGGAGATGACCTCGCCGCCCGTGAGGATGGCGATGTCACCGAGCATGGCCTTGCGGCGGTCACCGAAGCCCGGGGCCTTGACGGCGACGGACTTGAAGGTGCCACGGATCTTGTTGACGACCAGGGTCGACAGGGCCTCGCCCTCGACGTCCTCGGCGATGATCAGCAGCGGCTTGCCCGACTGCATGACCTTCTCCAGCAGCGGGAGCAGGTCCTTGACCGAGGAGATCTTGGAGTTGGCGATCAGGATGTACGGGTCGTCGAGGACGGCCTCCATACGCTCCATGTCGGTGGCGAAGTACGCCGAGATGTAGCCCTTGTCGAAGCGCATGCCCTCGGTGAGCTCGAGCTCCAGACCGAAGGTCTGCGACTCCTCGACGGTGATGACGCCTTCCTTGCCGACCTTGTCCATGGCCTCGGCGATGAGCTCGCCGATCTGGGTGTCGGCGGCGGAGATGGAGGCCGTGGAGGCGATCTGCTCCTTGGTCTCGACGTCCTTCGCCTGCTCCAGCAGGGCGGCGGAGACGGCCTCGACGGCCTTCTCGATACCGCGCTTCAGAGCCATGGGGTTGGCACCGGCGGCCACGTTGCGCAGGCCCTCGCGGACCAGCGCCTGGGCGAGCACGGTCGCGGTGGTCGTACCGTCACCGGCGACGTCGTCCGTCTTCTTGGCGACTTCCTTGACCAGCTCGGCGCCGATCTTCTCGTACGGGTCCTCGAGCTCGATCTCCTTGGCGATGGACACACCATCGTTGGTGATCGTGGGGGCGCCCCACTTCTTCTCGAGGACGACGTTGCGGCCCTTGGGGCCGAGCGTCACCTTCACGGCGTCCGCGAGCTGGTTCATGCCGCGCTCGAGGCCGCGCCGCGCCTCCTCGTCGAACGCGATGATCTTGGCCATGTGAAGTGGTCCCTCCAGGACTGGGGGTGATTACTTCGGACCGCGCCCGCGCCCGCGACGGACGGCCCCGGCCGGAGGTTCCTTGCCCCACCCGGTCCGTGGCCTCACCGACCCGGTCCTTCTTTGTCACTCTCACCTTCAGAGTGCTAACGCCAATGATTAGCACTCGCCCCCCGAGAGTGCAAGACGCTGCCCGCGAAGCGGGCTCGATGGGGGGTGGTGGCCGGGTGACGGGTGGGCGCACGGCGCGCCCGCGAAGCGCGCTCGCCGGAGGGCGCGCAGCAGCCCCCGCCGCGACTCCCCGCGCGCCCCCGTCGCGTCCGGACCCATCGGATCCGGACAGACCGAGGGGCTCGTATCCCGTACGGGATACGAGCCCCTCGACACGTCGAACAGTTCAGTCGTCGGCGCGCAACTCAGCCGGCCAGACGGACCATGTCCGCCTGCGGCCCCTTCTGACCCTGCGAGATCTCGAACTCGACCCGCTGGCCCTCTTCCAGGGTGCGGTAGCCGTCCATCTGGATCGCGCTGTAGTGGACGAATACATCCGCACCACCGTCGACCGCGATGAAGCCGTACCCCTTCTCCGCGTTGAACCACTTGACGGTGCCCTGAGCCATGCCTAACTCCCCTATTACTGGCCCTTGCACAGATCCACACTTCGCGGATCCGGGTCAGACCTCACCCCCCAACGGTTGGGGGCGTGCGCCGGAACGCGTCGACCGCGGCTGAATGTATCTGTCCAACTGCCGTGTGCAACAGGTCAATCGGACGAGAATTCCGGGCACGACCGGTCGGGAATGTACTAAGAATTCACCCGAATTCAGGGCAAGTCGGGCCCGACAAAAGGAATGGATGGCGCAAAACCCCTGCCTACTTTGGCTGCTTCTTGTCGGACGGGCGGCAGGGACACCGGTTGTCCGACCGGAAAACGGGGAGCGAGTTCCCCAACTGTACCGTGCTCAACCATGCAGAATTGCCCCCTCCGCTTCTGTCACGGAGAGGGCAATTCGGTGAACTCTCGGTACTCGACCTTACCGAGGGTAATGGTCGCGCGGGGATGAACGGCCGTCAGCCACCCGCGACAGCCGGGATGATGGAGACGCCCACGCCGTCCGGGGTGGCCGTCTGAAGGCCCTGCTCGAAGCGGACGTCGTCGTCGTTGACGTACACATTGACGAAGCGGCGCAGCTTGCCCTGGTCGTCGAGGACGCGGGCGGCGATGCCGGTGTGGTTCTTCTCCAGGTCGGCGATGACGTCGGCGAGGGTCGCGCCCTCGGCGGCGACCTCGGCCCGGCCTCCGGTGTAGGTGCGCAGGATGGTGGGGATGCGAACGGTCACGCTCATGCGAGGCCAGCCTCTCGGAAGGAGTCCAGGGTCGGACGGATCGTCGCGGTGAGGCCGGTGCCCGCCACCGCGTCCAGGGTCTTGAGGCCGTCGCCGGTGTTGAGGACGACGGTCGTCTTCGTCGGGTCGAGCGCACCGCTCTCGACCAGCTTGCGGGTGACGCCCACCGTCACACCGCCCGCCGTCTCCGCGAAGATGCCCTCGGTGCGGGCGAGCAGCTTGATGGCGTCCACGATCTGCGCGTCCGTCACGTCCTCCACGGCCCCTCCGGTGCGGCGCGCGATGTCGAGGACATAGGGACCGTCCGCCGGGTTGCCGATCGCCAGCGACTTGGCGATCGTGTCCGGCTTCTGCGGCCGTACGACGTCGCGGCCCGCCTTGAACGCGGTCGACACCGGGGAGCAGCCCTCGGCCTGGGCACCGAAGATCTTGTACGGGCGGTCCTCGACCAGCCCGAGTTTGATCAGCTCCTGCAGCCCCTTGTCGATCTTCGTGAGCTGGGAGCCGGAGGCGATCGGGACCACGATCTGGTCCGGCAGCCGCCAGCCCAGCTGCTCGGCGATCTCGTACGCCAGGGTCTTGGACCCCTCCGCGTAGTACGGGCGCAGGTTGACGTTGACGAAGCCCCAGCCCTCGCCGACCGGGTCGCCGATCAGCTCCGAGCAGAAGCGGTTCACATCGTCGTAGTTGCCCTCGATGCCGACCAGCTCGCCGCCGTAGACCGCGGCCATGACGATCTTGCCCTGCTCCAGGTCGTGCGGGATGAAGACGCAGGAGCGGAAGCCGGCCCGGGCCGCCGCGGCGCCCACCGCGCCCGCCAGGTTGCCGGTGGAGGAGCAGGAGAGGGTGGTGAAGCCGAAGGCGCGCGCCGCCTCCAGCGCCTGGGCGACCACGCGGTCCTTGAAGGAGTGCGTCGGGTTGCCGGAGTCGTCCTTCACATACAGACCGCCGGTCACGCCCAGCTCGCGCGCCAGGTTGTCGGCCTTGACCAGCTTGGTCCAGCCGGGGTTGAGGTTCGGCTTGTCGGCGACGTCCGCCGGGACGGGCAGCAGCGGCGCATAGCGCCAGATGTTCGCGGGGCCCGCCTCGATGCGCTTGCGCAGCTCCTCGGTGTCGTAGCCCGAGAAGTCGTAGGCGATCTCCAGCGGGCCGAAACACTCCTCGCAGGCGAAGACCGGACCGAGGGGCACCCGATGGCCGCACTCGCGGCAGGACAGAGCCGCGGCGGGTCCGAGATTCACGGAGTCGGTGCTGCTTACAACTGTCTGCACAGCCATGTCAGGCGAGGCCCTTTCTCCTCATCTTCCTCACGACGCATCTCGCCGTGAGACGGATTTGGCACCTTCCCTAGCCGGGAGCCTCGCGGAGACGATCACATGGATCTACGAGAACCGGCTGGAGGGTTGCCGGGGCTTCATCGGGCCGTGTCCCTCTGCCCCTCTGGATGAGCTGTATGCGGTTGTTTCACTGCTGTCAGCAGCGGCGACCCCCGACATGCGATGGTCACCGGCGTTGTTCAAGACTGTAACCGAAGGCCAGGACAGTTGAGATAGTCGTCCGACCCGCGAGATGGATCACCGCATGTAAGGAGCCGCAGACTGTGCTGGAAGAAGTCGAGCGCTGGCTGAGCACCCGCTCCTGGACCGCGGCCGATCGCCCGATCCACCAGATCCTGGCCGCCAAACGCGCCTCGGGTTCGTCGGTCAGCGTCGTGCTGCCCGCACTGAACGAGGAGGAGACGGTCGGCGAGATCGTCGCCGTGATCCGCCATGACCTGATGCAGCAGGTTCCGCTCGTCGACGAGATCGTCGTCGTCGACTCCGGCTCCACGGACCGCACTTCCGAGGTCGCCGCGGCGGCCGGCGCGACGGTGGTGCACCGCGACGCGATCCTGCCGCGCGTTCCGGCCGTGCCCGGGAAGGGCGAGGTGCTGTGGCGCTCGCTCCTGGTCACCCGAGGGGACATCGTCTGCTTCGTCGACGCGGATCTGAGGGAGTTCTCCTCCGACTTCGTCTCCGGGATCGTGGGCCCACTGCTCACCGACCCGGGCGTGTGCCTCGTGAAGGCGATGTACGACCGGCCGCTGGCCCTGCCCGGTGAGCCCGCCACCGGCACGGCGGCCGGCCAGGGCGGCCGGGTCACCGAGCTGATGGCGCGCCCGCTGCTCAATATGCACTGGCCGCGGCTGGCCGGTTTCGTCCAGCCGCTCGGCGGCGAGTACGCCGCCCGCCGCTCCCTGTTGGAACGGCTCCCGTTCCCGGTCGGGTACGGGGTGGAGCTGGGCATGCTGGTCGACTCCCTGCATCTGGTGGGCCTGGACGCCCTGGCCCAGGTCGACGTCGGGGTGCGCCTGCACCGCCACCAGGACGGCCAGGCGCTGGGCCGCATGGCCGCGGAGATCTACCGCACCGCGCAGCTGCGGCTGGCCCGGGGCCATCTGGTGCGCCCCGCCCTCACCCAGTTCGAGCGTGTCGAGGGCCGCTTCGAACCACGGACGTACTCGGTGGACACGGAGGAGCGGCCGCCGATGGCGGAGATCGCGGAGTACACGGACCGGCGGGCGGCCTGAGCCGTCCGGTCCGGGCACACCCTGGGGAACCCGGGGGAACCAAGCCCATGGCGCCCCCTTTGTATTTGTATACGGTTCCGCAGACGGCCGAAGGGAACGTTTGAGCGTTTTCGGCTCGGGCTAGGTTTCGTGGCATGGCTTCGAATGCGGCTTCCGTTCTGGTGGCGTCCAACCGCGGCCCGGTCTCGTACGTACTGGACGAGAGCGGACAGCTCACGGCCAGGCGCGGCGGGGGCGGACTGGTCTCCGGTCTGTCAGCCATCGGCCCCGACGCGGACGCGGTGTGGGTCTGCTCCGCGCTGAACGACAGCGACCGGGAGGCCGTCCGGCGCACGGCGGGCAGGCTCGATCCGGCCGACACCGGCGGCCAGCGCGTACGGATGCTCGACATCGACGCGCAGATGCACGCGGACGCGTACAACGGCATCGCGAACTCGGTCCTGTGGTTCGTGCACCACATGCTGTACCAGACGCCGCTGGAGCCGGTCTTCGACGCGGAGTTCCGGCGGCAGTGGGCGGCGTACGAGACCTACAACCGGGCGTTCGCCGAGGCGCTCGCCGAGGAGGCGGCCGAGGGCGCGGCGGTCCTGGTCCAGGACTACCACCTCACCCTGACCCCCCGGATGCTCCGCGAGCTGCGGCCCGACCTGCGGATCGGCCACTTCTCGCACACGCCGTGGGCACCGCCGGAGTACTTCCGTCTGCTGCCCGACGACATCGCCGCGCAGGTGCTCGGCGGGATCCTGGGCGCGGACCGGGCGGCGTTCCTCACCCAGCGGTGGGCGGACGCGTTCACAGACTGCTGCCACGCGGTCCTCGGCCCCGGCATCCCCTCGGGGACGCGCATCGGCGTCCACGGGCTGGGTGCCGACGCCGAGTTCCTGCGCGAGCGGGCGCACCGGCCGGACGTGGAAGAGCGGATGCGGGCCCTGCGGCAGCAGATCGGCACGGCCCCCGACGGCACGCCCCGCAAGGCGGTCGTGCGGGTGGACCGCACGGAGCTGTCGAAGAACATCGTGCGCGGGCTGCTGGCGTACGAGGAACTGCTCCAGTCGCGTCCGGAGTGGCGCGAACGGGTCGTCCATGTGGCGTTCGCCTACCCCTCCCGGCAGGACCTGGCGGTCTACCGCGACTACACGGCGGAGGTCCAGCGGGTGGCGGCGGAGATCAACGCCCGTTTCGGCACCCCCGGCTGGACCCCGGTGGAACTGCACGTGAAGGACGACTTCGCCCGCTCCCTCGCCGCCTACCGGCTGGCGGACGTGGCCCTGGTGAACCCCATCCGGGACGGCATGAACCTGGTCGCCAAGGAGGTGCCGGTGGTCTCCGACGAGGGCTGTGCGCTGGTGCTCTCACGGGAGGCCGGGGCGTACGAGGAGCTGGGCGAGGACGCGGTGACCGTGAACCCGTACGACATCGTGCGCACGGCCCAGGCGCTGCACGAGGCGCTGTCGATGAGTCCCGCAGAGCGCGCGGAACGCACCAAGCGGCTGGCCGCGCAGGCCACCGCGCTGCCCCCGGCCCGCTGGTTCCTGGATCAGCTGGCCGCGCTGGGGGGCTGAGGACCGCCCCGCCCGGCCGGGCGGGGCGGTCCGGCGCCCGGCGGGACAGCGGCCCTCAGGCCCTCAGGAGCGGTCCGTCATACGGGCCCCCAGAGCGGTCATCAGCCGTACGACGCCTGCCGGGCCGTCGACCACGAGATCCGCTCGGTCGGCCAGTTCCGTGACCTCCTCGCTGCCGCTGCAGACGAGCAGTCCGGGTACGCCGTCGGAGCGGAGTTTGTCGACGGCGGCGAAGGCCGGGAGGTCGCCGAGGTCGTCCCCCACGTACATGACCGCTCCGGCACCGGTCTCGCGGACGTACTCCGACAGGGCCACTCCCTTGTCCATGCCCGGCGGACGCAGTTCCAGGACCAGGCGGCCGGGTTCGACGATCAGGCCATGGCGGGCGGCGAGCCCGGTGAGGGGTTCGCGCAGGGCCTCGAAGGCGGCCTGCGGATCGTCGGCCCGGCGGGTGTGCACGGCGACGGCGCGCCCCTTCTCCTCGATCCAGGTGCCGCGCCAGGCACCGATCTCGCCCAGGAAGCCGGGGAGTTCGGCGCGGACGGCGGCGACGCCCGGGTGGGGGGCGGGGGCGTTGACGGTGCCGGTGCGGGCGTCCCAGCGTTCGGCGCCGTAGTGGCCGAGGACGACGAGGCGGTCGAGTCCGGGCACGCCCGCGAAGCCGCCGTGGCGGACGGCGACGCCGGCCGGGCGGCCGGTGACGACCGCGACGGAGGCGACCTTCGGGGCGAGCACCGCGAGGGCGGCAGCCGCGTCCGGATGGGCGCGGGCCCGGTCGGGGTCGGGGACGATCGGGGCAAGCGTCCCGTCGAAGTCGAAGGCGAGGACGGCCCGCTCGGGCCGGGCGAGGATGGCGTCGAGACCGTCGCGCCCGGCCGGGGTGACGGGCGTCGGCAAGGAGTCCGTATGGCTGCCCATGCGTCGACCCTATCCGCGCGGGACCGGACCCACTCCTGACTCCGGCAGACGCATCGGCACACTCGCCGCGCGCCGGCGTGGTCCGCTCCCAGCGATCAGCGCTCGACGCGGTCAGCGCTCGGCGCGGCGGGAGTCGCGGATCCGGCGCAGACGGTTGACCGTGACCGGGGCGTGGGCGAGCGCCCTCGGGTCGTCCAGGAGGGCGTTGAGCAGCTGGTAGTACCGCACGGGGGCGAGTCCCAGCTGCTCCCGGACGGCCCGCTCCTTGGCCCCCGGCCCGGAGAAGCTGCGCCCCTCCAGGGCGAGGACGGCCTTTTCCCGGGGGTTGAGCTCTTCCATGGGGAAACGGTAGCCGCAGGGGCCGACAGAGCGGACGGCTCAGCCGGTGGCGCGCTCCGCCGTCACCGCCGCCTGCTGGATCCGGCCGAGGACGGCCGACGGATTGCCGTCCGGGCTGACGGCCTCGCCGATCTCCTTCTTGATGTCCGCGCTGACGCCCGCCCAGGACGTCTTGCCGGCCGGATACAGCTCCGCACTGGGCAGCTGCTGCAGGAAGGGCTCCAGGTCCGTGTCCCGCGAGGACGCCGCCATCGCCTCCTGGGCCGAGCTGGTGACGGGCAGCAGGTCGTACTCGCGCGAGAAGTCCAGCACGTTCTTCTCGTCGTACACATAGTCGAGGAACTCGCGGACCTGGTCCTGGTGGCCGTTCTGCTTGAAGGCGGTCATCCAGTCGGCCACGCCCATCGTGGACTTCGCCCGTCCGTTGACCCCCGGCATCGGCACCATGCCGAAGTCCACGCCCTTGGCCTGGGCCGTCTTCATCAGGGAGGGGTGACCGTCGAGCATGCCGACCTCGCCGCGGGTGAAGGCGGCGAAGGCGTCGGCGCGGTTGAGCCGGCCCGGCGGCACCGGCCCCGTCAGCCCCTTGCCGACCAGGTCGTCCTTCAGCCAGGTGAAGGTGCCCACGTTCTGCGCGGAGTCGATGTCGTAGGAGCCGAACCCGTCCAGATAGCCGTCTCCGCCGCTGAGCAGCCACTGCATCGTCTCGGCCTGTGCCTCCTCCGGTCCGAGCGGCAGCGCGTAGGGGAACTTCACCCCCTTGGCCTTGAGCGCCTCGGCGTCCGCCGCCAGGTCGTGCCAGCTCGTGGGCGGCTGGATCCCCGCCTGCGCGAACAGCGTCTTGTTGTAGAAGAGCAGCCGCGTGGACGCCGCGAACGGCATGCCGTACTGGGTGCGGTTCACCTTGCCCGCGTCGCTCAGCTCCGAGGCGAAGTCCGCCTGGACGGGGATGGAGAGCACCTCGTCCGCCTGGTAGAGCCGCCCCGCCGCCGCGTAGTCCGCGTACGCCCCGATCTGCGCCATGTCGGGCGCGTCGCCCGCGGCCACCATCTCCTTGACCTTGCGGTCCACGTCGTTCCAGGAGTAGACGCTGACCTCGACCTTGATTCCGGAGTGCCCCGCCTCGAAGCCCCGGACCAGGTCGTCCCAGTACTTCTTGGAGCTGTTGGCCGAGGAGTCACCGTAGTCCGCGGCCACCAGCCGCAGCGTCACGTCCCCCGAGCCTGACGAGCCCCCGCAGCCCGCCAGTACCGCTGTCATGCCCAGCGCGGACACTCCCGCGATCAGACCCTTGTGCCACGTCGTCCTACGCGTCCCGCGCCCCTGCACCGCTCTTGCCCAACCCTGCTGTCTCGCCATGCGGAATATCAACTGCATAAGGTCTACACCACGTGAGTGGACTAGACCTCTTCCGGGTCCAGGGCCCACACTGTCTCCGTGAGACATGTCATCGCCCTCGACGTGGGCGGCACCGGGATGAAGGCCGCCCTGGTCGGTGCGGGGGGCGAGCTGCTGCACCGGGCGCGCCGGGCCACCGGCCGCGAACGCGGACCCGACGCCGTGGTGGAGTCGATCCTCGCCTTCGCCGCCGAGCTGCGCGCGCACGGCGAGCAGCACCTCGGCGAACCCGCGGCCGCGGCGGGCGTCGCGGTGCCCGGCATCGTGGACGCCGAGCACGGCGTCGCCGCCTACTCGGCCAACCTCGGCTGGCGTGACATACCTCTGCGTGATCTGCTCAGCCGCCGGCTGTCCGGCGCGCCGGTCGCCCTCGGACACGACGTGCGCACCGGCGGGCTCGCCGAGGGCCGCATCGGCGCGGGCCAGGGCGCCGACCGCTTCCTGTTCGTCCCCCTCGGCACCGGCATCGCGGGCGCCATCGGGATCGACGGCCGGGTGGAGGCCGGGGCGCACGGCTTCGCGGGCGAGATCGGCCATATCGTCGTACGGCCCGGCGGGACCCCCTGCCCGTGCGGCCAGTCCGGCTGTCTGGAGCGCTACGCCTCCGCGGCGGCCGTCAGCGAGGCCTGGGCCGAGGCGTCCGGGGAGCCGGACGCCGACGCGGCCGACTGCGCGCGGGCCGTCACGTCCGGAGACCCGAACGCCGTCCGGATCTGGCAGCAGGCCGTGGACGCGCTCGCCGACGGCCTGGTCACCGCCCTGACCCTGCTGGACCCGCGCACGATCATCGTCGGCGGGGGGCTCGCCGAGGCGGGCGACACCCTGTTCACGCCGCTGCGGGATGCCCTCCGGCGACGGCTCACCTTCCAGAAGCCGCCGTCGGTCGTCCCCGCGGCGCTGGGGGACACCGCCGGATGCCTGGGCGCGGGACTCCTCGCCTGGGATCTCCTCGAAACCACTGACCGTTCGGAGGTAACCGCCTGATGGCCCCCAGCAAGGTTCTCGCCGGTGCCCGGGTGGTACTGCCCACCGGGATCGTGGACGACGGCCGCGTCGTCGTGGAGGGCACACGGATCACCGACACCCCTCCCCCGGACGCGGAGACCGTCGACGTACGGGGCCACTGGCTGGTCCCCGGCTTCGTCGACCTGCACAACCACGGCGGCGGCGGGGCGTCCTTCTCCGGCACGGCCGACGACATCCTCACGGCCGTCCGCACCCACCGGCTGCACGGCACCACCACCCTCGTCGCCTCGACCGTCACCGACGACATGGACGTCCTCGTCCGGCAGGCCGGACTGCTGTCCGAGCTGGCGGAGCAGGGCGACATCGCCGGGATCCACTTCGAGGGGCCGTTCATCTCGCCGTGCCGCAAGGGCGCGCACTCCGAGAAACTGCTGCGCGCCCCGGACCCGGCGGAGGTCCGCAAGCTGATCGACGCGGCCCGCGGCCGGGCGAGGATGGTCACGCTGGCCACCGAACTGCCCGGCGGCATCGACTCCGTGCGCCTGCTCGCTGAGCACGGCGTGATCGCGGCGATCGGGCACACGGACGCGACCTACGAGCAGACGGTGGAGGCCGTCGACGCGGGCGCCACCGTCGCGACGCACCTGTTCAACGCCATGCCGCCACTCGGCCACCGCACCCCGGGACCCATCGCCGCGCTCCTGGAGGACGAGCGGATCACGGTCGAGCTGATCGACGACGGCACCCATCTGCACCCGGCCTCCCTCCAGCTGGCGTTCCATCACGCGGGGGCCGCACGGGTCGCGTTCATCACGGACGCGATGGACGCGGCGGGCAGCGGCGACGGGCGGTACATGCTCGGTCCGCTGGAGGTGGAGGTGACCGACGGGGTGGCACGTCTGGTGCAGGGCGGCTCGATCGCGGGCTCGACGCTCACCCTGGACCGCGCCTTCCGGCGGGCGGTCACCGTGGACCGGCTCCCGGTGCAGGACGTCGTCGCCGCCATCTCGGCCAATCCGGCCAGGCTGCTGGGCGTCTACGACCGGGTGGGTTCCCTGGAGCCCGGCAAGGACGCCGACCTGGTGCTGCTGGACGAGGAGTTCGCCCTCAAGGGGGTGATGCGCCGCGGCGCATGGGTGGTCGATCCCCAACTGGGATGATTCATCCGTTCGTTGGTGCACGGCGGTCGACCCGGGGACTGGGCCGACCGCCGACTCATTTGGCATGATCGAGCCTCCGCACACCGCCGACGGCGGGCGCATCCTGGGATTCCGTACGCGGGCGACCGCCGTACGGAACCACCGGACACGCCGTCACGACATTCGAGGGAGGTCCCCAGGTGATCCTGACGGTCACGCTGAACACCGCTCTCGACATCACCTATCGCGTACGGGCGCTGAGGCCGCACACCGCGCACCGGGTGACCGAGGTGACCGAACGGCCCGGGGGCAAGGGCCTGAACGCGGCCCGGGTGCTCGCCGCGCTCGGCCACAGGGTGACGGCCACGGGCTTCGCGGGCGGCGCGACGGGCCGCTCCCTGAAGGACCAGCTCACCCACACGCCCGGGGTCGTGGACGCGCTCGTCCCGGTGGCGGGCTCGACCCGGCGCACCGTCGCGGTGGTCGACGAGACCACCGGTGACACCACCCAGCTCAACGAGCCGGGCCCGGTGATAGCGCCGGCCGAGTGGTCGGCCTTCCTGGACACCTACACCGACCTGGTGCGCTCCGCGACGGCGGTGGCCCTGTGCGGCAGCCTGCCGCCGGGGGTGCCGGTGGGGGCGTACGCCCAACTCGTGCGCACCGCACGGGCGATGAATGTGCCCGTGTTGCTCGACACGAGCGGGGAACCGCTGCGCCGCGGGGTGGCGGCTCGCCCGGACATCGTCAAGCCGAACGCCGACGAACTGGCCGAACTCACCGGTTCCCACGAGCCGTTGCAGGCCACCCGGGACGCCCGCAGGCGCGGGGCGCACACGGTGGTCGCCTCGCTGGGCGCGGAGGGCCTGCTCGCCGTGAACGCGGAGGGCCGCTGGCGGGCCGTCCCGCCGCGCCGGCTCCCGGGCAATCCGACGGGCGCCGGCGACTCGGCGGTCGCGGGTCTGCTGTCGGGACTGGTGGAGCATCTGCCCTGGCCGGCCCGGCTGGCCCGGGCTGTGGCCCTGTCCGCGGCGACCGTTCTGGCCCCCGTGGCGGGCGAGTTCGACCTCCCCGCCTACGAGGAGCTGCTGGACCGGGTGGCCGTCACGGGCGAGGCGACGGCCGCCTGACGCAGGCTAGTTCGACCAGCCGTTCGTCAGCCAGAACTGGTCGAGGTTGGCGTTGCACTGGTTCCCCTGCTCGCAGGAGATCCGGATCGTGTTGGTGCCCTTGTTGAGCTGGATGTAGTTGAACGTCTTGGTCCAGCCCTTCTCCCAGTCGCCCTGGGCCGCGTTGGCCCAGTTCTTCAGCTTCAGGGGAGCGTCCAGGGGCGTGCCGTTGATCGTGAGGGTCGCGGTGGCGTCGACGCCGGGCACGCCGTAGCCGGTGTGCAGCGTGTACTTGCCGCTCGCGGGGACGTCCACGCTCCAGGTCACGGCCGCGCCGACGTTGTTGAAGCCGCCCACATAGACCCCGCCGTCCGCCTTGGCGCCCTTCACGTCGGAGGCCGTGGTCGTACCGCCCTCCAGCCGGAGGGCCTTGGCGTCGATCTTCGGCAGTTCACCGGCGGCGGAAGCGGACGCCGACGCGCTCGGGGAACTGCTCTGCGAGGTGGTCGGGCCGCTCGACGCGCCGCCCGCCGTGTCCTTCTTGTTCCCGTCGCCGCCCATCATGGCGACCCCGATGCCGATGACGACCGCGGCGACCACCGCGATCGCGCCGATCAGCAGGCCCTTGGTGTTGGGGCCCCGGCCCCGGCCGCCGCCGCCCGGTCCCGCCGGTTCCTGCCGGGTCGGGGGGGCGCCGCCCGGCTGGGTCTCGGGCGCGGCGTAGTGCGCGTTCGGCTGGCCGTAGGGGGCCTGGCCGTACCCCTGCTGCTGGGGCACCTGCCCGTAGGCGGCCGTCTGGGCCGCCGGCTGGCCGTACTGGCGCTCGCCGACCGCGCGGACTCTGCTGACGGAGCCCGGATAGCCGTAGCCGCCGGTGGGCGGCTGGGCGCCGTTGGCCTGACCGTCGGCGTAGAGATAGCCGAACGGGTCGTCGTCCTCGGGCGTGCTCGCGCCGTTGTTGCCGGGCGTCATCCCTAGGTCTCCTCAACAGGTGCGGGTCCAGATGCGTACGTGGCTGAATGGCGAGCCTACCCGCTCCACAGGCCTCACACGGGTGTTCTTCCCATCACCCCTGCACTGAGCTGGGCTTTATCCCGCGCGTCGATGCTGTTTGGGACGAGATCGTTTCTCCACGTACATCCGCTCGTCAGCGGATTTCAACACTTCGTCCGCCGTCATTCCGCAGTGGGCCCAGCCGATGCCGAAGCTGGCGCCGACCCGCATGGCGCGACCGTCGAGCCGTATCGGCTGGATGATCTCGTTGCGCAGCCGTACGGCGAGGTCCTGGGCGTCGGCCTTGCCGAGTCCGTCCGCGAGGACGACGAACTCGTCGCCGCCGAGCCGGGCCACGGTGTCTCCGTCGCGCACGCCGCGGGTGAGCCGCCGGGCAACCTCGATGAGGACGGCGTCACCCGCGTTGTGCCCGAAGCGGTCGTTGATCGACTTGAATCCGTCGAGGTCGCAGAAGAGCACCGCGAGCCCCTTGGTGCCGTCGTCGGTGTCCCGGTCGGGGGCGACGGTGTGCACATGGTGGTCGAAGCCGTCGAACGGCCCCGGGCCGGTGTGGAAGTCGAAGGCGTGCCCGCTCCCGTCGTACGCCGCCGGGTGGTCGGTCTCGTAGGCGCCGTACGCGGCGTCCAGGGACTCGGCCGCGCCCGGCGGCAGGGACTGCGGCCGCTGGCACAGCCGGGCCGACAGCCGGGAGCGCAACTCGGCCGAGTTGGGCAGACCGGTGAGCGAGTCGTGGGAGGCGCGGTGCGCGAGCTGCAGCTCGCGGCGCTTGCGCTCCTCGATGTCCTCGACGTGGGTGAGCAGGAAGCGGGGCCCGTCGGCGGCGTCCGCGACGACGGAGTTGCGCAGGGACACCCATACATAGGTGCCGTCCCGCCGCCCGAGCCTCAGCTCGGCCCGGCCGCCCTCGGCGGAGGTGCGCAGAAGGGTGCCGATGTCCTCGGGGTGGACGAGGTCGGAGAACGAGTAGCGGCGCATGGCGGAGGCGGGCCGGCCGAGCAGCCGGCACAGGGCGTCGTTGGTGCGCAGGATCCGCCCGTGCTGGTCGCCACCCATCTCGGCGATGGCCATGCCGGAGGGGGCGTACTCGAAGGCCTGCCGGAAGGACTCCTCGCTGGCGCGCAGGGCCTGCTGCTCCCGCTCCAGGCGGACCAGGGCCCGCTGCATGTTGGCCCGCAGCCGGGCGTTGCTGATGGCTATGGCGCCCTGGAAGGCGTACATCTGCAGCGCCTCGCGCCCCCAGGCGCCGGGCCGCCGCCCGTTGCGCGGGCGGTCCACGGAGATGACGCCGATCAGCTCGCCGGTTCCGCCCTGGACACCCGGCGTGTACATCGGCGCGAAGAGGCGGTCGGAGGGGTGCCACTCGTCCTCGAAGCGGGGCTCCGGGCCGTCGGTGTACCACTGCGGGACGTCGTCGTCGTCGAGGACCCAGCCCTCGGTGTGCGGTATGAACCGCAGGTCGCCCCAGGCCTCGCCCATGCTGAGGCGGCGCTCCCAGGAGGCGCGGGAGCCGACGCGGCCGGTGATGAGCGCCTCGGCCGCGGAGTTCCCGGCGAGCGCGGCGACGACGAGGTCGCCGTCCTGGCGTACGAGGTTGACGGCCGCCAGCTCGAAGCCGAGGCCGGTGACGATGCCGTCGGCGACGGTCTGCAGTGTGTCCGCAAGGCTGCGGGCGGTGTTCATGTCCGCCATCACCTGGTGCAGCTGCCGCAGGGTGGCCAGGCGGACATACGGCTCCGACTCGGTCTCCATTCGCCCCCTCCCCTCGAGATCTCGCAGCAACTCCAGGGATGCTTCGGCGTCCTACGGTTCTCTCGGTCTTCCTCGGTGCGCTACTCGGAGTACTCCGGGTGTAGCGTCATGCAGCGTCCCCGCCACTGAATCACAGCGCGCTGCCCACTAGGTACACAGGGTCAACAAAATACGGCACCTGTGACTCAAGTCACAGAAAAACATGAACAATTGGGTGCGGATTCCGCGCTTTTCCGACGCATTCCGCGAACACAATTCGTCACCGTGTGCAGACACTGTGATCATACGGGCCAACCGAGCGCACCCGGCGCCGAGTTGGGATCAGCGGAAGCCCGGTCCCCCCGGCGCCTCGGCCGCCGGACCTAGGTCCCGCATCGGCCCCGGGCCCGATGCGGGGGCCGGAGGGTGCCTACTAGCGTTCTTGTGTGCTGAACACTCCGCTCGCCCCGCCGCTGACCGCCGTACCGCCCGCCTCCGGGCATCCTGAGGGGGTGAGCAACGACGAGTTCCGCGCGGCCATGTCCCGGCTGGCCACGGGCGTGGTCCTGGTGACCGCGCACGAGCCCGCGCTGGACCCGGAGGGGCCGAGCGGCGAGGACGTCGGCATGACGGCCAACGCGTTCATGTCGGTGTCCCTGGACCCGCCCCTGGTCCTGGTCAGCCTGCGCGAGGGCTCCCGGATGGACGACCTGCTCGCCGAACAGCCCCTGTGGGCCGTCTCGGTGCTCACGGAGAACCAGCGGCACATCGCGGGCCGTTTCGCGATGAAGGGCCGCATCAGTGACCGGCTCCTGTTCGAGGACATCGCCTACGCCCGCGGGGAGTCCTCCGGCGCACCGCTGGTGGGCGGCGCCCTGGGGACCCTGGAGTGCCGCACGGAACAGCGCGTGCGGGCGGGCGACCACACCCTGGTGATCGGCCGGGTCCTCACGGCGCAGGTGCCGAGCACGGAGGGCGGACCGCTGCTGTACTTCCGGGGGCGCTACCGCCACCTGGGCTAGGGGCTAGCCCCAGTCCCGGCCGGTGCGGCCCCGCTTGGTGTCGCCGCGCCGCTTCTTCTCCCGCAGCCGGCGTTCGTTGATACCGCGGGGGATCCGGGTCGGCGTGCGCGGCTTCGGCGGCGGAGCCGTCGCCTCCGCGAGCAGGGAGGCCAGGCGTACGGCGGCGGCCTCGCGGTTGCGCCACTGCGAGCGGTGCTCCGAGGCGCGGACGGTGAGGACACCGTCGACGAGCCGCCCCGCCAGCCGGTGCAGGGCCCGCTCCTTCCACACCTGCGGCAGCGCCTCGGTGCGCGCGAGGTCGAATCGCAACTCCACCTGGGTGTCGCTGGTGTTGACATGCTGTCCGCCGGGCCCGGAGGAGCGCGAGAAACGCCACATCAGCTCGGCCTCGGGAAGCGAGACGGAGCCACGGATGATGTGAGGACCGGACATGACGTCCATGTTCCCGTTTCCAGGCGGTGCGCGTCACCCGGATTTCCCACGGAAGGTAAAAAAGGTAAAGAGACCCGGAACCATATGTACCCCTCTCGGCGTTCCTATGGGTGGCGGTAGCTTCATCCGCACACGCACCGAGGGAAGGGACTCCCAACAATGGCTGTAAGCCTGTCCAAGGGTGGCAACGTCTCGCTCACCAAGGAGGCTCCGGGCCTGACCGCCGTCACCGTGGGCCTCGGCTGGGACGTCCGCACCACCACCGGCACGGACTTCGACCTCGACGCGTCCGCGATCGCGGTCAACACGCAGGGCCGGGTCTACTCGGACCAGCACTTCGTGTTCTTCAACAACAAGCAGACCCCGGACAGCTCGATCGTCCACACCGGTGACAACCGCACCGGCGAGGGCGCGGGCGACGACGAGGCGATCAACGTCAACCTCGCGGCGCTCCCGGCCGACATCGACAAGATCGTCTTCCCCGTCTCCATCTACGACGCCGAGTCCCGTTCGCAGAACTTCGGCCAGGTGCGCAACGCGTACATCCGCATCGTCAACCAGGCCGGCGGCCAGGAGATCGCGCGCTACGACCTCTCGGAGGACGCGGCCACGGAGACGGCCATGATCTTCGGCGAGCTCTACCGCAACGGCGCGGAGTGGAAGTTCCGCGCGGTCGGCCAGGGCTATGCCTCGGGCCTGGTCGGCATCGCCCAGGACTTCGGCGTCAACGTCTGACACCGGCAACGCTCGTCCTGGAGCCCCCCGTCCACGGTGCTGCGCGGACGGGGGGCTCCGGTCGCTCTCCGGGCCCCGGACGCCCCGCGCGGGATACGTTGGCGTCCGTGATCCTCCAGCCCCTGCGGCTCTCCGCCGACCACGACATCCCGGCCCCGCTGCTCACCGAACTCACCGCGCTGTACGCCTCCCACCGCGTCTACCACGCGCTCAGCGGCGACTTCCCGGACCCGGACGACATCCGCCCCGAACAGGTGGCGACGGCACTGGCCGACGAGTTGGCGAACCCGGACGCGGAGGTCCTGCTCGCCCGCGCCCAGGGACGCCTGGTGGGGATCGCGATCACTCTGGCCCGCCACCCCGACCCGGCCGACCCGGACCCGTGGATCGGCCTGCTGATGGTGGACGCGGCCCTGCAGCGACAGGGGTACGGCCGGCGCCTGGCCGTGCTGGTCGAGGAGCGCCTGCGCACCGACGGCCGGACCGCCGTGCGCCTCGCGGTCCTGGACGGCAACACCCGTGGCCTCGCCTTCTGGACGTCCCTCGGCTACGAGACCGTCGCGCACCGCCCGGACCTCCGGAGGGCCCGCCCCTGCACCGTGCTCCGCAAGGCGCTCCGGCCGTCCTGACCGGGACCGCCCGCCCCCGGTGAGATTCGCTAGGGGTGCTCCGGTTTCCCGTCCCCGTACAGCCAGTCCCGCCAGATGGGGCCGAAGTCCTTGTGCGGGGCCTTCTTCTCCACGTACGCGGTGAAGTCGGCCGTGGACGCCTTGCCGTGGCGGTGGGCGGCCGCCCAGCCCTGGATGATGTCGTAGAAGGTGTCGTCGCCGACGGTCTGCCGGATCTTCTGCAGGACCATCGCGCCCCGCTCGTAGACGGGGCTGTCCGAGACATGCGCGGCGCCCGACGGCTTCGCGGGCGGGAACGCCCAGATCGACTTGTTCTGGTCCGGGTCGTCGTAGTAGTCGCCCCGGTAGAGCGCGTCGAAGGTCTGCTGGGCCGTGTCACCGCCGTGGTCCTCGCGCCACAGCCACTCCGCGTAGGTCGCGAACCCCTCGTTGAGCCACATGTCCCGCCAGCTTTCCGGGGTGACGGAGTCGCCGTACCACTGGTGGGCGAGCTCGTGGACGAGGGTCTCGGTGTCGGGCGCGCCGGGGAAGACCGGGCGGTTCTGGGTCTCCAGGGCATAGCCCGCGGCGCCCTCACGGGCGACGACCGCGCCGGTGGAGGAGAAGGGGTAGGGACCGAAGTTGTCCTCCTCCCACTCCATGATCTCCGGTATCCGCGCCAGCGCCTCGCGGCTCGCCCCCGTCTGCGTCCGGTCGACGGCGACGTACACCGGCAGGCCGTTCTTCAGGGTGGAGCGGGTGACCGTGAAGTGCCCGATCGCCACCGTGGCGACGTAACTCGCCATCGGCTCGGAGGTGTGCCAGGCATAGGTGGTGCGGCCGTCCCGGGTGGTCTCGCGCGTCGGTTCGCCGTTGGAAACGGCCTGGAGCCCCTCGGGGACGGTGATCGCGATGTCGTACGTCGCCTTGTCGGACGGGTGGTCGTTGCCGGGGAACCACGCCATCGAGCCCGTCGGCTCGCCGAGCGCCAGGGCGCCGTCGTCGGTCCTGAGCCAGCCCTCCTTCGAGCCGTCCGGGTCGGTGAGGGTCTCGGGTGTGCCGGAGTAGTGGACCGTCGTACGGAACGTCTCGCCCCGGTCGAGGTCGGTACGGGGACGCACGGTCAGCTCCTGTCCGGCGCGGTTCCAGCGGGCGCCGTGGCCCTCGACGGTGACGCTGCCGACGTGCATCCCCTGGAGATCCAGGTCGAAGGCGGAGAGGTCCTCGGTGGCGCGGGCCGTGATCACCGCCGTGCCGGTGAGCCGGCGGTGCGCCGGGTCGTAGGCGAGGGTCAGGTCGTAGTGCGTGACGTCGTATCCGCCGTTGCCGGCACGCGGGAAGTACGGGTCGTGCAGTCCGAGGCCGCCGGGCGTGCCGTGCACCCCGCCGCCGCAGGCCGTGAGCGTGACAGTCAGCAGCACGGCGGGGACAAGGCGTATGAACCGGGACACGTAGGTGATCTTACGGTGCGGCCCGCGGGGGCGGGGCGGGCCGCGGCGTGACACCATCGCCCCCGTGCTCGACATCGGCTACGCCCTCTCCAACCGCTTCCCCGACCCCCCGCAGACCGACTACCGCCGCGCGGACGTCCACGCCCTGCGGCACGACCTGTTCTGCGGTGACGTCTATCTCGCCGACACCAAGGCGGACCGGGAGCTGTCCACAGCCTGGGGATGGGTGCCGGTGCTCGACTTCGCGTGGGCGCTGTGCGACATCGTCGAACTGCTCGACCGGGACCCGCTCGGCAGCCGCGCGGCCCGGCCCCAGCAGGCGGAGCTGGACTTCACCGAGTCCACCGACCGGCTGCTCTTCGAGCGCCGCTTCGGCTGGGTGGACATCGAGGCGGAGTGGCTGCCGGCGTCCGAGCCCCCGCTGTCCTTCTCCCACACCGAACTGCGCCGCGAGGCCCGGGACTTCCTGCACGACCTCGTCGCCGATCTCACCGACCTCCATGAGGATCTCGCGGACAACCCGGCGATCTGGACCCTCCAGTCCCGCTTCCCCCGCCTCGGCTGAACCGCCGGCCGCTATCGGCGCCGGGCGTCCTTGGGCGTCGGCGTCCCCCTGGGGCCGTGTGCCGGGGCCGCGGCCCTGACGGTCACGCCCGCGACCAGCCCCGCCAGCAGCATGACGCCGGCCGCCCACCAGATGGCGACGGTGTAGCCGTGGACCACACCCTCGCGGACGACGAGCCCCTTCCGGGCGGAATCGGGCAGATGCGCGGCGAGGTACGCCGTGGCACTGCTCGTGGCGATCGTGTTCAGCAGCGCCGTACCGATGGAACCGCCCACCTGCTGCGAGGTGTTGACGGTCGCCGACGTCACCCCCGAGTCACGCGGCGCGACATCGGCGGTGGCGGTCGCGAAGACCGGCATGAAGGTCAGGCCCATACCGAGCCCCAGCAGCACCAGTCCGGGCAGGATCGCGGTCGTGTAGTGCGAGTCCACGGTGATCCCGGTGAGGATCACCATGCCGCCCGCCGCCAGCAGCAGGCCCGGCACGATCAGCAGGCGCGGTGCCACCCGGGGCAGCAGACGGGCCGAGATCTGCGTCGAGCAGACGACGATCGCCGCCGTCAGCGGCAGATAGCCGAGACCCGTCCGCAGCGGCGAGTAGCCGAGGACGACCTGCAAGTAGTAGGTCAGGAACAGAAACAGCCCGAACATGCCGATGACGGCCAGGGTCATCGTCGCGAAGCAGCCGGCCCGGTCGCGGTCCCTGACGATGTGCAGGGGCAGCAGCGGCTGCGGCGCCCTGGTCTGCCACCACACGAACGCCCCGAGCAGCGCCGCGGCGGCCGCGAACAGGGCGAGGACCAGCGGGTCGGTCCAGCCCCGCGGTTCGGCCTCGCTGAACCCGTAGACCAGCGCGACCAGTCCCCCGCAGCCCAGCAGCGCGCCGGGGACGTCCAGGCGGGCGCCCGTGCGGCGGGGGCCCGCGGGCAGCAGCACCAGGCCGCCGACGACGGCGCAGACCGCGATGGGCACGTTGACGTACAGGCACCAGCGCCAGTTCAGGTACTCGGTCAGCAGCCCGCCCGCGAGGAGCCCGATCGCCGAGCCGCTGCCCGCGAGCGCGCCGTAGATGCCGAAGGCCCTGCCGCGCTCCCTGGGGCGGGTGAACGTGGTCGTGAGCAGGCTGAGCGCCGAGGGGGCGAGGACGGCGGCGAAGGCGCCCTGGAGCGCGCGGGCGCCGAAGAGCATGCCGGACGTGGTGGCCGCGCCGCCCAGCGCGGACGCCGCGGCGAAACCGGCCAGTCCGGCGACAAAGGTGCGTCTGCGGCCCGCCAGGTCCGCGATCCGGCCGCCGAGCAGGAGCAGCCCGCCGAAGGCCAGGGTGTACGCCGTGATCATCCACTGGCGGTTGCCGTCGGAGATGCCGAGCGCGCGCTGGGCGGACGGCATCGCGATGTTCACGATCGTCGCGTCCAGGACCACCATCAACTGGGCGAGCGCGATGATCACGAGGGCCCACCAGCGGCGGGGGTCATCCGGGTCGTCGAGGCCCGCCGGCACGCCCTTCGGGGTGACGCTCACCCCGCCAGAAGACCATGGATCAGGGGGCCCCGCATCTTCGGCCGGGCGCGCCCTCGAAGCCGCCCCGGGCGTGCCCTTGGGGGATGTCGTCGCAGGTGGGAGGGATTGTCGGTGGCGGGGTGCAGCATGGGGGCATGGTGCGGAACGATCGGGTGGTGAAGCCGGCGCGGCGGCCGGAGGTGCGGCTGCCGGAGCTGGTGGCGTTCACGGACGGCGAGTTGACGCCGGACGGGGACTACGACGGGCTGGAGTTCCGGGACACGGACCTCGCCGGGCAGGACGGCGGGGGTGCCCGGTTCCTGGACTGCGCGCTGAGAGGCTGCACGCTGGACGAGACGCGGTTGCACCACGCCCGTGTGGTGGACTCCGTCCTGTCGGGGATACGGGGCGTGGGCACGGACCTCGCCGAGGCGAGCCTGCGTGACGTGGAGCTGGTGGACGCCCGGCTCGGCGGGACGCAGCTGCACGGCGCGGTGCTGGAGCGGGTGCTGGTGCGCGGCGGGAAGATCGACTATCTGAATCTGCGCAGGGCAAGACTCAAGGACGTCGTCTTCGAGGGCTGTGTCCTGGTCGAGCCGGACTTCGGGGGCGCCCGGCTGGAGCGGGTCGAGTTCGTGGACTGCGTGCTGAAGGGGGCCGACCTCACGGCGGCGACCCTGGTGGACGTGGATCTGCGCCGTGCGGCGGAGCTGGACATCACACGCGGGGCGGACCGGCTCTCGGGCGCGGTGATCAGCCACGCCCAGCTCCTGGACCTGGCGCCCGTGCTGGCGGGGGCGTTGGGCGTCCGGGTGGCCGAGGACGCCTGAGCCCACGGGCCGGGTGTCTACGCGGGCTTCCCCAGCTCGGCCAGGGCCCCGTCCGTCAGGCGGTACACGGTCCACTCGTCCTGCGGGCGGGCGCCCAGGGCCTCGTAGAAGCCGACGGCGGGGCGGTTCCAGTTCAGGACCGACCACTCCAGGCGCTCGTAGCCGCGGGCGACGCAGATCCGGGCCAGTTCCGTCAGAAGCGCCGTGCCGTGGCCGCCGCCCCGGGCCTCGGGGCGCACATACAGGTCCTCCAGGAAGATCCCGTGCACGCCCCGCCAGGTGGAGAAGTTCAGGAACCACAGCGCGAAGCCGACGACCTCGCCGCCCTCCTCGGCGACATGCGCGAACGCCGCCGGGCGGTCGCCGAACAGGGCCTCGCGCAGTTGCTCCCGGGTCGCACGAGCCTCGTCGGGCGCCTTCTCGTACTCGGCCAGTTCACGGATCAGGGTGTGCAGGACGGGGATGTCGTCGGGGGTCGCGGTGCGGATCATGGGCGCAGTGTCACACGGCGGGGACGGGAGCCGGCAAGCCCCGTTCCCCGCCGTCCGCGCCGGTCGGCGCCGATGCCGAAGGTCGTTCGGTCCCCGCCGTCCCTGCCGTCCCCGCCGTCCGGCGGGGACGGCGAAGGTCGTTCAGTGCCGCCCGGCCACCCGGTCCGCGAGCTGCGCCAGCCTCGACGACTCGGCGGCCGGAGCGGTGAGTTCACGTCGGTCCGCCGCTCGGTAGGTGGTGTACATGCCGTGCACCCCGAGCCAGCGCAGCGGCTCCGGCTCCCATTTGCGGACCCGGTGGTTCACCCACGGCAGGTCGGTCAGATCGGTCCCGCCGGCCTGGCCCGAGTCCTGCTGGACGAGGTCGCGGAGGGTCCGCGCGGCGAGGTTGGCGGTGGCGACGCCCGAGCCGACGTAACCGCCCGCCCAGCCGAGCCCTGTCGCACGGTCCAGGGTGACCGTCGCGCACCAGTCGCGCGGTACCCCGAGCACACCCGACCAGGCGTGGGCGACCCGCACCCCGGCCAGCGACGGGAAGAAGCGGACCAGGATGTCGTGCAGCGCCTCGACGGTGGCGGGCTGCGTACGGCCGTCGTTGTCCGTGCGGGAGCCGAAGCGGTAGGGCACACCCCGGCCGCCGAGCGCGATCCGGCCTTCGCCGGTGCGCTGCGCGTACATGTACGCGTGCGCCATGTCGCCCAGCGCCTCGCACCCCTCCCAGCCGATCTCGGCCCACTGCGCGTCGGTCAGCGGCTCGGTCGCGATCATGGAGGAGTTCATCGGGAGCCAGGTGCGTCTCTGCCCCTTCAGCGACGCCGTGAACCCCTCGGTGCAGCGCAGGACATAGGGCGCGCGGACCGTGCCGTAGGGCGTCACCGCGTGCTTGGGGCGGATCTCGGTGACCGGCGTGCCCTCGTGGATCGTCACGCCGAGCGCCTCGACGGCCGCCGCGAGGCCCTTGACCAGCTTGACCGGGTGCAGCCGCGCTCCGTGCGGGGTCCAGGTCGAGCCGACCGCGTGCGCGACCCTGATCCGCTCGGCGGTCCCCCGCGCGCCGTACAGTTCGCGGTCCTTCTCGCCGAACGACAGCTCGTGCTCGTGGAACGCCTTCAGCCGGGCCAGCTGGGCGGGGGTGTACGCGACCTCCAGGACGCCGCCGACGCGCACATCGGCGTCGATGCCCTCCTCCTCGGCGGCCCGGACGACCTCGGCGACCGTCTCGTTCATCGCCTTCTGCAGACGTACGGCGGCCTCGTGGCCGTGCAGTCGCGCGTACCGGTCGCGGCCCGCGATGCCGTTGTAGAGCCAGCCGCCGTTGCGTCCGGAGGCGCCGTAGCCGCAGAACCGCTGCTCCAGCACGGTGATGCGCAGGAAGGGGGCCGCCTTCTTCAGGTAGTAGGCGGTCCACAGGCCGGTGTAGCCGCCGCCCACGATCACGACATCGGCGGTCGCGTCCCCGGCCAGGGGCTCCCGCGGGGCGGGGAGGCCGTCGTCGGCGTACCAGAAGGAGATGCCGCCGTTGACGACACCGCTCGCTGCGCTGTTCATGGGGCGGACGTTAACTCCTGAGGGTGGCCAGTGTCTCCTTCGGATTCCATGCTTTTCCGCGGCTCCGGGTCAGCGGATAGCAGCCGAGACCGATCAGCACCGAGATGAGATGTCCGAAATCGGTGAAGGTGGGAGAGAGGACGAAGGGGACGGTGTACACGGTCAGGACGACCGCCAGATAGACGTAACGCCAGGGCGCCGCGATCCGGTAGGCGAGCACCGCCACGACCCCGGCCAGGGCGTAGCTGACCCCGATGTCCAGGGTGTCGGCGGCGGAGAGCGGGGCGACGCCCCGGCGTATCGCCTGGAGCAGAGCTCCCTCGCTGGCGAGGGTGGCCAGGACATGCGCGGCGACGCACACGGCCAGCCAGCGCGCGGTGCCCAGCCAGCGCTCCGCCTGCGCGTGGAAGACGGTGTAGAGCACGGCGTACGGCAGCCAGTGCCCGCCGTCGATCCACATCGCGCTGGTGATGAGCACGCGGACGGGATGGGCCGACAACTCATGGATGTTGGTCGACCGCTGGCGCAGGAAGTCCTCCTCGACCTGCGGCGACATATGGTGCAGCGCGACGGTGGTGACGAACAGGACCGCCAGCCAGAGGTAGGTGCCCGGGGCGCTGCGGACGTATGCCGCACCCGCTCCGAGTCCACGCCTCAGCCGTATCACCGGGTCCATATACGCCAGTATGGTCGGCCACGCGATCGGTGCGCCCGGCGAGCCGGCCGTCCTCGCTGCCGGGCTACCGGGATCCGGACACGGATCGCGCGGCTCCCCCGGAGGCGGACCGACCTGCGGCGACGGCACCGGACGCGGGCGTATCGCCCCTTCTCCCGCACGCGCGTTCACCGTAGACACGCCACCGGATGGCCGATCCGGCTTTCTATCCTCCATAAGGGGTCATAGCGTACAGAATATGACGAAACGCCATATCGCCTGTCTGGCGTGCACAGCAGCGCTCGTCGGGTCGGGACACCCGCCGGCGGACCCGGAGAGGAAAGGCGGCACATGACGACCGCAACCCCCGCCCCACCGCCGTCCATGCGGCTGAGGGAGCTCGTATTCGGCGCGGCCTGCGCCGCCGCACTCCGCGCCGCCGCCCGCCTGGGCGTCGCCGACGCGCTGGGGGACAGCCCCATGAGCGCGGACGACCTCGCCGCCGCGGTGAAGACCGAACCGCGCCCGCTGCGACGGCTGCTGCGTGCGCTGTGCTGCTACGGCGTCTTCACCGAGCACAAGGACGGCACCTTCGCGCACACCGAGATGTCCCGGCTGCTGCGCGAGGACGACCCGGGCAGCCTGCGCTCCATCTCCCTGTGGTGCACCGAGCCCTGGACCTGGGACGCGTGGCCGCGGCTGGACGAGGCGGTACGCACCGGCCGGAACGTCGTCCAGGACCTGTACGGCAAGGAGTTCTTCACCTATCTGCACGAGGACGCCCCGGAGTCGGCCGACGTCTTCAACCGGGCCATGACCACCTCCAGCGAGCAGTCGGCCCGGGACGTCGCGGAGTTCCTCGATCTGACGGGGTGTGCGTCGGTCGCGGACATCGGCGGCGGCCAGGGACATGTGGTGGCGAGCCTGCTGGAGAAGTACCCCTCGATGCACGGCACCCTGCTGGACCTGCCGCCCGTGGTGGCGAACGCCGTGCCCCGGCTGCGCGAGCAGGGGGAGTTCGCGGACCGGGTGACCATCGTGCCCGGTGACTGCCGCGCGGCGGTCCCGGTCCGGGCCGACGTCTACGTCATCAAGAACATCCTGGAGTGGGACGACGACAGCACCGCCCGGACGCTGCGCAACGTCGTCGCGGCGGGCGGGCCGAAGGCGCGGGTCGTGGTCATCGAGAACCTCGTCGACGACACGCCCTCGATGCGGTTCAGCACCGCCATGGACCTGCTGCTGCTCCTCAACGTGGGCGGCGCCAAGCACACCACCCGGAGCATGGTCGACCGGCTGACCGCCGCGGGGCTGGTCATCGAGGAGGTCCGCCCGGTCAACCCGTATCTGCACGCGTTCGACTGCACCGTCCGCGCCTGACCCCACCGCGGCGGGGCACACCGCTCACAGCACCGGTCGCCGGGTCCGCGTCCATCGCGCGGGCCCGGCGACCGGTGGTCGTATGGGCGGTTCAGGAGGCGACATCCCGCTCCCAGAGGTAGAAGCGCTGCGCCATCGCGTCCTTGGGCGAGCGCCAGGTCGCGGGGTCGTAGGCGCTGACGTACGCGGAGAGCCGCTCGCTGATGTCCCGGAACTCCGGATGCCCGGCCACCTTGGCGATGGCGGGGCCGGGGTCCCGGTCGGACTCGACCAGGTGCATGTACACATCGCCGAACTGGAAGAGGCTGCGCCGGGTGACCCCGACGAGATGCGGCAGCTCTCCCCGGTCGGAATCCTCGAACACCTTGGCGATGTCCGGGGCCGAGCCGGGGGCCATCCGGGCGACGATCAGGGCTTGGTGCATCGGCCTGTCCTCCGTCCGGCTCAGTCGGTGAGGGCCGGCGCGGGCCGGTGCTCGGCGGCGACCTGCTCGATCCGGTCCCGGATCAGGGCCATCTGGACCTTGGAGTTGCGGTTGATGTTGTCCGTCATCCAGGCGTCGTCGACCGGCGCCTCGGGCTTCATCTCGAAGTCCTGCGTCCACACCATCCGGGTGCCCTCGGTGACCTCCTCGTACTGCCAGCGGATGTTCATGTACGCGAAGGGGCCCGGCTCGACGCGGCGGGCCTTGACGCTGAGCGCGGGGCGGTCGACCTCGCGCTCCGAGACCCAACTCCACACCGTGCCGTTCTCGTCGGGGTGCATGGTCAGCCGGAAGGTCGTCCGGTTCCCCTCGCGCGAGAGGACCTCGCAGGAGGCGTACTCGCTGAACAGCCGCGGCCAGTTCTCCAGGTCGTTGGTCATGTCCCAGACGAGGTCGACCGGGGCGGCGATGGTGATGGCGTTCTCGGTGTGTCCGGCCATGTCAGGCTCCAGCCATGAGGGTGGTGTTGACGAGGTCGAGGAACTGACGGGGGGTCTTGCAGCGTTCCGCGTCGGGCGGCATCGGGGTGCCGTGCCGGTTCTCCAACTCCCCCACGATGCCGAGCAGGCCGAGGGAGTCGATGCCGAGGGCCTCGAACCCCGAGTCGTAGCTCTGCTCAAGGTCCTGCGGGGCCACGGTGACCCCGGCGGCCGTCTTCATCAGATCGGCCAGTTCTTCCACGGTGATGCGGTCGCTCATGCGGTTTCTCTCCTTCGCTGATGCTTGCTGCTGACTTTCCACAGGGATTGCTGCGGGTCGTCGTGGTGGGCTGCGGGCCTCCCTAGGAGGCGTCGGGGGCGCCGTGCCGCAGCACGAGCGCCGAGTTCGAACCCATGAGTCCCCGGCTGAGGATCAGCGCCGTGCGCAGCTCGGCGGGACGGGCGCGTACGGTCACCAGGTCGAGGTCATGGCAGAGATCGAAGACATGCGGGGTGGGCGGGATCAGGTCGTGCTCCATCGCGAGCACCGCCGCGGCGGTGTCCAGCACGGGCGCCGCGCAGTAGCCGCGCCCGATCCCCGTCTTCGGCGCGGTGACGGGCACCCGGCTGCCGTGCGCGCTCAGGACGTCGGCGATCGCCAGCGCCTCGGCCCGGTCCGCCGCCGGGATGCCGAGAGCGTCCGCGAAGACCACGTCGATCTCCTCGGGGGCGCAGCCGGCCTCGTCCAGGGCGCCGCGGATCGCCTGGGCGAGCCCCTCCCGGGACGCCTCCCAGCAGGAGGCGCCGGTGAACGTGGCCGCGTGTCCCGCGATGACGGCACGCACGGGCACGCCCCGCTCCCGGGCCGAGCCCACCTCCTCCACGACCAGCATCGCGCCGCCTTCCGCGGGCACGAACCCGCAGGCGTCGGCAGTGAAGGGACGGTAGGCGCGGGCCGGGTCGGAGGCCGTGCTCAGCTCCGGGTACCCGAGCTGGCAGACCCCCGAGTAGGGCGCCAGCGGCGCCTCGGTGGAACCGGCCACGATCACATCGGTGCCGCGTCCCACCGCCCTCGCGGCGTGCGCGAGGGCGTCGAGACCGCCGGCCTCGTCGGCGGCGACGACCGAACAGGGGCCCTTGAACCCGCGGCGGATGGAGATCTGGCCGGTGCTGGCGGCGTAGAACCAGGCGATGGACTGGTACGGGCCGACGTAACGGCTGCCTTTCCCCCACAGCCGTTGCAGCTCGCGCTGTCCGAACTCGCCGCCGCCGGACCCGGCCGCGGTGACCACCCCGGCGATGAACGGAGAGTCGCTCAGATCGGCCTGGCCGAACCGGGCGTCCTCCAGCGCGAGATCGGACGCGGCCATCGCGAAGTGCGTGAACCGGTCGGTCTGGACGAGGAACCGCTCCTCGATCGTCGCGGCCGGCTCGAAGCCCCGGACCTCGCCCGCCACTCGGAGCGGCAGATGCTCGCACCCCTCCCGGGTGACCCGGTCCAGGACGCTGACGCCCGCCTGGGTGGCCTTCCAGAAGGTGTCGGTACTCGTTCCGTTGGGCGCGACGACGCCGATTCCGGTGACGCCGGCACGCCTGCCGTGCGGTGCGCTCATCGTGTCCTCTCCCTCGGCCGGGTCAGGATCACCGCGGACTGGAACCCGCCGAACCCGCTGCCCACGGAGAGCACGTTGTTCAGCCTGCGTTCGCGGGCCACGCGGGGCACGTAGTCCAGATCGCACTCGGGGTCCGGGGTCTCGTAGTTGGCGGTGGGCGGAATGACCTGGCGGTCCAGGGCCAGCACACAGGCCACCACCTCGATCGCCCCGATCGCCCCGAGGGAGTGCCCCACCATCGACTTGATGGAGCTCATCGGGGTGTCGTAGGCGTGGTGTCCCAGGGCCCTCTTCACCGCCGCGGTCTCGTGCCGGTCGTTCTGCCGGGTGCCCGAGCCGTGTGCGTTGACGTAGTCGATCGCCGAGCCGTCGAGCCGCGCATGGTCCAGCGCCTCGTCGATCGCCCGCGCCATCTCCAGACCCTCGCTGGTGAGACCGGTCATGTGGTAGGCGTTGCCGAAGGTGGCATAGCCGCTGATCTCGCAGTACACGCGCGCCCCGCGGGCCCGGGCGTGCTCCAGCTCCTCCAGGACGAGCACCGCGCCGCCCTCGCCCATGACAAACCCGTCACGGTTGTTGTCGAAGGGACGGGAGGCGTGCGCGGGATCGTCGTTGTTCGGGGAGGTGGCCTTGATCGCGTCGAAGCACGCCATGGTGATCGGCGAGATCGGCGAGTCCGAGGCACCGGCTATGCACACATCGGCCCGGCCCTCCTGGACGGTGTGCAGGGCGTATCCGACCGCGTCGAGCCCGGAGGTGCAGCCCGTGGAGACGGTCTGCACCGGCCCGCGCGCCCCGAAGCGCTCCGCCACCGTCGAGGCGAGGGTGCTCGGCGAGAACGCGCGGTGCAGATGCGGCTGCGCCTGCCGGGGATCCACGTCCCAGCGCTCACCGTGGCTGCTGACCAGGACGTAGTCGTGCTCCAGCCGGGTGGTGCCGCCGACCGCGGTGCCCAGGGAGACCCCCACCCGCCAGGGGTTCTCCTGGCTCGTGTCGAGGCCGGCGTCACGCACCGCCTCCTCCCCGGCCGCCAGGGCGAACTGGATGTACCGGTCGCAGCGCGCCACCTGCTCCGCGTCCAGCCCATGAGCCGCCGGGTCGAAGTCGCACTCGGCGGCGATCTGCGAACGCAGACTGGACGGGTCGAAGAAGGTGATGCCCCGCGTCGCGGTACGGCCGGCCGAGAGCAGGTCCCAGAACGCCGGGACGCCGATGCCGCCCGGCGCCACCACGCCTATGCCGGTGACCGCGACCCGCCTGGTCATGAACGGACCTGGTCTCGCTCGGCCGGGCGGCCGGCGCCGACCTCGGCTGTCTGCGCCGCGACCGCGACCGCGTCGGTGCCCTCGGTGTCGACATGGCCCAGCTGCGGGCGCGGGGCCAGCGGACCCAGATGGAAGACGATCCGGGCCTCCGTGTCACCGACGTTGCGGAAGCGGTGGCGCATATAGGCGGGAATCAGCAGCCCTTGCTCGGGCTGCAGCGGCTGGGGGTCGCCGTCCAGGTCCACCTCCAGGCGCCCGCAGATGACGTAGACGAACTCCTCGGAGTACGGGTGGTAGTGCTCCCCGATGCGGTCGCCGGGCTGCACGATGGCCACGCCCATGAAACCGCTGGTGGAGCCGACCGTGGCCGGGGTGAGCATGGCGCGCAGGTCGCCTCCGCGCTTGGTGTTGGGCTCGGTCTCGCTGAGATTCACGATCCGGGGCCGGGGTTTGATCACGTCGTTCCTCCGGTGGTGTGCTGCGTCGACAGGGGGGCGCGGCCGCTACGGCCCGCGGGTGCCGGTCAGGCCTGGTCCGACCGGCGGTCGGTGACGAGTTGCATGCGGGCCAGCTTGAGGAAGTGCGCGGCGTCGCCGTCCTTCAGCGCCGAACCGTTCGCACCCACGGCCTCGCCGTCGAGGAGCGACAGCAGTTCGGCCGCCCGCGCGGAGTCGGCACGGCCGAGGGAGTGCACCGGGTCGCCGTCCAGGTCGCCCCGTACGTCGACCAGCCGCACCACGATCTCGTCGCGCTGGAAGATGGTGCTGCGGCAGACCGGGCAGTTCGGGTCGTTCGCCGACGCCTCGTCCTGCTCCGCGAGCAGCCGGGCCAGCTGCATCCCGCGACCCGGGCGGGCCGGGTAGTACAGCGCGTACCGCACCGCGTCCGGGCACTCGTCGTCCGCCGTCACATGGTGGACGGCGGGGACGGCGGCACGGGTGAAGAAGACCCGCGCGGCCTCGGGGTCGGTCAGGTCCCGCTCCTGCTCCAGATACGGGTTGATGGCCTCCTCGACGGCCCGCACCTGGGGCTGCCGGGAGACGTGGCGCAGCGCGGCGAGCAGGTCGCCCTCCACCTCGATGGCCCGTACGACCCGGTTGCCGTGCATGAACAGCGAGGTACGGCACAGCCGCGTGTTCTCGTCGACCTGTGCCTCCGGCGCGGCGTAGTCGGCGAGGATCTTGGCGACGGTCTCCTCGCTGCCGGGTCTGACGGTGAAGGTGAGCGCATGACGGATCTTGCCGTCGCCGATCCGGGGCGCCAGCTGCAACTGTCGGGGACCGGCGTCGGCCGCGGCCGCGCGGCTGGTCTCGCGGACGATGTGGAAGCGCAGCGACCGGGTGTCCCGGACGCAGCTGTGCAGCGGCCGGACCATCTGCACATGCTCTTCGCTGTTCACCCAGTCGAGGAACGGCGGGGCGCTCTCCCACTCACTGGTGATGAGCCACTGGGAGGGGCTCTCGATGGACTGGCAGAGCTGGTCGCTGACATGCCCGGGCACGGACGCGACCTGACTGCACAGATGCTCGTAAGCCTCCAGGAACTGCTGCTGGGCTCCGTCATAGACTTCCACCAGCAGTACGACCCTGAGGCGGGAGCCGTCGAAGACGGACTGGGACACACGCCTCGACGCCTTGCGCGTCACCGGTGCTGAAATACGTTCAGACGTAGTGGTCATCCTGCGCACTTCTCCTTACGCGGGGGCAGAGGGCAACGCCGGCCGCGAGGTGACGCGACGTCAGCGTTCTTCGATCTTGTGCCGGGGTCAGAGGGCGCGCGACTCGTATGAACCACGTGGGTGACGGGGCCCGCTGACCCATGCGGAGCCGCCCCCGGCAGGGCAGGGACACCGCGACGCGCCCCGCGCCGGCCGAAGAGGGGAAGTCCTGCGCTTCCCCGTTGAACCTCCTGGCCACCTGCGACGTATCAGTCACCGTGGGTGGCGCTGCGCCCACGCGAACAGGGAGATGTCGGGAGCGCACCGCAGAAGAAAGGGGCGAGCGATCCTAGGGTCGAACCCTCCCACCGGGAGTGCTCTGGAGTTGCCCGCACCGGCGCGAGAAGGGGGCGCGTCGGATGAGGTGCGCGGCCCCAGCCAGTTGCTGGGTCTCGACGGACTCCGCGGCCTGGCCGCGTTGTACGTCGTCCTGTTCCACTGCTGGCTGCTGACCTTTCCAGGATTCCCCGGCAACTCGGGTCCGCCCTGGCTCGGCTGGATGATGTACGGGCGTCTCGCTGTCGTCTTCTTCCTGGTGCTGTCCGGTTTCTCGCTGGCGATCTCCCCGGCGCGCAACGGCTGGCACCTGGGCGGTGCCGCTCGATTTCTACGCCGCCGCGCCTGGCGGATTCTTCCGCCGTACTGGGCGGCACTCGCTCTGAGCGTGCTCGTCGCCCACTTCGTGGTGGCGGCCTCGCACTACGGACCGCCGAACAGCAGAACAATCCTGGTGTACGGGCTCGTGGTCCAGGACATGATCACGGCGCCGACACCGAACGGAGCCTTCTGGTCGATCGGCGTGGAGGCGGAGCTGTATCTCCTCTTTCCGCTGCTCCTCCTGGTCCGGCGGCGGCTGGGAGCGGTGGTCCTGGTCGCGGGAGTGACACTGCCGGCGGTCGTCCGCGGCCTGGCGGCGGCACACGCCAACCCGGCAGAAGGAGTGAACTGGCTGGCCCCGAATCTCGCCCCGGTCTTCGTCGCCGGCCTGGTCGGCGCGGGGGTCATCGTCGCACCGGAGAGGATCCGGCGCCTGCCGTGGCACTGGCTGGCCCTGCTGGCCGCCGCACCGCCTCTGTCGCTCATCCTCGCCAAGGGATCGGCGTGGACGGTGAACCATTACTACTGGGTCGACCTTGCCGTCGTCCCTGCCATGACGATGCTTCTCGCCGCGGTCGCGACCGGAAGACCGGCCCCCCTCATGCGGCTCCTGGCCACGCGCCCCATGCGCAGTCTCGGCGGCTTCTCCTACAGCCTCTATCTCATCCATCTGCCCATCGTCATGACCGTCGTCCGGAAGATCGCCCCGCACTTCGTGTCACCCGGTCTGCCCACCTTCTGCTTGACACTCGCGCTCGCACTGCCCACTTCGATCCTGGGCGCCTGGATATTCTCCGAGACCTTCGAAAAGCCTTTCCAGCGGAACCGCTCCTGGAATTCCATGCTGTCGGCACTCCACAAGAAGTGACAGAGCTCCGCGACCTCGAAGAACGGTCCGTTGTGAGGGCGGACTGCTGGGGTGCAGCAGGGGGCAGGACGACGTCGTCTTTCACGGCAGCCCCCGCCGTGTTCCGATGGGGGTATGAGCGGACGCATGCGCGAGGGATACCAAGGAACCGGGCCGGGGGCAATCACGCCGGACGGGTGTGCAGTCGAGCTGTACGGACGGCTCCCCGTGGGCGACGAGCCCGACATCATCCAGCGGGCCGTCCCCGCCAAGGTCCATATTCTCGAGCTCGGATCTGGCGTGGGCCGCGTGACGCATCCGCTGGTGGAGCGAGGTTTCACCGTGACTGCCGTCGATGAATCTCCCCAGATGCTCGAGCGGGTCCACGGCGCCCGGACTGTCTGCAGTCCGATCGAGGAGTTGGAGCTCGAGGCTCGCTTCGACGTGGTGTTGCTGGGGTCGTTCCTTGTTCATGCTGGTGATCCACAAGTGCGCCAGGGGCTGCTACGGACCTGCCGACGGCATGTCGCGGACGACGGCTGCGTGCTGATCCAGCGAGAGAGCGAGGGTCGGCACGACAACCTGCCACAAGAGCGGAAGGTCGCTGGCGGCCTCGTCCGGGTGGTGTCCTCCGATCCGGTGGCCCCAGGTGTGCGGTCCGTCCACGTCGAATACATCTTCTCGGACGCGCGGTGGAGCCAGACGTTCTTGTCACGCCCCCTGACCGCCAAGGCCTTTGAGCTCGCTTTGAGCGAGGCAGGGCTTGCCGTCGACGCATACCTGACTGGCGACCGCACCTGGGTACGGGCTCTGCCAGTCACCGGTCAGCCGTAGACAGATCATGCCGACCAGCGTGAGTAGGGTCCGTCGATCCGGAGGTCGGCCACTGGCCGTGCCCCATCATGGTCGTAGGCGGTCGGCGATCGCTGGACGGACTGGCCGGTGTGGTCGTTGTGCCAGATCGCGGCGGTCAGGGCGAGGATGCGCTGCATGATGCGGGCGATGACACCGCGAGGTGTGCGCCCTCGGTGCTGTTCGAGGTCGAGTTGTCCCTTCAAGGTTTCGTTGACCGACTCGACGACCTGCCGCTCGGACACGTAGCGCGAGGCCATCAGTCACATGGACCGCCTGCTCAGGCGCCGTCCCGACCGTGAGTGACCGCCCCGGTCGATGTCACCCGTGGATGTCGGACGCCCCGGACCGATCATCGGCCGGGGCGTCTGTGCTGTTCAGCCAGAGAGCCCCCTGTCGGATTCGAACCGACGACCTTCGCTTTACAAGAGCCCCCAGCGTCACCCCTGTCCGTGATGATCTGCCCCTGTTTGCTGCGTTCATGCTGGTCAGCGCCGTCGGGCCTTCCGCCTCTGCCTGATCGTTCCCTGCCCTTACACGACCTTCCGTTCCCATGATGTCCCCATGAAGGACTGCCGTGAAGCCGTGGGAACGAGGGCGGGAGAGTCTGCCGAGGTCGGCTGGGGTCGTCGAAGCGGCGAGCAGCGCAGACCCCTTGGGCATGACGAAGGCCCCGCCCCCATCAGGGGTCGGGGCCTTCGGCCGTCTGCGCGCGCCCTGTCCGGGGTCGCTGTGCAGAGGCTAACTGCTCACGCTGATCTGCGAGGCCAGTCCGTACAGGATGCTCGGACGGATCTCCGGCTCGCCGGCGTAGCCGCAGGCGTGCGGGCAGCTGTGGGTGGACGACGGCCACGGCAAGTCGCTGCTCGAGGTGCACGTCTCCCGGCAGACCTCCACCACCGTGATCCGCAGCCACGTCTTCGCCGGCACGACGCCCTTGGCCGACGGCACCCTGATCGAGTCCCGGCAGACTCCACCCGGAACGGGCCCCGGGCACGCGGCGGTGAACGTACTGCATCCTGACGGGCTCTACGTCACCATCATGCAGTGGCAGGCACCGAGCCAGAACACCCCCGCGACCCGGACCACGCCGATCCTGACACTGGCCCAACTGCGGGCCATCGCAACCAGCTCGCAGTGGCAGTAATGCCCGGAGGCGATGATCCTGAGCGCGGGAAAGCGGAAACGGTCGACACGAGCGCCGCTTTCCAGTCTTGTGTTGACACAAATGAGGATGATTGATGCGCACCCCGGCCGACCCGTCGAGGTTCGCGTGGACAACCTCCAGGCGCTGCGGCTCCTGCACAGCTGGCAGCAGGGCGGGACGGACATGCCCGAGGGCTACGACACCCACCTGCGCTCCCAGGGGCGCCGGCCCAGCCTGGTGAAGCTGCAGTTGCTTGCCGAGTACACGCCGGACCTGACGTTCGTCCACGAGAAGGCCCACGTCGGTCACCCGCTCAACGAGGCCGCCGACTCCCTCGCCAAGCTCGGCCTGCGGTGCGTGCGCGGCGTCGTCCCGCGTACCGAACTCCCGCGCCTGGTCCCGCTGTGGGCCGCCAACGCCCTCGCCGACTATCGGCGCTCCCAGGCCGCCTGATTCAACCCGTCCACATCGAGATCCTCTTCCGCACACACCATCGGGGGTACCCGCGCATGTCCACACCGCCCTGGGCCCAGCAGCCCCAGCAGCCCGGCCAGCCGCAGCAGTCGTTCCAGCCGCAGGCCCCGGAACCGCCGAAGAAGAAGAGCAAGGCCAAGACCAGTGCCGGAGTCGGCTGCCTCGGCGTCGTCGGCATCGTGGTCCTCGCCGCCGTGATCTCCGCTGCCGGCGGCGGCAAGTCCGGCAGCAGCACCGCCAACAGCCCGGCGGCCGCACACGCGGACACCGGGAACAGCGCCAAGGCCGCCGCCCCGCACTCAGCCGCCAAGAAGAAGACGCCGCAGACCGTCACCTACGTCGTCACCGGCACCGGTGGTGCCGACGTGCAGTACGGCCCGGCCGGGTCCTCCGTCCAGGGCAAGGTGCCGATGAGCGTGACCAAGCCGCTCGGCAACCCGCAGTACTACTCGATCACTGTGCAGCTTCAGGGTGGAGGCCACGTCACCTGCCAGCTGAAGATCAACGACAAGGTCATCTCGCAGTCCACCGCTTCGGGTAGCTACAACATCGCCTCCTGTGAGATCAGCAAGGACATGTACAGCGACAAGTGGACCGACACCAACGCCGGCTGATGGCTGCCCGGCGTCGGTCAGTCCGCCTTCGACTGCGGTGCATCGTCACCGCGATCGGGCCTCAGAGGGAATTCAGAAGTTGCGAATCCATAACAAGGGTTCCGCGCGACAACACTTTTGTTGAACTCTTGAGGCCCTCAAATGAGGGGGGATTGTGAAGATCGACTTGTGTGCATCGCGCACGTACGGGCAGGGGGCCCGGACGGATCGGTAACACGGTGGTGACTCGACGCGGGCGACTGCTGTAACCCGACGGGGGGTTCAGCTCGCCGCTCTCACACCGCTGCTTGCAGTACCCGACGCCGCGGCTGCCTGCTTCAGGAACAGGCAGCCGCACTTCAGGGGCGCCGTTTTCCAGTCCGCGCGTGTCCGCGGGCTGGCTCAAGGTGAGGAAACCACCATGCACATTTGTGTGCTCGGGCAAGGCTATGTCGGCCTGCCCCTGGCCCTGAGGGCCGCTGAGGCTGGACACACCGTGACCGGCTACGAGCCCGACCGGAAGCGTTGCGAGAGGCTGGCCGCCGGATCGTCCTACATCGAGGACATCGACTCCAACCGCCTGCAGCAAGTACTTCGTTCGGGCGCCTACACCGTCAGCTCCGATCTGAAGGACCTCAAGGGTTTCGACGTCGCGGTCATCACCGTGCCGACCCCGCTGACCGACCGTGCCCCAGACCTCAGCTGCGTACGGGAGGCCGGCAGTGCGCTGGCCGCGTGGCTGGAGCCGGGTGCCACCGTGGTGCTTGAGTCGACCACGCATCCGGGCACAACGCGCGACGTGCTCATACCCCTGCTGGAGGAAAGATCGGGCCTCGTTGCCGGACGAGACTTCCATGTCGGATTCAGCCCCGAGCGCATCGACCCCGGCAATGCTGATTGGCGGCTGGAGAACACACCCAAGATCGTCGCCGGGCTCACCGATGCCTGCCTGCGGCGTGTGAAGGCCTTCTATGATTCGATCACCGAAGTGACCGTACCGGCCTCCGGGTTGGAAGAAGCCGAGCTGGCCAAGGTGTTCGAGAACACCTACCGCCACGTGAACATCGCACTGGTCAATGAGCTCTCCCGGATGGCACACACGCTAGGCGTGGACGTGTGGCACACCCTGGAGTTGGCCGCGACCAAGCCGTTCGGATTCACCAAGTTCCTGCCGGGCCCCGGCGTCGGCGGGCATTGCCTGCCCATCGATCCCGTCTACCTCAGCCACCACGTCAAAGCTCGGCACGGACAGACCTTCCGGCTCATTGAGCTGGCCCAGGACATCAATGAAAGCCAGCCGGACTACGTGGTGCGCCGCCTGCAGGACGCCCTGAGCCGCCGATTCCGCCGCAGTGTGCACGGGGCCCGCATTCTCGCCCTCGGCGCCGCTTATAAGCCGGGCACTTCGGATGCCCGACAGTCGCCGGCCGTCCAGGTCATCGACCGGCTGCGCGCCATGGGGGCGCATGTGACCGTCGTCGACCCCTACCTGCCCAACGACGGCTGCAGGGACATCCCCTTCGCCCCCGCGGACGACGGCACGAGTGTTGCCGAGTTCGATGCCGTAGTCCTGCTCACCCCACACGGCGAATTCGACCTCGCCCAGCTCGCTGTCGAGGCCGCCTACGTGTTGGACACCCGTGGCGTCATGGCGCCTGCCCCTCACGTCGAGCGGCTCTAGAGCACCGAAGAACAACAGGGGTGGCAGGGCCAAAGGATGAGAGACCGATCCCGGTCGAGGAGTAGGACGCCGTGGTGCTGCTGACGCCTCAATGACCCATTCGACGTCGCAGAGGTTGCCAATGAGGCGGCCTATGCGCCGGTCACGCTCGGCGCCATGCCGACTCACGACAAGGTCGAGCGTCCGCGACGCTCGGGAAGGAAGGAATCATGTACGGACATAATGGTGTGGGTGCCGCGATCGGTACCGCCACCGGGGGAGCCGCTCTGGCCGCCACGGGCGGCACGGCTCTGGGATGGATCGTGCTGGCGGCCATGCTCCTCGTGGTCAGCGGGGTGGCAGTCTTCCGCCTGGCGACCCGCGGCAAGCGGGTGACCGCTTGAGCACTGCATCACGGGCGAGATTCACCGTGGTGACTGCCGTGGTGGTGGCGGCTCTGGCCGCTGCCACCGTGGTGGTCCACCTCCAATCGAAGAGCCCCATCCTGACGTTCTACTGGTGGCTGGGCATGATGGTGATCGTGCTCTGCCTGGCCTCGTTCCTGAAGGGCCGGTCCTTCACGCACCTGCCCGTAGCTCCTGGCCGGACGGTGGCCATCATTCCAGCCTTCGAAGAGCCCACGGAGAACCTGCACCGCACAGTGAGGTCGCTGCTGGTCCAGACGCATCCGGTGGATGAGATCCATGTGATCGACGACGGCTCGCAGCAACACCCCGTGGAGCCCTTCGATCATCCTCGGGTTTTCTGGCACCGACAGGAGAACAAGGGCAAGCGCGGTGCCCAGGTCACGGTGCTCCGTCACCTTCAGGAGCAGGGCAAGCACTTCGAATTCGTTCTCACCATTGACTCGGACGGCGAGCCCTTCCCGGATGCTCTGGAGCAGCAGCTCCGGGCCATGAGCAACCCGCGGATCCAGGCCACCACTGGCATGATCTACATCCGCAACTTTGAGGAGACCTGGGTCTCCAGGGCTGCGGACATCGACATCGGCACTTCGTGCGTGATGATGCGGTCCTCGCGATCCATGCTCGGAGCGCTGGAGACCACGTCGGGCGCGCTGGCCCTCTACAGGGCAGAGCTGCTCTACGACCATCTGGACGCCTACGAGGTGGAGTGCGGTACGGGGGACGACCGTTGGCTGGCGCTGAGGGCTCTCATGCGCGGTGAGGTCGTGGCTGTCAACGAAGCAGGCGTGGTCACCGACATGCCGACGACGCTGAAGAAGACCTACCGTCAGCGCCTGCGCTGGGCACGGTCGTGGTGGTGGATGCTGCCGTTCGTGTACTCGCGGCTGTCGTTGAAGCAGCTCATCTCGCCGACTTTCGGCCTGCTTCAGCTCGTCATCACCCCTGTGATGCTGGCCTGGACTCTCGTGATGACGGTGATGGCCTTGGGTGGCCGCTACCACAACCCGGGCGTTGCCTTGGTGTACCTCGCGGTGTACGTCGTGGTGCGTTACGGGCAGGCGGGACTGTACGTGCTCATGCGGCCGGACATGACCACACGCCAGCGGTGGCGCTCGTGGCTTGTCGGAACCCCGGCGTCCGTGTTCATGAACATCGTGCTGCTATGCCCCACTCGCTACTGGGCTCTGTTCAAGCTCCGCGACAACGCTTGGCAGTCGCGGGGGCTGACGGCCAAGACGGCTCTGCCGAAGAACCGCCACCGTCTCGATGCGAAGGATCTGATGGGCGCTTAGGTGGCCATGGGGCGAGGACGAGCGAGTGCAGGAGATCATTCGCGGTCGCCGAGCACAGGGCCAAGCTGCCCACCATGGCCACGCGGCCGCACCTGGCGTCCGTCTGGGTCGTCGTAGTCAGGCCGGTCGTGGTTCGCGTACAGCCTGATCGCGTGGACCATGAATGCTCTTCGGCTCGTCGTTCGTGACCCTCTCTCCATCAGATCCTTCATCCGTGCTGCCATGTGCTGGGCACTCATCCAGGGCTGCACCACGCCCTGGGGCCCCCACGAGGTGCTCATTCCGCACCGGCCGGGGAGCGAGCTGATACGGCCGCCAGTCCGCTGGTCCGCATGGCAGGAACCTGCTGAGCCACCATGCGTCCGGCCGTCGCGGGGCCAATGAGGTCCGAGGACAGCACGGGCTCCTCGGTAGGAGCCGCGCGCTGCAGGGATGCGCGCACGTGAGCACCTGGCAATGCGCCGGCGGTCTGGCCCGGATGCCCGCCGTCGTCCAGGCTTCCGTCCCGCGCCAGAAGCGCCGACGAACCCCACCTTCTCCTGCCCTAGCGACGCGCTGCCCTGGAACCGCGCCGTTCTGGCGCCGCCCTCACCGGTGCACTCGTTCGACAACGGGTGAAAGCGGGCTCACTGCGACAGATGAGGAAGGCGGAAAGTTGTACGCACTTGAAGTGAGATGGGGCACCTTAAAGGAGCATTAAAGGAATGTGGTTGAAGTGTGAAGGTCTTGTTAGCCTCCTGAATCTTGTTCAGTTCCTCGGGGACCGAGGTAGCGCCTGTACGCGGCTGCGGCCGTCAGACCAGGGGTTGGGATGATGTCGTGAGTAGAGCCACCAGGGTGGATCTCGTCGTTGTGGGGCTCGGATATGTGGGGTTGCCGCTGGCCCGCTCCGCTGCAGCAGCAGGGCTGAAAGTAGTCGGTTTGGACCGCAACCCTCGGGTCGTCGACAGCTTGACTTCCGGCCGTTCGCACGTGGATGACGTTGCCGACGCCGACGTTCGTACGATGCTGGAGCAAGGCTTTGAAGCGGTCGACCGGGCCGAGGTCATCGCAGACGCTGCCGCGGTAATTGTGTGCGTCCCGACCCCGCTCACCGACCACGGCTCTCCGGACCTGGGCGCGGTGCACGCTGCAGTCGACGACATCGCGGCCCACCTGGCTCCTGACACACTCGTGGTGTTGGAGTCGACGACCTACCCGGGTACGACCGAGGAGGTCGTACGTCCTCGACTTGAGGCCAGCGGCCTGCAAGTTGGCAAGGACTTCCATCTGGCGTTCTCCCCGGAGCGCATCGACCCGGGCAACTCCAGCTTCGGTCTGGAAAACACGCCGAAGGTGGTAGGCGGTGTTACGCCGGAATGCACCAAGGCCGCACGCACCCTCTACGAGCACTTCGTGGGCAGCGTCGTGGAGGCGAAGGGAACCCGCGAGGCCGAGATGGCCAAGCTCCTGGAGAACACCTATCGCCACGTCAACATCGCCCTCGTCAATGAGATGTCGATGTTCTGCCGCGAGATCGGCGTCGATCTGTGGGACGCGATCCGCTGCGCCTCCACCAAGCCGTTCGGGTTTGCCCCCTTCTACCCTGGCCCGGGAGTCGGTGGGCACTGCATCCCCATCGACCCCAACTACCTGTCGTACAAGGTTCGGTCGCTCGGCATTCCATTCCGCTTTGTGGAACTGGCCCAAGAGATCAACCAGCGGATGCCCCTGCACGTGGTGAACCGTGCGGCTGACCTGCTCAACGACCAGGGCAAAGCGGTCCGAGGCTCGCGCATCCTGCTGCTCGGCGTGACCTACAAGCCCGACATCTCTGACCAGCGGGAGAGTCCAGCTCTCGCCGTGGCCGAGAGCCTCCGTGCACGGGGCGCCGAACTCGTCTACTTCGACCCGCGCGTGACTGACTGGACCGTCGGCGGGATGCCGGTCGAGCGGATCGACGACTACCTGGCCGCGGCCGAGACAGCGGACCTCACCGTTCTGCTCCAGGCTCACCGGGAGATCGACCTGGACCTGCTTGCCGACCGTGCCCGAGTGCTGTTCGACACCCGCGGCCGGTCCGCCGATCACCCTCGGGTGGTCAAGCTGTGACTACCGAGGACACCTACATACCCGGGGCTGCTGAGTCCGGCAGCCGGCAGAAACACCGCAGACGCAGACATCTGAAGGTGTCGTACCTCTTCTTCCTGGGCCTCGCCGCACTGATCTTCACACGGCTCGACGCCGGTTCCCTGCACCTGTACACGATCGGTGCCATGGGCCTGCTGGCCATCAAGATGTTCATGGCGCTCTTCTACCGTCCAGCCAAGGCGGGACGAGAAGAACTGGAATACCTCGATCAGTCGTGGGTCACCGCAGTCATCCCCATCTACAACGAGGACCCGGTGATGTTCGAGCAGGGCCTGCGCAGCCTCCTCGCGCAGAGCCGGCTCCCCAACGAGATCCACATCATCGACGACTGCAGCGCGGACCCCGGCGGCATCCGCGTCGCCAAGAAGATGCGCCGTGAGTTCGAAGCCCATGGCGTCAAGTACTCCGTCAGCGTGCAGCCGGAGAACAAGGGTAAGCGCGAGGCGCTGGCCCGGGGCTTCGAGGCAGCTCCGTACTCGGACATCTTCCTGTGCGTGGACTCGGACACGGTCCTCGCCCGGGACACCTTCCGCGAACTCCTGATCCCGATGGCCGACGAGCGCGTCATGGCCTCCACCGGCATGGTCTTGGCCCTCAACCACGACAGCAACATCTTCACTCGTCTACAGGACCTCAGATACGGCAACTCCTTCCTCTTCGAGCGGGCCGCGTACTCGCGCTTGAAGTCCGTGCTGTGCTGCTGCGGCGCGCTCTCCGCCTATCGAGGCACGCTGGTTCGCAAGTACCTCCCGGACTTCCTCAACCAGCAGTTCCTGGGCAAACCGGCCGTCTTTGGCGACGACCGCCGGATGACCAACTACTGCCTCATGGAGGGCCGGGTGGTCTTCCAAGAGACCGCCGTCGGCTACACGGCGGTGCCGGAGAAGCTTCCGCACTTTCTGCGCCAGCAGGTCCGCTGGAATAAGTCGTTCTTCCGCGAGTCCCTGTGGGCCTTCCGACACCAGAAGAAGCACCGGCCCGCCTTCTGGCTGACCTGCATGGAACTGGGGTTGTGGCTGGTGTTCGGCACGGCGATGCTCTACTCGCTGCTGGTCCTGCCGATCCTTCACCCAACCTCGTTCTTCCACCACGTCGGCGACTACGTCGTCTTCATGATTCTTATGGGGTACCTGCGCAACGTCCGGTACCTCGACTTCCCGCGCCGCGGTATGGGCTTCGTCAAGCGGTTCGGCATGTTCTTGCTGGCCCCGCTGTACGGGCTGATCCAACTGTTCCTGCTGACCCCGCTGCGCTTCTACGCCCTGTTGACCTTGGGCAAGGGCAGTTGGGGCACCCGGCAGGGCGGCGTCGAGGTGTCCGTGGCCGGCGACGAGGCGGAGGTGACGGAGATCTTCGAGGAGGAGGATCCGTACTCTGACAAGAAGGTCACCGAGACACTCCAACTGATGAGGTTGGAGGGCGTCGCGCTCGCCCGCACTGCCGCCCCGCGTCGACCAGTCGTTCAGGAGCAGCCGCTGCCGCCCGGGCAGCTCCAGGAACAGGGCTGGAGTGTTCCGCAGCAGCACGTGACATGGGGGACGCCAGCACCGGCCGAGCAGGCGCAGTGGCAGGTCCCCCAGCAACCCGGCCCATCCCAAGGCGATTACAAGGATCCATCCTGGCAGCACGGGCAGGGCTGGTAGCAGGACCGGGTGCCGTGCCGGATGAACGCCTGTAGGTGCCGACCCCGTGCGCCTTGCTCACCGGCCACGTTGATCAGTGCCTTCGCCAGCTTCGGGCCGGGGACGAACCGGAAGTCGATCTCGTCGTCAGTCTCGGGCGGGGTCCAGTCGACCTTGCCCAGAGGCAGGGTCACCAGCAACTCCCGCTCTACCGCGTACCGAAGGCAGTTGCTGACGACCGTCCGCTTACGGTTTACCGCGTTCTCGGCAGCGGCCGCGCCGTCCGGCGCTACGGCAGCTTCGGCGACGGCGTGCGCGAAGGCGTCCTCGGGGCGGGGACGGAGAGCGGAGCGGCCGGTACGGCCGAGGCCGAGGGGAGCGACGGGACCGACGAGGCGGCCGACCTCGTCGGCAGGTCCGGCACGGCGGTCGGCAGGCCCGGCACCTTCGGCACCACGGACACCTGCGGCGCTGACAGCTTCGGGAGCGGGGGCGCGGACACGTCCGGCAGGGACGGCACGGGCACCGGCAGGGACGTTCCCCCGGTGGGTGAGGGCCCCAGGCCCCAGGCCCCGGGCGCCGGGGGCGAGGGGGTGGGCGTCCTGGGGGCACGCCCTCGGCCCGTGGTCTCGATGCCCAGGACCCGCGCGTCGCTGGACACGGCCGGCCGCGGCGCCGGACCGTTCCCGTTTCCGCCCGCGTCGAGCGCGTACGGCAGCACGAACCCCGCCACCACCAGGGTCGCTGCCGTTGAGGTGACGGCGACCGCCTGCGCATTGCCGCCCCCGCGCAGCCGCCCGCGCCCGACCAGGAACAGCACCAGCCCGAGCGTCCCGGCCAGCGAGGCGCGCAGCGTTCGCCGGGCTCGGGCGAGCAGCGACTCGACGGTCCGGTAGCTCAGCCCCATCCGCACCGCGACCTGGCTCACGTCCAGGTCCTCGGACCTCAGCCGAAGCGCCTCCGCCTGCCGGGCGGGCAGCTCACCGCTGCGCACGGCGAGCCACTTCGCCTCGGCCTGGTCGCACACCGCCTCCTCGACGGGTACCGGGCCCGGCGCGACGAGTGAGGGGCGGCTGCCCACCTCGGCCTCGCGGTTGACCTGCCGGTGCCGGTCGACGCACAGCCGCATCGTCACCGTCGTCAGCCAGGCGCCGAGCCGCTCGTCGTCGAGGTCCGGACGCTCCGCGGCCCGCAGCATCGCCTCGTGAACGGCGTCCTCGGCGTCCTCCGGGCTCATGGATCGCCGCCGGGCCACCTTGAGCAACTGCTCGCGATGGCTCCACATGCGCTGCCAACGCTCGTCGGCGGCCGCTGTGTCCGCAGGCATGTCCGTCGCCATGAGGGCCCCTTCGCACTCACCCGCCAGTCCTGTGCTTCCGGCGGGTTGCGACATTACCGCCGAGTAGCGGCAGTTGTGGAGGGGGATGCGCCCATCGTGTTCCAGCCGTTGCCGGTGGTCAGCGGCCCCGCGTCGGGTAGCACACCACCGCAGGACAGTGTGAGGGTCGGTTCGGGGACGGGAACCAGCGGCGTCCCGGACTCCTTCGGGACGCTGTCGCCGCGCATGGCTGGTGTGGAGGGGGTGTGACCCGGTTGCGATGTACGCAAGTGGACGACGTCACAGGGTGTTGATCTTGCGGAGATCGCCCGTCACTCGTGACATTGACGTCGCACAGGGCGCTGAAGCTGATGGCCCCGGACGTGGGTCGAGGCGGCCGCCCCCTTGGGGAAGGTATGGGCGCCGTCGCGCAAGGGCAGGCCCGTATTCCCCCGTGACGGGTCTGCCCCTGCCCGCAAGGGCCGGCCTGGGCGCTCAAGATCGGCCGTGTACCGCTTGCTCGTGTTGCTCTTCTTGCTCACTGCCTGGAACTGCTGCCCCTGGGACCTTCCGTCCCAGTATCAGGCTGTCCAGCTCAGCAGGGGAACCTCATGAGCGCCCTTCCTCGGCCCCGTCTGGGGCCGAGGAAGGGCGCTTCATGGTCAGCATCGTCGACAACTGCTGACGGCTCAGCAGCGGGAGGCTACCGATCAGAAGGAGACGAAGACGCCAGCCTGGTGGTATTGGCTGGCGGCTCCCAGGGCCTCGCCCTTGACTGCGTCGACCTGAGCCAGGACATCCGAGTCGCTGACTGCCGTGGGCCCGGCGATGACGCCGACGTGCGGGCTGAGGCCGCCGGAGACGTTGTCGAGCTCAGCGTCGGAGATCTCAATGGTCTGAACCTGGGGAGCGGAGTTCATGGTGAGACTTCCCTTCGTATGAATGTCGGTAAGGGGAGCGGCTCATGTGGGGACAAACGGCGAGCCGCGGCTGCAGGCGCGCGACGTCCAGTTCCAGGAACCTTCGCGCGACCCGGCAGCGCAAAGGATGAAATCACGGAGGACGCCGAGCATCCAGTCAAACGACGCTCCCACCAGGGCAGTTAGAGGCGCGGTCTTCGCATCCGTGCAGACATGACCACGATTTGAAGGCAGCTTCTCTACAAGCTGCATGGGCCCGGGGATGGCTGGTATCGCCGCAGGAGCTCCCAACTTGACGCTCCACATCAATCGGGCGTCGTCTGGCGTGTTCTTGTGTGGATCCCGCGACCGAAGTGTTGTGGCTGGGGCATTCGACGTGCAGATTCACGGCGCGGGGGGCGCGAGTACCGCTCCGGGGAGCGGCTGGGGTCGCTGATCCTGCGGTGTGCGGGAGGAGCGCAATACAAAGTGGGACAACGTGCGGCTGCCCGACTGAGCCGACGACGCCGCATGCGGCACTGCTCGGATCTGGCAACTGCCGGGCAGCCGTTCCTCGGCTCTCTGCCCGGCACGCCATGCTCACCGGAGTTGCACCGCAGCCCCGGCGCCGTCGATCAGGCGCTCGACCGACGAGAAGCCGGGGTCACACCGGCCGCAGCTCGCCTACGCACGGCCGTTCAGCCGAGCGCGTCGAGTGCGGCGGTGATCCGGGGGGCTCCCGCGGCGGTGAGTTTGCCGGTGCGCTGGAGGCTGTTCAGGCGACCCCGCAGGTCCTCGATCTTGTGGTCGGCGTCGTTCGTACGCCCCTTGGCGCGCTGCTTGGCGATCTCCTTGGGCCGGTTGTGCAGGTCTTGTGCGGCGTCGCGTGCCAGGACACCGCTGAGCTGCTCCGTGGTGACGACCCTCTGCACATCGGCGACCGTTCCCTGGTGCTGGGTTGCCGTGGCGGTGGTCGACGGACTCGACGCTGTCTGCGAGGGAGCCGCGGTGGCGGGCGCCGAGGAGGTGGGCGCGCTGGCCGACGGTGCCGGGTCGGCGGCCTGGTTCGCGTCGGGGGAGCCGGACGAGTTCACCAGATAGCCGGTGATGGCCGGCGCCGCGAAGACCGCCGCGCCGAGCAGGACGAGCCGGCGCCGGTTTCGGCGGTCGGGACGCGCCGTGGCCCGGCCCCGACGCCCTACTGCCTCGGGGCGAATCCCGTGGGCCCCGGCCTCGGGAGCGGCGGGCATGGGCAGGGTGGTGAGTGCAGGGGATGAACCGGCACCGGCCAGGCGCTCGCGCACGGCCCCTGCATCGGCTGGACGGTCGGAGGGGTCCTTCGCCAGCAGGTCGAGCACCAGCTGTTCCAGGTCCGCGGGGACGTCCGGGCGTATGCCGCGCAGCGGCCGCGGCGGCTGGTGCAGGTGCTGGTAGAGGACGGCCATCGGGTCCTCACCCGTGAAGGGCGGCTCCCCGGTGAGCATCTCGTGCAGGATGCAGCCGAGCGCGTACAGGTCGGCGCGGGCGTCCACCGGGGCGCCGGTCGCCTGCTCGGGCGCCATGTAGGCGCTGGTGCCGACCACGGTGGCGACGGCCGTGAGCCCGGCGCGCGCGGTCGCGGCCGTACGGGCGATGCCGAAGTCGACCACCTTCACCGTGCCGTCCGGGCTCATGAGCAGGTTTGCGGGCTTGAGGTCACGGTGCACCACCCCCGCCCGATGCGCGGTCTCCAGCGCCCCGCACACCTGGTCCGCCACCGTGACGGCGTACTCGACCCGCAACCGCCCGCGCGCGATCAGCGAGCCGAGGTCGGCCCCCTCGATCAACTCCGTCACCAGGAAGGGCAGATGCCCGTCCACGCCGGCGTCGAAGACGGTGACGATGTTCGCGTGTCCGAGACCGGCCACAGTGTTCGCCTCGTGACGGAACCGCTCGACGGCCGAGGCGTCGTGCAGCGCCCCCTCGGCCATGAGCTTCACCGCCATGGCACGACCCAGCACCTCGTCCCTGGACCGCCACACGGTTGCCATACCGCCGCGCCCCAGGGGGTGTTCGAGTCGGTAGCTTCCGGCCACGAGTTGATTCATCATGGCGGTCATTATTCAGCCACCCGCCTTCGCGACCATGCCTCTCATGGCGTCGCGGTCCTGCCCCTCACGGCTTCGTGGCCGGTCCTCCCGGTCTCGCCTACCGGCGGCAGACAAGCGGCTTGGTCAGACGTGATCGGCTCGGCTTGGTGAGTTGCCCCGTTCTCCGGAAGAGGCGTGCAGGGGCGGACCCGTCACGGGGGCAAACGGCCCTGCTCCTGCACGATGCCGCCCGCGTTCCTCCCCCTGGGGGCAGTCGGCGCGACCCACGTCCGGGGGTCACTTTCTCCAGCGCAACGCGGGTTTCAAGTGTCACGGGTGACCGCCTGTTGCCATGAGGTCAACACATCTGTGTGGTGCTGATCTCGTGAGCGTCACAGATCGTTCACGAGGCCCCCCGCGCGGGTGGGCATGAAGGGACCGGCTGCGGGCAGGCGAGGGATGTGTCGTGTGAGGTGGCTGAGCTTTTCGCGCAGGTCCGGCATGCTCTGAGCCAGGCAGGATTTGAAGTAGTTGGCCAAGTAGACCGCCTGACGCCCGGTCTCCGGGTCAGTGAGACCCGTGCCGGGGTGCTGGTCGCGTGGGCGACGTCTGACGGATTCACCGCGCTGGCTGCTGACCAGCCTGGCGGTGATTGCAGGGACGGCATGCGGGTTGCAGTGCGGGCTGCCGTCTCCGGTTTGATGACCTCCCTGGGATACACGGTCATAGGGACACTCAACGGCGACATCATCGTCCTGGTGAAAGGTGGCGATGGTGGCTAGACGGGCATAGGGGCTGGCATGCCTAGTTGAGCGCCCACGGTCGGTCCCGCTACAGGGTCCTTATCGACAGGTGCTGAACGCTGCTCATCCCGCTGGCCTATCGCCTGATGCCGCCAAGTGCCAGACCGCAGATGGACGGGCGTGGCATCTGCTCCGAGTGTGCGGTCGATCTCCATGCGAAGGTCAAACGCCGCAATTGCATGAGCAAAAGCGGGGTGTTGGGGTTGACATGCTCTTGACGGTGGCATGCGGCGACTGCATGGTGGCAGCACCTCGAACTTGACTCAAATTCAACTGTCGTGCGACCCCTACCAACTGCCGCGATGCGACCGCCCGCTCCGGGCGGCCGGCCGTGCACGGCGCCCCACGAGTGCCCCACGACTTTCAGGAGGCTCGATGGAACAACGTTCTGCGCAAAGAGATGGCCGCCTCTCTCCTCACATACGCCGTGCCCGGCGAGCGGCAGCCCTGCTGACCGGGCTCATCACTGTCGCATTCACCGTGCTGGCCGGAGGCGTGGTCGGCGCCGGTGCCGCGCAGGCCGCGGTTCCTGCGCGGGCGGCCTCGTCGCCGGTGCTCGACTTCGGTTGCGCCCACCCCGCGCACGCGGGGCAGGCGCGCTGTTTCGGCATGATGCGGGCACATCGCACCTCGTCCGGCCTGCTGGCGCCGCTGACCACGGGGTCGCCGACGACGGCCGGGTACGTGCCGTCGGACCTGCGTTCCGCATACAACCTCGGCGGGACGTCGGGCGGCGGCCGTACCGTGGCCATCGTCGACGCGTACGACGACCCGTCCGCCGAGGCGGACCTCGGCAAGTACCGCAGCGCATACGGACTGTCGGCCTGTACGACGGCGAACGGCTGCTTCCGCAAGGTGAACCAGAACGGGCAGGCGTCGTCGCTGCCGTCCGCTGACGCCGGTTGGGCCGAGGAGATCAGCCTCGACCTCGACATGGTCTCGGCGACGTGCCCTGACTGCCACATCCAGCTCGTCGAGGCCAACTCGGCCAACACCAGTGACCTGATGAAGGCCGAGGACCAGGCCGCCGCCACCTCGGGCGTGGTCTCGATCTCCAACAGCTGGGGCGGCGCGGAGGACTCCACCATCACCTCGGACGACAGCCACTTCAACCACCCGGGGATCGCCGCCACCGCCAGTTCCGGCGACTCCGGCTACGGGGTGTCGTGGCCGGCGTCCTCGCCTTACGTCACCGCCGTCGGTGGTACGTCACTCACCAAGTCGTCCAACTCCCGCGGTTGGAGCGAGACTGCCTGGGGTTCGGCCACCAGTACGAGCGGTGCGGGGTCCGGCTGCTCGGCGTACGAGGCGAAGCCCTCCTGGCAGCACGACACCGGTTGCGCCAAGCGTACGGTCGCGGACGTGTCCGCGGTCGCCGACCCGAACACCGGCGTCGCGGTCTACGACACGTACAACACGTGCGGCACCAGCTCCTACTGTGACCTGCTGATCTCGCTCGGGGCCGTCGCGGGCGCGGACGGCTGGGTGCAGGTGGGTGGCACGAGCGCCTCGTCGCCGATCATCGCGAGCGTGTACGCGCTGGCAGGCAACACCGCTTCCGTGATGGCCGGTTCATACCCGTACAGCCACACCTCGGCGCTGAACGACGTCACGTCGGGCTCGAACGGCGCCTGCGGAAACTACCTGTGCACGGCCGGCCCCGGCTACGACGGACCGACCGGACTCGGCACTCCGAACGGCACCGGCGCCTTCTGACGCCCCGCGCTGCGCATCGGCCCCTGCCCGCGAACCGCGGGCAGGGGCCGATGTTTCGCCGGGATAGGCGGTTCTCGGTCAGCGGTTCTCGTAGAGGGCGCCCAGGTCGTCCTTGCCAGGCTTGATCGGCATGCTGGGGGCCGCTCAGATCCCTCGGCGGACTTGACGAAACTGTTTCCACAGAACGTCTGGTGGTCAGCGGGCGTCCTCGATGTCGGTTTCGGGGATGCCTAGGAATGTGGCGAGGTCAGACGCTGCTTGGTGGCCGCTACCAGCCGACGTCGCGGCGGCTGCTGACGGCCTTCCACGTCGGCCCGGTGAGATCGGTGATCACCATCCCGCCTGTAGCCTCGAGGACGAGGATCCACCCCTTCGCCTTGAGCCCTTCGAGCTGCTGCCGAACATCCGGGCCCAGCTCCTCGACGAGCTGCGCCTCCCGCGGTCGCGTGCCGGCGTCCAGGAGTTCCGCGAGCCGGAAGACGAGCGCTTCCTCCTCAGCGGTGATACGCAAGTCCATGCGCTGACGCTACGTCCCCGCCGACCAGGGAACGCGGCCACCCCCCCTAGGGCGGAGATCATCCATAACGGACGTCTTGGGCCTCAAGCCGGCGCAGTTGACCTTCTCACGCCACAACCTCAGGCCGGGCTTTTCACCCAATGGACGAGCCGAGCCCACCAACCACCTCTCGACGAGCCCGATGAACTTCCTTGGCGTCGAGCAACGCGTGCGGGTGGTAGCGGCCCGCCCGGTCGGGTCGACACCTGTGCCGATCGAGCCGTCGCCTCCGGTGGGTGCGCGCGCCCGTGCTTCGCTGACTCGCACATGCACCGCTGAGCCGTTGGCACATCGGCGAGTACTTGCTCCACATGGCGGCCGCAGCCCTCATAGGTCACCTTCCGACACGTCCGGCAGAGGACACGCTGACACATAATTCCCCTTCGTCAATATCTTCATTGGCCGTCTCCGACTTTCACTTTCTCGGCACAATAGAGGCCCAATTTTCACGCCCACCATGCAATGTCAAGTGGTTTGGTTGAAAAACCGCCCTGGGGTTGCCCGGGATACCGAAACAATGGTTGCATCACGCCGGAACGCGGTGACGGGGGACCAAAATACGGCGCTGTGCCTGCACTCCTCGACGTATTGCGATCGTCGACCGGGCGCGGCAAGGACAACAACCGACAACGGCAGCCGCCCTCTCCGAACGGGCGGTGTGCGCCGGTCAGGAGGGAGCAACGTGGGTTGCCCGCACGCCGCAACATGCCCCCTTTTCCCCCTACTCAGGGCAAGCTTGCAAGGTTGGCGCAAGTACTACTGCGACAGCGAGAATCAGTGGCACGACTGTGCGCGCTACCAGTTGTCACTCACCGGCGAGCGCGTGCCGATCAGCCTGCTGCCCAACGGAGTCCGCGCGCGGCACCTCGAACCCGCGGCCGATGAGAGCCGGCCCGGCGAGGCCACCCCAACGCAGGCACCCCGACAGGCCCCGCCACCAGGACCCAATCCCTGGTTTTCGCAGACCGCGGCTTGGTCCCAGCCAGGACCAGGCCAGCCACCTGAGTGGTCAGAACCGGGAACCACGTCGCCGGAGATGGCCGCCCCTTTCGCAACAACCCCTCCGCCGGAACCGGTCGGGCATTACCAACCGTCGCCACCCGCACCGTTTCCCCAGCCTGCAGACCGCCTCGCTCGACACGCGCGCCCAGCATCCGGCCCGCCGCGCGGCTGGTGGGCTCGATTCGCCGACTGGATGAAAGGCCCCGCATGAGTTCCTACTGGCCCTGGTGGGCGGGCGCTGTCGGGCTCGCTCTGGTCACCATCAACTACACCCTCGCCACCGATCGGTCTTTCGGGGTCTCCTCGGCGTGGGACCGCGTGTTGCACTGGCGCAGCGAACGTCAGCTCGAGCGGACGGAGGAGGAGTTCGAAGACGATCGCGCTCTCGCCGACGCGCTCGCAGTGGCCACCGCGGAACACTTCGGAACCGGCCCCGGCGCGCCCACCATGCCGCAGCCTCCGTACCGGGAAACACAACCACTCGATCCGGCTGCAGGTGACGGCCCCTCGGTCACGAGTCTGCGCCCGGTCCCTCTGGTCACCCAGGCTGCCTTGCTGGTGTCGATTTTCCTCGGCGGACTGATCGCCGCAGTCACCTCTGGGCGGTTCCACCTCCGCTTCGACATGGGCCCGGGTTTTCGGAACCTGGTCACCGCCAATCCGATCACCATGGTCGCCCTGTTGTTCGTGGGAGGTGTGCTCGTCGGCTTCGGCACTCGATTGGCCGGCGGATGCAGCTCCGGGCACGGACTCAGCGGCTGCGGCCGTCTACGCCCGGTCAGCATCGTCGCGACCGCGGTGTTCTTCGGCACCGCCGTCGGGGTGTCGTTCCTCCTGTGGAAGGTGATCTGATGCGCACCCGGGGCGCGATTCTGCTGGCCAACATCATCACCGGACTGGCCCTCGGCTATACCGTCACGAACATCGGTTTCGGCGACTACGCCGAACTGAACCGCATGTTCACCTTCCAGGACCTGCGCATGTTGCTCTCCTTCGCGGGCGCCGTCGTGATCATCGCTTGCGTGTTCGCTCTGCTACGGGTCCGCCGCACCCCGGGGCGCATCCACGCCGGAGTGATCCCAGGCGCAGTGTTGTTCGGTACGGGCTGGGCCATCTCAGGTGGGTGCCCGGCAATCCCGATCACCCAGGTGGCCAGCGGATACATGCCCGCTCTGGTCACAATCGTCGGCGTGGCCGTCGGTATCCGACTGTGTCGTTGGGCCAACGCCCGGTACTTCCACCTCGACCGGGGCTCCTGCGGGCTCTAACCAACCGGTCGGTGGCCGACTGCTACTTGCGCGTCAGAGGGCCTTCGCGGCGCGCCCACGTGGGACGATCACGGAGCCGGGGCCGGTATAGCGGCCCTGCCGCAGCGCCGCCTCGACCTGCGGAGCGATCGCCCACATCACGGTGCGGGACTTCGCCCGGATGTCGGGGGCGGCTTCGATGAGCGTGTCCAACAGCCACAGCGGCGACCCCGACAGCTGGTAGTCCGCCGGCGCACACCGACCTTGACGCACCACCGCCGACAGGTTCTGCTGGCTGGTCAGACCGAACAGCTGGGTCGCCTCCTGCAGGCCGACCAGCGGCGGCACCTCGGCCACGCTGGTCGCCCACACGCCGGGCTCCTGCGCGGCCACCTGCTGCTGCAGGACCCGCTGGTAGCCCGCGAGGACCTTGGAGTGCGGGGCCCATCCGTCCTGCTTGGCGATGACGATCTGGTCGTGGCCCTTCAGCCGGGAGGACGTCGCCAGGCCGCGGCGGGGGCTGTGGCCGGTGAATCGGATCTCGATCCCCGCGCGCTCGCCGGCGCGGGTGACGACGTCGCCGATCGCCGCGGGCTGCAGGCCGCCCTCCAGGACGGTGTGCCAGCGGTTGTGCAGGCGGCGCCAGGCGTATCCGTCCGGGTCGGTGAGGCCGGCGGCTCCTTCCACGCCTGCCAGGCTCTCACCGGGCAGATCGAGGGCCGGGAGCCGTAGGGGACCGGGACGACGCGGGGCCGGACCTTGGACACGCGCAGGTCGGCCTGGATGCCGCCGGGGGCCTCGGCGTAGTCGCGCACCCGGTTGAAGGCGAGTTCGTGCTCGCGGCCGGCGACGGCGAAGTGCATGAGCACCAGGGCGCGGTCGCGGATGCCCCTGAGGTTCGGGTCCGGGACTGGTAAGCGCACATGTTGAGGTGTCGCGTATTCATCTGCGGGGTCCGCGTTGTGACCACGAAGGGTGATGGTCGACCACTCCGGCGTCTGCACCGCCGTGGAACTGCACGTGCTGCTGAAACAGCGCTTGCACTTCCCCGGCTCTCCTGCGAGCTTGCCTGAGTTGGTATCGGCAACGGTGCCGTTCCACCTTCCTGACCTATTACGCGTGATCGACGGCGGCCCGACCACGCGGTGAGCAGGCATTTCAGCCAGGCACTCAGCGCGGTCGGTGTCACTGGCAGGCCCCGGGCCCGTCCGCGCTCGTTGAAGCTGGTGGCTCGTTGGCGGTCGGGCTCAGCGGGCAAAGGGGCCGAACACGGTCATGGCGAGCCGGAGGGCTGGCGCCGGAGTGCCGCCGGTGCTGCCGGTGCTGCCGGTGCTGCCGGTGCTGCCGGACGAATAGATCAGGCGCCGGCTCAGGTCCGGGGTCGCGAAAAACCCGTCGGAGTAACCGAGATCGTGACCGGTCTTGCCCCACACCACCGTGCCGTCCTGCAGAGGGATGGCCATCAGCCCGGCGCTGTAGCAGGCCCGGCCCTTGTCCGGTCCGAACTGGCAGTCACCAGGGGTGAGCGAGGGAACCAGCTGTCCGGCGGCGTCGCGCGGCAGGGTGAGCAGGTCGCGCACCTGCTGCGGCGGCAGGAATTCGCCGTCCAGCAGTGCGCGCAGGAAGCGGTCCAGGTCGGCGGGGGTGGAGACCATCGACTCGGGGTTGCCGCCCTGCGCGGAGACGTCCACCGGGGTGCCGGCGTCGTCGGGGAGGTAGCCGGCCAGGTGCGGGTTGGCATCTGCGGAGCGCCTTCGGTCACGTCGGTGTGCCGCAAGCCGAGCGGGCGCAGGATGCGGGCGGTCACCTCGTCCTTGATCGAGTGACCGGTGACCTGCTCGATGATCCGGCCTGCCAGCCGGTAGTTGAAGTTGTTGTACAGCTGCTCGCTGCCCGGCGCGAAGACCGGCCCCGGCCACGGTCGGTTGGTGGGACGCAGCGTGCGCTGGATCACCTCGTCGAGCGACTCGACCATGAACCGGTCGGCGATCAGGCCGTCGTTGTCCTGGACGCCGTCGCGGAGCACCGCCTGTACTCGATGTTCCACCTGATGATCTTCCGTGGCCTGCGCCGCGGCGAGGCTGCCGGCCTGCCGTGGGCGGAGACCGACCTGACACACGGCACCGTGCACATCAGCGAGCAGCTGGTCGTCGCGTCGTACGACGTGTGGGAGGACACCCCCAAGAGCGAGAGCGGCGAGCGGACGATCAAGCTGGACTCGGAGACGCGGAAGCTGCTGGAACTGTGGCGCGAGCGGCAGGCGGGGGAGCGCGCCGAGTGGGAGGAGAGCGCCAAGACGTGGAAGGACACAGGCCTGGTGTTCACCTGGGAGGACGGCCGCGCCTACCACCCGGAGCACCTGTCGCAGACGTTCACGCGCCTGGTGACGAGGCTCGGCCTGCCGCCGGTGCGGCTGCACGACCTGCGGCACTGCGCGGCGACGCTGTCGCTGGCCGCTGGCCTGCACATGAAGGCCATCCAGACTCTGCTGGGGCACGGCTCGTACTCGCTGACCGCCGACACGTACACGTCGGTGCTGCCGCAGTTCGAGGACGCCCAGGCCGAGGCTCCGCTTGCTCTGGTTCCGCGCAAGTCCCCGGCGCGCCGTGACGTGGCCCACGAGCCGGACGCGAGGGCCGGTGCTCTGACGGCCGAGAACCCCACCGGCGTTCCCAGCGAGGACGCCGCCTGACGCCTCGCTCCCATGGCGTTCCCATCGACGCTAAACAGGCCCATCGGAGATGGTCTCCGGTGGGCCCGTTTCATGCTCCGACGCGGGTCAGAAGGTGAGCCCCCTGTCGGATTCGAACCGACGACCTTCGCTTTACAAGAGCGGTGCTCTGACCAGCTGAGCTAAGGAGGCGTGCACATGCGTGCCCGTGCAGTGTACCCAGGTCCCGGCACGGGACCGTCGAAAATTTCCGCGAAGTTCACAGTCGCTCGGGTACTGACAGAGCAGGTGAAGGGCAGGTACGGTCCTGAGCCAGTTCACTCTTGTGGACTACGCCACAACGGAACCCCCGTGGTGGCACACCACCTTTACAACGGATCGTCCGGCACGTTCCTGCCGGTGAAGGGGGCCCATTCACCATGGCCACTGTCTCGTTCGACAAGGCGACCCGGATATACCCGGGTTCCACCAAGCCCGCCGTCGACGCACTCGACATCGAGATCGAGGACGGGGAGTTCCTCGTCCTGGTCGGCCCGTCCGGCTGCGGCAAGTCCACCTCGCTCCGCATGCTGGCGGGGCTCGAGGACGTGAACGCCGGCGCCATCCGGATCGGCGACCGTGAGGTCACGCATCTGCCGCCCAAGGACCGGGACATCGCCATGGTGTTCCAGAACTACGCGCTCTACCCGCACATGACGGTCGCCGACAACATGGGCTTCGCGCTCAAGATCGCCGGTGTGGCGAAGGCGGAGATCCGCAAGAAGGTCGAGGAGGCCGCGAAGATCCTCGACCTCACCGAGTACCTGGACCGCAAGCCGAAGGCGCTCTCCGGCGGTCAGCGTCAGCGTGTCGCCATGGGCCGCGCCATCGTGCGCGAGCCGCAGGTCTTCCTGATGGACGAGCCGCTGTCCAACCTGGACGCCAAGCTCCGCGTCTCCACCCGTACGCAGATCGCGTCGCTCCAGCGTCGTCTCGGCATCACCACGGTGTACGTGACCCACGACCAGGTCGAGGCCATGACGATGGGCGACCGCGTGGCCGTACTGAAGGACGGCCTGCTCCAGCAGGTGGACTCGCCGCGCAACATGTACGACCGCCCGGCCAACCTCTTCGTCGCCGGCTTCATCGGCTCCCCGGCGATGAACCTCGTCGAGGTCCCGATCACGGACGGCGGCGTGAAGTTCGGCAACAGCGTGGTGCCGGTCAACCGCGAGGCCCTCAAGGCCGCCACCGACAAGGGTGACCGCACGGTCACGGTCGGCGTCCGCCCCGAGCACTTCGACGTGGTCGAGCTGGGCGGCTCCGCCGCCGCCTCGCTGTCCAAGGACGCCGAGGACGCCCCGGCCGGCCTCGCCATCTCCGTGAACGTCGTCGAGGAACTCGGCGCCGACGGCTATGTCTACGGCTCCGCCGAGGTCGGCGGCGAGGCCAAGGACCTGGTCGTCCGTGTCGGCGGCCGCCAGGTGCCGGAGAAGGGCGCTCAGCTGCACATCGTGCCGCGGCCGGGCGAGACCCACGTGTTCTCGACCTCGACCGGCGAGCGCCTCTCCGACTGAGGTCCGCCCACCGGCGGGACCGGAAGGACGAAGAGGGCCCTGCGGCCAGCCGCGGGGCCCTCTTCGCTGTCGACAGCCGTCGGCCGCCGTCAACAACCGACGACAGCCGTCAACAGTCATCGGCGGCCATCGGCAGCCGACGACAAATACCCCGGCATACGCGGCATTTCGACCAAGAACGTCAACCCTCTACCCGGAAATCCCCGCCTCCCCATCCCCCGAACCGGTGACTAAATGTCGCCAAATCACTACCCCGCGCTACCCTCACTCGCGTGAAGCACACCACTACTCTTCGGACACGGCGCGGCCGTGGCCCCGCCCGCCGGATCGGTCGCACCCTGGCCCTCGTCCTGCCCGTCGTCCTGGTGCTGTCCGGGACCCTCGCGGTCACCCGCGTGAACTGGTCGGGGGGCTCGTCGAACTCGGTGCTCGCCGCGTCCGCCGCAGACGTCTCCACGCGCGCCTCCTCCCGCGCCCCGCAGGACGTGCTGCGCGACAAGCTCCTGCTGGAGCTCCAGGACCGGAACCCGGGCGTCGCGCTCACCCACCTCCAGCAGGCGGTCAACGGCCGCCCGTCGCTGGCGAGGCACTGCGCGTCCATCGCCCGCGCGCTCGGTCGCGCCGCCGTCCGTATCTACGGCCCCACGCGCGCCCAGTCCTACGCCCGCCCGGTCTGCGACACCTCCTTCGCCTCGGGCGTGGCCGCACGGCGCGGCTGAGCCCGCCGACCGCCCGGACCGCGGACGGGGCGCGCGACGTACAGTTCGGTCATGACCGATCCGAACGCCGCCTCGCGCCCCGTTCAAGCCGTCATCCTGGCCGGGGGCCAGGGCTCACGGCTGCGTCCGTACACCGATGACCGGCCCAAGCCGATGGTGGAGATCCCGGGCACCGGGACCCCGATCATCGGCCACCAGCTCGCCTGGCTCGCCGAAGAGGGTGTGACGGACGTCGTGGTCTCCTGCGGCCACCTCGCCGACGTCCTCCAGCGGTGGCTGGACTCCACCGATCTGCCCGTGCATGTCAAGACGGTCGTCGAGGCGGAGCCGCTCGGCCGTGGCGGCGGTCTGCGCTACGCCGCCGAGCATCTGCCGCACCCCGACCAATCGTGGTACGCCACCAACGGCGACATCTGGACCCGGTTCTCGCTGCGGGACATGGCGGACTTCCACACCGAGCGTGGCGCGGCCGCCACGCTCGCGCTGGCCCGGCCGCGCATCCCGTGGGGTGCCGTCAAGACGGACGGCTTCGGGCACGTCACGGACTTCATCGAGGCCCCGCCGTCGACGTTCGAGATCAACGCGGGTGTCTACGTGTTCTCCGCCGAGTTCGCCAAGATGCTCCCCGAGCGCGGCGACCACGAGCGTACGACCTTTCCCCGGCTGGCCCGGGAACGCCGCCTGGCCGGCTTCCCCCTCCCGCAGGGCGCCTACTGGCGGGCCATCGACACGGCGAAGGACCTCACGGAGGCGGCCAAGGAACTGGCGACCCTGGGCCGCTGACCCGGCCCCGGCCCCCGACACCGTGCCTGACTGGTTCCTGGCCGACGTCGCGCAGCGCTACCTGGAGATCCGCAAGCGCCGCTGACGTTGCACGGACCCTACGGCACCACGTCCTCGCCCGCCCCACGGCAGGAGAAGGGCCCCGCACCTCCAACATGCGGGGCCCTGCCTTCCCGAAACCCGGTCGGGGTCAGCCCAGGAGGCCGCCCACCAGGTGGTCCGAGCCTCCGGAGCTGCTTCCTCCGCCGCCACCGCTGCTGCCGCTCGCACCGCCCGTCGGGCCGCCCGTGCCGCTGCCGCCCGAGGAGGACGGCCCGGCGCTGGTGCTGGGCGCCTGCCGCGACGGTGCCGAGTGCTGCGGCGGGGCCTGGCCCGCGGTGCCCTGGGTCTGACTCGGCTGGCCGCCGGTGGCGGTGCCGGTCGCCCCGGCCGTACCCGGCGTGGTGACCTCGCTCGACGGCGGGGACGAGGTCGTCCCCCGTGTCGCCGAGGGCCGCGAGGCCGAGGGGCTCGACGGGTGCTGCCGCCCGCCCGGCGTCCCGGGCAGCGGCGAGCCCGGCAGCTCGTTACGCGGTGCCTCTCCGGGGCCGGGGACGACCACGCGGTCCGCGTCCCGCACCGCCCCGCCGAGCAGCGACCCGACGAGCAGCGTCACCCCGGTCACGAGCGCGGCCAGCAGCGCGCCCCGGCGCAGCACATAGCGCCGCAGCTCCCAGATGTCCGCCCGCGGACCGAGCCTGCGCCATGCGCCGCCCGCGAGCCGGGCGTCCACGGAGTACACCGGCGCCCCGGCGATGACCAGCGGCGACCAGGCCGCGAGGTAGATGATGTCGGGCGCGTCGTACGCGGGGGCCGTCCGCCAGCTCACGGTGACGATGAGCGCCGCGGACAGCAGCGCGCCGACCGCGGCCGCGACCCGCTGCCACAGGCCGAGGACCGTGAGTACGCCCGCGATCACCTGGAGGAAGGCGATGACGAGCCCGGTCCCGACGGGGTGCTCAAGCGCGAACTGGCGCATCGGCTCGGCGACTTGCCAGGGGTGGAGCGTGTTGAGCCAGGTGACCATGGAGCCCCGCTTGCCGCCGTCGAAGTAGACGGGGTCGCAGAGCTTGCCCATGCCGGCGTAGGCGGAGATGGAGCCCAGGAAGATACGCAGCGGCAGCAGCACCACGCCGAGGTTCATCCGGCGGCCCGGGTAGTAGGCGTGCCGCACCCCCGCCGCGGCGGCGGACGTGGCCGGGGTGCCACAGCGCCGCCTGCCCCTGGGCCCCGGTTCCGCGACCGGGACCTCGTCCCTGAACAGGGGGCCGCCGTAAGGCGATTCGCCGTAGGGCGGTTCGCCGTGGCCCGGCAGGCCGTGGCCCGGGGCGTCGTAGGACGGGTCGCCATAGGCCGGTTCGTCGTAGGACGGGTCGCCGTAGGCCGGTTCGTCGTAGGACGGGTCGGCGTACGGCGAGTCGGTGTAGGGCGAGTCGTCGTAGGCCGGTCCGCCGTAGAGCGGTTGCGTGTGGACCGGTTCGTCGTACGTGCTGCCCGCGTTCCGCATGTGCGGCAGCAGCCGGGTCGCGCCGGAGTCGTAGCCGTGGCCGGGCAGGCCCCGCACGTCGAGGCGGGACATGAGCTGGGTCGCGCCCCCGTCGCCGCCCGGATCCTCGCCGTGGCCGATGGTCTGGCTCCGTACGGCCTGCAGCAGCCGGTGGGCTCCGCTGTCGTCGGGCGCGGACTTCCCGCTCCACACGACGGGACGACGACGGCCCACGGCACCGGCGTCCTGGGGGCCGCTCAGCTGCCGCGCCGCGTGCGGGGACGGGGCGCGCCGTGTCGACGCGCCCAACCTCACGCGGAAGCTCGCATGATTGACGATGACCTGCGCCGGATCGCTCGGCACCTTCACCATGCTCAGCGCGGGGGTGTCGTCGAATCCCGACGACCGCTCCCCCGTGGGTGTGCGGCGTGTTCTGGTGTCCACACTCATCTAACCGAGTGACGTGTGGATAGGACACTGCTTTGACCGCGTGGATCTGTCCGGACCCCGTCAAGCTTGTCCTGTACGACCGGTTTCCCTCGTACGGGTGAGCATACGAACGGTCGTCCGGGCCTGTCGGAGCGGTCTGTCCAGGCCCGGCGGCCGTCGGCCTCAGGCGCGCCTGCGGGCCGCCTCGTACAGCACGATGCCCGCGGCCACACCCGCGTTGAGCGACTCGGCGCCGCCCGGCATCGGGATCCGCACCCGGAAGTCGCAGGTCTCGCCGACCAGCCGCGACAGGCCCTTGCCCTCGCTGCCGACCACGATCGCGACCGGCCCCTGAAGGGCGTCCAGGTCGCCGAGTTCGGCCTCCCCGTCCGCGGCGAGCCCGACGACGGTGATGCCCGCCTTCTTGTACGCCTCCAGGGTGCGCGTCAGATTGGTGGCGCGTGCGACGGGCGTACGGGCGGCCGTACCGGCGGACGTCTTCCACGCACCGGCGGTCATCCCGGCCGCACGCCGCTCGGGCACGACGACGCCGTGCCCGCCGAAGGCCGAGACGGATCGCACGACCGCGCCCAGGTTCCGCGGGTCGGTCACCCCGTCGAGGGCGACGATCAGCGGGTCCTCGCCCTCGTCGAACGCGGCGTCGACGAGGTCCTCGGGGTGCGCGTACTCGTACGGCGGGACCTGCAGGACCAGCCCCTGGTGGTTGAGGCCGTTCGTCATACGGTCCAGCTCGGGCCGGGGGGCCTCCATGAGGTTGATCCCGCCGCGCTCCGCCGCGAGCTGCAGCGCCTCGCGCACCCGCTCGTCGCTGTCGATGAACTGCTGGACGTACAGCGTGGAGGCGGGCACGCCCTCGCGGAGCGCCTCGACGACCGGGTTGCGCCCGACGACCAGCTCGGACGACGTCTTTCCGCCCGTACGACGCTGGGGGCGCCCCTGGACACGGCGCGCCTTCGCCTGGGCGGCACGCTGCTTGGCGTGTCCCTTGCGCATCTCGGCGGGCGGGGTCGGGCCCTTGCCCTCCAGGCCGCGGCGCCGCTTGCCGCCGCTGCCGACCTGCGCGCCCTTCTTGCCGGACATGCGGCGGTTGTTCGCGGCCATGACCTACCCGTCTGTTGAAGCTTTCGTATGTACGTCTATGCAGTGTGCCGCCCGGAGGGCCGGGCGGCACAATCGATCAAGGAGTCGCCGGGGCGCGATCAGCGTGAGCCGAGCGTCCAGCGCGGCCCCTCGGGGCTGTCCTCGATGACGAGACCCGACTGGTTCAGCTGGTCGCGGATGGCGTCCGCAGTGGTCCAGTCCTTGCGGGCCCGGGCGGCCTCGCGCTGCTGGAGCACCAGGCCCACGAGGCTGTCGACGACCCCGTGCAGATCCTCGCCCCGGTCGTCCTCCCCGGACCACCGCGCGTCGAGCGGGTCGAGGCCGAGGACGCCGAGCATGGCCCGCACCTCGGCGAGCCGGGCCACGGCGGCCTCCTTGTCGTCGGCGGCCAGCGCGCTGTTGCCCTGCCGGACGGTGGTGTGCACGACGGCCAGCGCCTGCGGCACGCCCAGGTCGTCGTCCATCGCCTCGGCGAAGGCGGGCGGCACCTCGTCGGCGGGCTCGACGGCACCGCCGGCCTTCTCCACGACGCGCTGCATGAAGCCCTCGATCCGGGCGAACGCGGACTCGGCCTCCAGCAGGGCGTCCTCGCTGTACTCGATCATCGAGCGGTAGTGCGGGGTGCCCAGGTAGTAGCGCAGCACGATGGGACGCCAGCGCTTGACCATCTCGGAGACGAGCACCGAGTTGCCGAGCGACTTCGACATCTTCTCGCCGCTCATGGTGACCCAGGCGTTGTGCACCCAGTACCGGGCGAAGTCGTCGCCGAAGCCCTTGGCCTGGGCGATCTCGTTCTCATGGTGGGGGAAGATCAGGTCGATGCCGCCGCCGTGGATGTCGAAGACGGGCCCGAGGTACTTGTGGGCCATCGCCGAGCACTCCAGGTGCCAGCCCGGGCGGCCCCGTCCCCAGGGCGTCTCCCAGCTCGGCTCGCCCGGCTTCACGGCCTTCCACATGGCGAAGTCACGCGGGTCGCGCTTGCCGGTCTCGCCCTCCTCGGAGGGCTGGCGCAGATCGTCGAGCTCCTGCTTGGACAGCGACAGATAGCCGGGCAGGGAGCGCACGTCGAAGTAGACGTTGCCCTCGGCCTCGTAGGCGTGTCCGCGCTCGATGAGCCCGCGCATCATCTCGATCATCTCGGGCACATGGCCGGTGGCGCGGGGCTCGTAGGTGGGCGGCAGGCAACCGAGGGCGCGGTAGCCGTCGTTGAAGGCGCGCTCGTTCTCGTAGCCGATGGCCCACCACGGGCGGTTCTGCTCGTGCGCCTTCCTGATGATCTTGTCGTCGATGTCCGTGACATTGCGGATGAACGTCACGTCGAAGCCGCGGTACTCGAACCAGCGGCGCATGATGTCGAAGTTCAGGCCGGAGCGGATGTGCCCGATGTGCGGCGGCGCCTGCACGGTGGCACCACACAGGTAGATCGAGACACAACCCGGCTGGAGCGGGGTGAAGTCACGGATCTGCCGGGCGCTGGTGTCGTACAGGCGAATAGTCACGTGTCCAGAGTAGTGGGCCGCGGGGAGTGCCTCACGCCCCTTGCCGCCAAGGGGCGCGCATTCGTGACCGGCGTCAGGGGCACCGGAAAGCCGCTCTCACAGACCCCCGGCCACCTTCCGCGGAACGATCCGCACCACCACCCGCTCGGCGTCCCGCATCGAGTCCGGGTTGAACTCCGCGTACTTCTTCCCGGTGTACTTCAGCGACAGCTCGTCGATGAGTTCCGGGGCGCCCTGGGACGTGAGCTCCGCGGTCCCCCTGATCTCGGCGTACTCGTACGGCGAATCGGGGTCCTGGACGACGACGCTCACCCGGGGGTCGCGGTCCAGGTTCTGCTTCTTGCGGCGGTCCACGGTGGTGGAGAGCAGGAGCTGATCACCGTCCCGTTTGACCCACACCGGGGAGAGCTGCGGGCTTCCGTCGGGCTGGATCGTGCCCACGACCACGAAGACGGGGCGGTCGAGCAGGGCCTTGAGCCGGTCGGACAGAGCGGCGGTCGCCATGGGGTACCTCCGGGACCTCGGTCACTGGTGACCCCTCGGGTACCCCCGCGCCCTCAGTCCACCCGCACCACGAGCGCCGTGGCGACCGCCATCAGCCCTTCGCCGCGCCCCGGGAAGCCGAGGCCGTCCGTCGTCGCGCCCGAGACCGACACCGGAGCGCCCGCCGCCTCCGAGAGGATCTTCTGCGCCTCGTCGCGGCGCTTGCCGATCTTCGGACGGGGCCCGACGACCTGCACCGCGATGTTCCCGATCCGGAACCCGGCCGAGCGGACGATCCGCGCCGCCTCGGTCAGCAGCGTGACGCCCGAGGCGCCCGACCACTCGGGGCGTCCCGTCCCGAAGTGCTGCCCCAGGTCGCCGAGCCCGGCGGCCGAGAACAGCGCGTTGCACGCGGCGTGCGCGACCACGTCCGCGTCCGAGTGGCCCGCGAGACCGGGCCCCTCGCCCTCCCACTTCAGGCCCGCGCACCACAGCTCCCGCCCCTCCTCGAAGGCGTGGATGTCGGTACCGATGCCCACCTGCGGCAGCAGCGGTGCCTCAGAAGCCATCGTTCAGCCTCCTGCGGGCCAGGACCGCCTCCGCCAGCACCAGGTCCAGGGGCCGCGTCACCTTGAAGGCCTCCTCGTGGCCGGGCACCACCACGACTCCGAGCCCCAGCTGCTCGACCATGCTCGCGTCGTCCGTGACGTTGTCCGTCACCGTCTCGTGCGCGCGCACCAGCGTGGCGCGATCGAAGCCCTGCGGGGTCTGCACCGCGCGCAGCCGGGCCCGCTCCGGGGTGGCGACCACCGGTTCCGGCTCGCCGGGGGTGGCGGCGGGCTCGACTTCCTTGACGGTGTCGGCGAGCGGCAGCGCCGGCACCACGGCGGGCGCGCCGTCCCGTACTGCGTCGATCACCGCGTCCACCGTGTCGACCGGGACGAGCGGGCGGGCCGCGTCATGGACGAGGACGATCTCGTACTCCGGCGGCAGCGCGTCGAGGCCCAGCTTCACGGACTCCTGCCGGGTGTCCCCGCCGGGCACGACGAGGAAGTCCGTCCTCCCCCAGCTGCCGCCGGGGGTGCCCCCGGGCAGCGCGTGCGCGTCGAGGAGCGACTTGACCTCGGCGGCGCCGTCCGGCGGGGCCACGACGATCACCAGGGAGACGGCGCGGGACGCGGCCATCGCGCGCACCGCGTGGATGAGCATGGGGGTGCCGTTGAGCGTGCGAAGTGCCTTGGGGGCGCCCGGACCGAGGCGAACTCCCCGGCCGGCGGCCGGAATCACCGCGGCGATGCGGGTCGCCGTCGAGGGAAGGACTCCGGTGGGTGAAGGACGCGAATCGTCAGACATCGGTTCCTGTCAGGTTTGTGTGCTCGGCCGGGATGGGTATGGCCCTGGGGGTGCCCCCTGCTCGAACGCAGCAGAGAGCTTGGGGGGAGTGCCGGGCGCGAGCCTCGACCGGACCCTTCCGTGACATCCGGTCGAGCCAGCTGCCCGGGCCCGGCACGCCAAGTATCGGGGTTTCCCCCCCGGCGCAGGACATCCGGACAGGGCTCCACACCCCGGCAAGGTTCCACGTATGCATGTGCCTGTGGTTTCCACGTATGCATGTGCCTGTGGGGACGACGTGTGGCCATGGGTACGAACATGCCGCAGCGCCCGGCGACAGCTACTGCGTCATCGGGCACCGCGGCATATACATGGGTGCTGCGCACCGGTCCGTCCGCCAGGCACCTCCGGAGGCCGGGCGGGGCCCCTCGGGGGAACCGGGCGGAACGGAAGGGCGTCAGGACGCGAGGACCTCGTCGAGCAGCGCCTCGGCCTTGTCCTCGTTCGTGTTCTCCGCGAGGGCCAGCTCGCTCACCAGGATCTGCCGGGCCTTGGCGAGCATCCGCTTCTCACCGGCGGACAGTCCGCGCTCGCGCTCACGACGCCACAGGTCACGCACGACTTCCGCGACCTTGATGACATCGCCGGAGGCGAGCTTCTCCAGATTTGCCTTGTAGCGACGCGACCAGTTCGTGGGCTCCTCGGCGTACGGCGCGCGCAGCACCTCGAAGACCCGGTCCAGCCCGTCCTGACCGACCACATCACGCACGCCGACGAACTCCGCATTGTCCGCTGGCACACGCACCGTCAGGTCGCCCTGGGCGACCTTCAGCACCAAGTAGGTCTTGTCCACGCCTTTGATCTGACGAGTTTCGATGGCCTCGATCAGCGCGGCCCCGTGATGGGGATAGACCACGGTGTCGCCAACCTTGAACGTCATGTGACAGGTACCCCTTCCGTGGCTATCCAGGGTAACACGGAAACCGCGTCTTCTGAATGGCGTTTTCGCAGGTCAGGGCATATCTCGGGGCTTGACAACCGCGACAGGAACGTGCTTCGAGGGGAGAGCGGAAGAGGGTATTCGCAGGTCGGAGCGGCTCTGCGGGCACGGGGAAACCCGTACGTTACACGCTTCGGAGGCCACCAGCCGACCCCCGATCGTCCCCTTTTGTCCGGCCCCAAGCGCTCGACTTACGCTACTCCGTTCGGTGCCTGTCGTCGCGTCCGGGCCGAATCAGGAATTGATCAAGACGGGTACTGTTCCCCGCCCGGTTGTCCCTGTGATCGATTTCCGGTACTGGCCGCGCATTCCTTGCCGGAAATCCGGACGGAGGCAAGTCGGTTATGTGAATGGAAGGCCAAGTCGAGGTCAAAGTGGCTGATGAGCCAGGTGAGAACGATGAGGTCAGAGTGTTCGGGACGGACTCGGCGGACGACCACCGCCGAGCGCGCACCCTGTCCCCGACGACCCCGCGCCGTATCTTCCGACGCCCCCGCACCGGTTTCCCGACGACCTGCGCCGTATCCCCGAGGACCCGCGCCGGACCCCCTTCCCGAACGAACTCGGAGCCCTTGGGGAGGGTCGGGTGCGGCGGCCGGGGAACGGCTCGGTAACCTAAGGCCGCTGACAGACACTTAGGGCGGCTTTATCAGGGAGTCGTCCTGCTCCGCCCACGTTCAAGGAGTTGCCGCCGCCGTGAGCAGCAGCCTTCGACGCGGCGCCCTCGCCGCCGCCGCCATCGCGTTCTCGATCGCCTCGCTCGCCGCATGCGGCGCCGGCAACGACAGCCAGACGCTCGAGGTCAAGCCGGACAACGCCGCGACCAGCGTCGGCACCATCAAGGTCCAGAACGCTCTCGTCATCACCCAGCCCGACCCGAAGGCCACCGGCCCCGCGGTGATCTCGGCGACCGTCTTCAACACCGGCCGCGACGACGAGACGCTGGACTCGATCAGCGTGGACGGCGACGGCACCGCCGCCCTCTCCCCCGCCAAGGGCTCGGGCAAGGTGACCGTCCCGGCCGGCGGCTCCCTCGTCATCGGCGGCAAGGACAACGTCTCCGCCGTCCTGGACAACATGGGCGCCTCCGTCAAGAACGGCAACGCGCAGAAGATCACGTTCAGCTTCAGCAAGACCGGCGACGTGAGCCTGGGGGCCTACGTGGTGCCGGCCGAGAGCTACTTCACCAAGTGGGGACCGAGCAACATCCCCACGCCGACCACCACCGCCTCGCCGTCGGGGAGCACGAGCGCCAAGCCCTCGAAGTCGGCGTCGGGCTCGCCCGCGGCGGGCTCGTCCGGCAAGCCCGGGCACGAGGAGTCCGGCAAGCCCGGGCACGACGCGTCCGCGAGCGCGACGGCGACCGCTTCCGCCGGCCAGTGACACCGGGGACGGGGCCACGGCCCCGTCCCCACGGCCGTTCGGGGGATGGCGGCCCCCCCCGGGGGGGGCCGCCCGATGCCGGTTCGGGGCGGGGGTCCCCCGGTC